>JBAZZE010000001.1:0-116933 GCA_041658955.1 Candidatus Shapirobacteria bacterium
ATTCGAGTTTTGTCTGGTTCTATAATTTACTTTTTGATTCCTGACGTAATTTATTTTTACACCTGGATTTTTAGTTTCATAATCAGCAATTATTGCCTGAATTGTCGAAGGTTCTTCCCATAGACCCCAATAATTTAGAGTTACCTTCTCAGTCTTACTACCACCCAAATTTGGAATAATCACCTTAAATACCAAGAAAAATATCGCTGCAATAAGTGCAATAATTCCCCCGATTATCAACATCTTTTTCGTATCCACTGGCTTCGCTAAAGGTAGGCTGTTGGTCGTACTTTTCGGTACCTCTGGGTTTATGACTGTCGCACTCGCTATTTCATCTTGTTCTCGAGGCATGTTCACTTCCGGCGGTGTTTCTTGCTTATCATCTGCCGGGTCATACAGGCTGCTAAACCTTCTCGGTGGAAGCGGCGACTTAATATCCTCTAGAGCCATAATTAATCATACAAAAAAAACTTTTCAATAACCATGACCACTTTTTTTGATAAAATAGCCCATGCTTCCTTTATTTTACTCGATCTTAGCTGTTGTTATCATCAGTCTCATTTCAATTCTGGCGATTTATTGGCTTATTTCCAGTATTCCCAATTTTTCTCGTTTTGTTACTCCGCTTGTTAGTCTAGCTGTCGGAAGTTTACTTGGGGATGCTTTTATCCACTTGTTACCAGAAGCTAGCGAAAATATTTCCAATCAAAATTCAGTTTCCCTTTTAACAATTTTAGGAATATTAATATTTTTTTCCATCGAAAAGTTTATTCGCTGGCATCATTGTCATGACCCCGATTGTGAGGAAGGTACTTCAGTAATTATTCCCGTCAGTTTAGCTGGTGAAGCAATTCACAACTTTATAGACGGGGTCATTATTGCCGGAAGTTTTATCATCAGCACCAAACTAGGAATAGCCACCTCTCTTGCCGTTTTACTTCATGAAATTCCCCAAGAAGTTGGTGACTTTGGTATCTATACCCACCAAGGACTTAGTCTCAAAAAGTCCCTCAATCTAAATTTATTATCTGCGACCACTTCTCTTTTGGGCGTCATCGTCACTTTTTTAGTTGGTTCAAGTTTGTCCAACTATATCGCTTTTGTCCTTCCCATTACTGCCGGTGGGTTTATCTATCTAGCTGCCTCTGATCTCATTCCCGAACTCCATGAACACAAAGAAAAATCAGTCCACTCTCTACTTCAAATTGTTTATTTGCTCATAGGTGTGGCATTAATGTATAGTCTGTTGTTTTTAGAATAATCGATTTGCAAAACTCGTATCAATTAGATATTATATTTGCGTGTTAGGAAGACCCTTTGGGTTGGCAACCGAGCCTTGGTCACGGTGCCGTTTATAACACGCCTTTATAAATTAAAAAGGAAAAATGAATTATCCACAGTTCTCTTCAGAGTCTGTTAGTGAAGGTCATCCCGATAAAGTCTGCGATCAAGTTTCTGATGCAGTCTTAGATGCTGCTTATACAATTGACCCCAAAGCCCGTGTGGCTGTTGAAACCCTAGTCACTGACGACAAATTAGTCATGGCCGGTGAGGTGACCATTAATGGCAAACTAGATTTTGAAGCCATTGCTCGTCAGAAAATAGCCGAACTTGATTACACCGATCCTGCCCTCCACTTTACTGATAAGTCAAATGTTGAGATCTATATCCACCAACAATCACCTGACATCGCTCAAGGTGTCAATACCGGTGGTGCTGGTGATCAAGGAATGATGTTTGGCTATGCTTGTAAAGAAACTCCTGAACTTATGCCACTTCCTATTTCCATGGCTCATCGACTTTGCCAAAAGATGGATGAACTTCAAAGAGTCCATCGCTGGATAAGGCCCGATGGTAAATCACAGGTAACCGCACGTTATGATGGTCAAACACCTGTCTCTATCGAGAAAGTAGTTCTCGCCAAACCTGTAAACTATCAATCAGCTCCTGCCGACCATCCTCACTTTTTCTACGAAAATGTTATCGTTCCTGTTTTATCAGAATACGGTTTTAGTATCACTGAAGACAAAATGATTTTGAATGGAACTGGTAAATGGGAGATTGGTGGACCATTCTCCGATACTGGAGTCACTGGTCGTAAGATTGTAGTCGACACTTATGGTGGTATGGGACGAATCGGTGGTGGTTGTTTTTCTGGTAAAGATACAACTAAAGTCGATCGCAGTGCTGCTTATGCTGCTCGTTATATTGCTAAAAATATTGTTGCCGCTGGTCTTGCAGATCGCTGTGAAGTCCAACTAGCTTATGCTATTGGTCAAGTTCAGCCAGTCGGTAAAGCTATCGAGACTTTTGGAACATCCAAATCAGATATGAAGATTATTGAAGATTTCGCTTGGAAACTTCTTGATCTGTCTGTCGCTGGTATAAACGATGGCCTAAACCTTCGGGTCCCCATGTACCAAAAGACTGCTCGTTATGGACACTTTGGTAACAAAGATTATCCTTGGGAGCAAATCAAAGGCTAATTTTTTCTAGTTCTCAATTTAGGCGGCTGTGCATTTTTGACAGCCGCCTTTTTGTGTCTACTAAGTTAGAAGTGGACATCACAATCACTTCTTGAAAGATAACTTAATTCAAAATCTAGCCCAAAAGATGACCAGATGGGCAACATGGATCAACTGAGCCAATATCGTGATTTACAAATAAAGCAAACGCTCGGCATTCACCACAACAAACTGTTCGATGTGAACATTGCGCACATTTTGGATTCCCTTTTTTAGCTACACTTCTCATTTGTTTAAATCCATTTCCGTTTACCCACACTTCACTGAATTTTTCTTTTCTAACATTACCCGATGTAAATTCTGGCCCCATGAATATGCATGGTGATATGTTGGCCCAAGAATCAATATGACAGGTAGCTGTTCCTGCTCCACAGTTGTAATAATCCTGATCCAAGACTTTTTTCTTTTTATTTGTACCCAAATCCATAATACCTTCGACTCTAGCCAATTCGCATTTATTTATCATCCTGGCAACTTCCCAGTATTCTTCTGTTGGTTTTGTAATTACCAGTTCGTTATTTATAGCCCTACCCGCCGGTTTAGCTCTTTTAAACTTTACCGCTACATTAAATCTTTCTGCTAACTCAATAACCTTCGGTACGGTTTTTAAGTTGATGGGAAACATGGTTGAGCCGATTACAGTTTTGACTCCGGCTTCTTTCAGAATTTCAATCGCTTTTACTGCCATATCGTAGGAGTTTTCTTGACCACGAATATAGTTATGCATGTCTTTATCTCCGTCAATACTGACACTTACCTTCACTCGCTTTTCAAAAAATTTCGTTGCCAGACTTGGGTCGAGTGATATGAGTACTCCATTTGTGCTGGTAGATACAGTTATTCTAGCTTCGTTAAAGGCATCGACAATTTTCCAAAAATCAGGATGAAGTAATGGCTCACCGCCACCTATTTTTACTCTAAAGACACCCATTTTCTTAATATCTTCGATTATTCCACAAACTTCTTCAAATGTTAGACTAGCCAGGTTTGTACCAGAACTAGATAAGCAGTGCTTACACTTAAGATTACAGTGAGTTGTTATATCAATATAAAGTTTTATTGGAGCACGTAGCCCGACATTGACACTTACATTTTCTTCACCTCTAACCTCGATATTACTTAGCTTCGCATCGTAAAGTTTTTTATATTCCTCTTCATCTAGTCTATGCAACTTTCTGGCATCTAAGTCGTAAATCATTCCTCCAAAGTCTTCTGGTCTTATTATGTATTGATGGCTACTGTCAATATTCATGTCCTATATTATACACAATAGTTACACATATTCCAGTAGCAGTTCTTCCCTGTGTTCTGTGTTATTTGGTGAAAAAAAAGTTTTGCTTTTTCTACCTAAAGTTAATACTGAAATCCAATCGGTTACACAATCAAATTTTTCATCGCGAAAATTTTGGTTAAGCGGTTCCTCATGTAACAAATCTACGATTTGATCAAAAATATTTTCTGAAAATATAACCTTATCGAGATTTGCTTCTATAAAACCATATCTTGGAAATGATGCATGAAAAGGTATTTTCTTGAAAAGTAGACAATTTGCTTCCAGCATATTGTTACCTACGAAGTGATTAGTACTAAAGAGAACCTCATCAGAGGACCTTGTTTGAGATTTTTGACCACTCTTTTCCACCACAAAAAGTTTTCCACCACTTACAACAGATATAGACACACCTCGGTTTATAGGTACTTCGGTCACATAGTTAATTATGTCAGCTGTGCTTTTACCTTCAATTGTCATTATCATTAGCTTTTCCAGTACTTGAGTAGCCGCTATACCAGAGGTTTGTTTTATTGACGGTCCACTATTTATGGCTACATAAAAATTATCGGTCCACCCTTCCTGAGGTCTAATCCTATAGTTATCAGAGTCCATAGGTGTTTTGTAAGCATTTAGATCTGTGTTTATCCAATACTTCTTGCCACCAATTTCGTACTCAATGCATGTTGAGATTTTCTCGGCCGCCATTTTGCTATCGAAGTTTCGTCCAACTGTGATCGACTCATTTTTTTTCACCATAATCACACAACACCCAGGCTCCGCTACCTTGTGACTTTCGCCTATATGCTCAGTCATCATCATATCCAGTAGGTATGAATCACTCACATTAAATATCCTTGCGTACTGCTCGGCCTTTTTAGTAATTTCAGGGAACCATTTGTTATAGATATCCTTCTGTGTCTCAACAAATTTGGCATAGTTTTTAGGTACTATCATCTTTGCTCCCAAACCATGAAGCATCTTAGCTTCTTCAACCCACGATTGTTCAATATTTTCTGACTTTAGCGACCAATATCTTTTTGCTGACACTAACCTGCATTTTACTCGAATATATAGAAATCGGTATAACTTATTTTGTAATCTTGACTCAGTGTTTATGCGTTGTCTTTACCACCACAAGAGCAAATAATATCGCCAAATTTGTTATTATTCCTCTATGAAAGTTTCTGTATTTACCGACGGTGGTTCCCGTGGCAATCCCGGTCATTCTGGGTTCGGCGTTGTCATTTATGATGATTCAAAACAAATTATTGCCAAGCTTTCTAAGTACATTGGCATCCATACTAACAATGAAGCAGAGTATTCTGCCTTAGTTGAGGCTCTATTTTGGCTTCGTGATAATTCGGCACTTCACTCCATCACTGCAGTCACTTTTTATGCAGACTCACAATTGATGATTCGTCAGCTCCAAGGACGCTACAAAGTCAAGGCAGAAAATATTAAGCCCTTATTTAATCAAGCAAAATCTTTACTCGATAGTTTAAACTTAACTTATCAGTTCAGCGATATTCCTCGCGAACAAAACTCCTTAGCTGACGAGTTAGCCAACCAAGCTATGGATCGAAAATCATGACCGAATCAAATTCCACCACCAATAAAAAAACATTATTAAAGTTTTCCCTAATTAAGAAAACGTTTTTTTATACTTTACTCTTCGGGTTTATTGCCTTTTGTTTTTTTTCACTCCCTTTAGTTTTTGGATTTGGTAAGACAGGTAAAAACACCCAAATACTTGGCAAAGATTATTCATTACTCTCAAAAAGTGAAATAATTTCTCGTCTCAAATCCGATTTTCCACTTCCTGAAACTATTACCATACAAAACCCACCTCGAACTTTCACCATCAAGCTAAATACCATCGGTGCCAATATCGATTATGATCGACTAGCCTCTGACCTTCTTTTCCGTCGTCTTAAAAGTGGTGTCCTTCAATACTTTCAAGCCTTTTTTGAACCAAAAAACTTTTCACTTGAGGTTCTCATTCGCGAAGACGAATTAGATAAGCAACTCGCTGATATTGCCCAACAAGTCGATCGTCCTTTTGTCCCATCCCAACTTTATCTTGAGGATAAAAGTTCTACCATCACTATTAAAAGTGGTGAATTAGGCCAAAAAGTAAATCTAAAAGAGTTAAAAGATCAAGTTATCTCATCATTAAACTACTATCAAATTTCTACCCCAATAAATCTACCTCTCGATCCAGTGGGCCAACTACCTTCCGAAGAGCAAATTACTCGGGCCAAAGCATCAGCCCAAAACCTGATTGGCAAAGCACTCGAGTATTCCACACCAGACCAAACCGTTACTCTGGACGACAATACACTTATTTCTTGGATCGATTTCAGCAACACCTGTCGCGGTTCGGCAGTGACCGACTATGTCGTCAGTCTCAAATCTAGCCTTAAAAAAGAACCAATCGAACCAGTCTTCAAATTTGAAAACGGCCAAGTCTTAGAATTTAAACCATCTCAAAACGGTTATCTTTTGGATGACTCAGGATTAACTCAACAAATTTGTTCAAATATTGTTGAACTAACCCAAACAGCCGAAAAAGTTATTAAGAACAAATTTCCAGTTATAACCCTCGAAGCCAAAACCGAAAACTCAGATGTTAACAACTTCGGTATTAAAGAATTACTTGGTAGTGGTACTTCAACCTTCAAACACAGTACCGCCATTCGTAACATGAATGTCGAGAGGGGAGCCTCAATTGTTAATCGTATCTTAGTCGCCCCCGGTGAAACTTTTTCTTTTGTAAAGGCTCTTGGTGATGTTTCTGTCGAAAACGGATACAAGATGGCTTATGTCATCCGAGCTGGTAAAACTGAGCTTGATGTTGGTGGTGGCATCTGCCAGGTTTCCACTACTTTTTTCCGAGCCCTACTCAACTCTGGCTTGAATATCACCAATCGTCAAAATCACGCTTATCGTGTCCAATACTACGAAGAAGACATGCCACCAGGTTATGATGCTACGGTTTTTATTCCCAACCCCGATCTCAAATTTGTCAACGATACTGGTCATCATATTCTAATTCAAAGTAAATATGATGGTAAAGAAAAACGCCTTACCTACGACATATATGGTACTTCAGATGGTCGTAAAACTGAGATAAGTAACTATCGTCAATGGGGTGCTGCACCAGCACCTCCAACTGTTTATATTGATGACCCCACCCTTGCTCCTGGAAAAGTAATTCAGGACGAGCATGCCATTCCTGGATTAAAGACTTCCTTTGATTGGAAGGTTACTCGTGATGGTCAGATCATTCATCAAAAAACATTTAGTAGTTCCTATTCTCCTTGGGCTGCGGTCTTCCGCCGTGGACCACAAATCTAGTTACTAATTAACATCCTTATGGATTTTAAACAAATCTCTGACAAAGCCCTTGCTGTTCGTGCCAAATATAATGATTTAAATCAAAAAAACGTCGGTCATTCTTGGTCAAATCGGGAATTGATGGAAGGTTTCGTTGGCGATGTTGGTGACCTGATGAAGTTTGTTATGGCCAAAGAGGGTAGTCGCCATATCGATGATGTTGACGAAAAATTAAAACACGAATTAGCTGATTGTCTTTGGTGTATTCTCGTTCTCAGTAAAAACTATGGTGTCGATATAGACACTGAGTTTATGGAAAAAATGGATGAACTAGACGAGCGTGTCTCCGCTGAACTCAAAGCTTATGATCAGGGTTAACCTGACTTTTTGCTTTGGCTAGCCACGGACTAGGTCTTTTGTTTCCCCTTTTGTAAGACTCTTTGATTTCAGTTAGTAACTCAGGAATAAAAGGCAAGTCAATTTTTTCCACAATACTCAAAGTATTAAACCAAATCATTTCCCAGCCTTCATGGTTGTATCCCAAATATTTCCACTCCTGCATTTCGAGTAAATAAGCCATCCAGTCAGCGGCTTTGACAATCAATTTTTCTTTCTCATTTAAATTTGATTTGTACAAATTAATATCAACTTCTTCGTTTATTGATTCTAGTATTTCTTTCATGGCCTTATCACCAGCTTTTCCGACTTCTTCGCGAATATTTATACTCCAAAAACTGGCATAACTTGGACTTCCAGCTGGAATATCGCCTATTACCATTTCTCTCCAATCATGAGTCAGGGCATATCGCATAACTTTTTCACTAGAAACTTCCTTATCTTTTAAAATGTCAGTAAATAACATCGCCAAGTAAGTTACCGAATAAGAGTGTTCTGCAATCGACAGATTCATACTTGTTGGCAAACCAAGAGCTAGAGTACCGCCAGTTCTTTTAATACGGTTTAGGTTTTGTAAGTTTTGTACCAATTCAAATATTCTCTTCATAATTAATTATATCTCGTATCGGGGATCACGATCTAATTCATTAATATTTACCTCAAATTCTTTTCTTTTGGCTTTGTAATATCCCACTAATCCTATCATTGAGGCATTATCGGTATTCAACCATTTTTTAACTGGCATTAGAATCGGCAGCCCTTTTTTCTTTGCCAATCTACGGAGTTTTTTTCGTAGTTCCATATTTGCCAAAACTCCTCCAGATGCCATCAAAGTTTTTGGTTGATACTTATCTATTGCCAAGTCGAATTTTCTTAGTAAGGTGTCAAACACTGATTCTTGAAACGTCGCCGCCAAATCCCCTAAATTTTTATCAACCTCAACTTTAGGCCAGTCCTTTATTTTGTAATAAAAACTTGTCTTCAGTCCCGAAAAACTATAGTCTAATATTTTTTTGTCAGCTAACGGTTTTGGTAGGGGAATAAAATCAGTCTTATGTCCCTTAGCTATCCTCTCGATTACTGGCCCACCTGGATAACCAAGTCCAAGCAATTTGGCGGCCTTATCGAGCGCCTCACCAGCCGCATCATCAAGTGTTTCTCCCACAACAACATATCTTCCAATTCCCTCAACACTAATGATCTTTGTATGGCCACCAGATGCAGTTAAGCACAGCGCTGGGTAAACAATTTTTGTGTCGGGTTTACCGATCTGGTTTTTTACCAAGTTCGACAATACATGTCCTTCAATATGATTTACAGCTACCAGTTTTTTGTTATATTTTATTGCCAATTCTTTGGCAGTATTTACGCCTATGGATAAGGCAATTGCCAACCCCGGTCCTTTAGTTACTGCAATAACATCAATTTCTTCAATAGTTATTCTGGCTCTTTTTAATGCCGTCATAATTACCGGCATAATTCGAGCTTGATGAGCCCTCTTGGCAATATCAGGCACCACTCCACCCCAGTCTTTATGTAGATCAGTTTGCGATGAAATGACATTACTGATTACTCGATCGTCAATCAAAACCGCTGCACAGGTATCATCACAACTTGTCTCGATTCCCAATATTTTCATAATAGGGTATTATAGATTAGTGAATCAAAACCGTATATATATCGTCCTGACCCTTATTCTCATTAGTTTATCTCTGGGTGGTCTCATCTATTTCTATCGCCCAGTTACCAAACCCACTCTTTTAGAAGAAATGGTGGCTACCCCGACCCAAGAGGTCTCCCAAGACATTCCTCCAATAACTGAAATTTCTGAAGAACCTTCCACTCCCTCAGAGATTACTCCTTCTGCAGGACCGACTTCTATGGAACCGGAACTTTCATATCAACCAGAAGCTACTCCCACTCCAACTATTTCTACCCTTACCAGTCTTCAATTTGGTTTTGAAGTACCTTATGCCTCATCCCGCAAACTCTATGAGTCACCTGAAAATGGCGGTACCCGCTACACTCTTTATTCAGCTTCCGGCAATATTACTGTCCATGCTGGTTCTCGTTGGTCATGGCTTCATCCCGGACGTGAGTTCAATGCTGACCTCACTGTTTCTGGTCGACCCACTTTTGTCTATAAGATTAGTAGTCAAACTTTAGTTGATTTTGAAGTTGGAGACACCAAAATTACCGTTCAATGTGTTCATGGTGGCAAACAGTCTCTGATTGATGAGTGTCAAAAATTCCTCTCTGATTTTAGGCTAACAACAGGATCCTAATATTGATTGAAATATTATCCCACAATACTTTTGACCAGCTCTGGTAATCTGTTTGGATTGTAAAGTCTCCATTCTTTAACGCAACCAATGCTTCTTGCCAGTTTTTAATCTTTTTATTAAAAATAGTTTTACCTTTCCCCATTCCATAAATACTATGAGCATCACTGCTGCTGGTGGCTGGTAGTTTCATTTTTTTAGCAGCAGCCATTGCTTTTACATTTGCACCTATATTTGCTGCTGCACATCCACCTTCAACCGCATCCAGTGGCAAATCAAAAATCTTATCTTTGATTGAGAAAAAGGGGATGAATGGATGAGCAGCAACTGCCAACCCACCTTGTTCATGAATAAGATCGACTGTTTCCTTAGCACTCAAACCCTTGGGAATTTTTTTCAATATACCGTAAGCCAATATATGTCCATCCTTAGTACTGATCTCGCTTCCTGGTATTAATACAATTGGTAGTTTTCTTTTTTCAATTATTTTTTTAGCGATTCTGTATCCATCGAGTGAGTCGTGTTCAGTGATTGACAATACTTCAATGTTTTTCAAAAGACATTGTTCGATAATTTGATCAACAGTCTGAACGGCATCATAAAACAATGGAAAATAAGGTAGTTTTATACAAGTACTATGGCAATGCAACTCAGCAATCATTGAAGAATTATACCTTATCAGTTCCCACCAATTTTCCCTTAATAAAACTGTTCTTGCTTATCGATTAATGAAAGCATCATCCAAGTCAGGTCAGATGATTCCATTTCGCAATTTCCGTTAATATCTGAAAGTAAGTAGCTATGTGGCGCCACACTGGTACGCTTAATGGCTTCACTTTTTATATAAGAAAAATCGTATCCATCAATTACCCCATCTTGTACTCCGTTAGTTGCTCCGGTCACATCACCAGCCAAAAGAGGATAACCAGTAAAGTTAAACATTGGGGTTGTCGACATATTCTTGGTTAGTCCAGACAGTTGACCGTCTTCAAGATTGTAATAGTAATTTTGATCATCCTTTCCATACTTAACTTGTAGATGTTTTGGTCCCCGAATAAAAACAGTAATATTATTTCTATAATTGAATCCTTCCAGTCTTAGGCCAACATCATATACTGCCGGGCTACTACCAATCGAGGTAGTTTCTTTAGTTGGAATAATCCCTGGATAATATTTTGTTGTTCCATCTGCTGCTCGGACAGTAATATTTAGAGGCATCTTTTCCGGATCAGCACAAAGTGCACTTGCCTGGACGCCTGCAAAACTCATTTTAAACTTAAGGTAATAAGCAGAACTTGGGGTCCCGGTGGTTGTCGGAGTTGGTGAGATCACACTTGTCGGCGTCATTGTTGGCACCAAAGTTGCTGTGGGTGTAATTGTTGGATCATCAGTTGGTGTTGGTACTCGAGTTGGAGTTGGGGTTCTAGTTGGTGTCGGTGTTCGAGTCGGTGTCGGTGTTCGAGTTGGAGTGGCTTCGGCTGTTGGAGTTGGTTCTGGTGTCTCAGTTGGTGTTGGAGAAGGCGCACAAGCTGTCATGTTGGTTGTCCATTTGCCACCTGCACTCGGACAACAAAATTGTTGGCCACCGCAGGGTTCGGATCTTCCTGCCCAAGCACACAAACTATCAGCACTGGAACCATCAGCTTCGGGGGGAGTGCAGTTGCGTAGAACTCCATCGGCTCCCGGACACTGTTCTTTACATCCAGCTGCAAAATTTCTAGTATCTTGTTTGGTTTGCACCAAAAACATTGCCCCAAATAGAGCCACTGATAAAAACAATAATATCCACAAAGAAATCATTGGTTCATTGTTTTTTCTTTTTGTCATGTGTCTATATACGAAAAATATCCTTACCTACAAAAGTAAACCATTTTTGGGCCTCAAGGTCAACGTCAAAGAATACCTTAAATTTTTATTTCTCGGGTTTCCTGATCAATGTATTTAAAATTTACTGGAATATAGTATGATATTTTCTTTAGTTTTTCCAAATATTCACTTCCCATATTTTCTACCCATTCCACACAAGCAACCGTATCTTCAGTAAATTGTTTTAAAAAGTCAATTTCTTCAAACTCATATTTAGCACCCAGCCGATACAGGTCAAAATGTACAAACTTATTTACATGATAATTAAAGTTTGAGGATTCAAAATTTACTTTGTATTCGTTATAGATTACAAAAGTTGGACTAGTAATTTTTTCTTTTACACCTAATAGATGTCCTATCTTACGAGAGAAAACTGTCTTACCACAACCAAGATCTCCACTTAACCCAAAAACTATTGGTTTGTCAGATCCTGACTTTACTGCTTCTTTGGTTTTTTTCAACATGAATTCAGCAATTTTTTCCGTTTCTTTTTCTGACTTTGATATTAATGTCTCACTTGTCCCAGTTATCAGATCTCCTCGGCGTAAAATTTTTATCTCCGGTTCGGTAGCGTCTATCACTGTTGATGGTTTGTTTCTCGGTAACTTGCCTCCATCTACAAACAGATTTATCATCTCCATCTTCTTTTTAGATAGAGTTCTTTTGAAACTAGGTAGTGAATAGTGGGGTGTTCTTCCTGAAAGATTAGCTGAAGTAGCCGTCACTGGTCCACCGACCTCCTTTACCAAATCCATAATCCACTTATTATCAGGAATTCTTATTCCCAGTGTTCCATTCTCAGCTTCAATACCTTTAGCGACCTTATGTTTACCCTCAGAAACTATTGTAAATGGACCTGGTAAGAGATTGCTATAAATACTTTTACTATTATCATTTAGCACCACAAACTCTTCAGCCATTTTTTGATCAGCCACAGCTACTGAAATTGCTTTACCCGCCCAGCGGTTTTTAAACGCCAAGAGTTTCTCAGTGGCTGCTTGGTTTGTTGGATCAACTGCCAAGATATACACAGTATCGCTTGGGAACACCACCAACCCACCGTTTTTGATTACCTTGGCCGCTACTTTAATATCTGCCACTTTCATGGGAATATTTTACCATCCAAACTAATTAGGTTACATTATAGTTACA
Organism: Candidatus Shapirobacteria bacterium; assembly: GCA_041658955.1. Classification (GTDB taxonomy): domain Bacteria; phylum Patescibacteriota; class Microgenomatia; order UBA12405; family UBA12405; genus UBA2283. The sequence continues at coordinate 12,831 of JBAZZE010000001.1, forward strand.
CTACCGCTTCTTAATAGCCTCCACAGCAATTAAACATTACATTATAGGTTGAAAAGTATCGAAATTAGGTTATAATAGTCCATGGCAAAAAATACGATATTTCCGGCTGAATCAGCTCCTGAATGCCAGTTCCACCTTGTAAAAACTGCCGACCAATTAATTGCCCAAAACAGATTTTCTGAAGCCGCTACCTTAGCCCTTGAATCAGAACGACTGTTGGCCGGTGACTATAATGAAAATCCTCTAGCGGTTGAAAGTGAAGAAGCAGTTCCTAGCTTGGTTCTAATGAGAATCGTCCAATAGTTTTTGATATAATACTTCATCTTAGAAGGAGCTAGTCACTCTGGAGATGTAGGAAGAAACCCTGAGTCAAACAAAGGAAGTAGAACCTAAGCGAAGACAAACGCTCAATAATTTGTCACCCTATAAACATTTTGTCGTAGGGCCTGGTAAAGAATCTCGGCCTCGGACAAGTATAATAAATTATGGACAAGGTCTATCAACCTTCAGGCGAAAACAAAATCTACGAATTATGGGAAAAGTCAGGTGCATTTACGCCAACTATCGATAAATCGAAAAAACCCTTTTCCATTATTCTCCCTCCTCCAAATGCCAACGAACCACTCCATGCTGGTCATGCTCTCTATGTAGTCGAAGACATCATGGTGCGTTATCACCGCATGTTAGGTGATCCCACCCTATGGTTACCAGGAACCGATCATGCTGGTATCGAAACCCAATTTGTTTACGAAAAACATCTCAAGGCTGAAGGTAAGTCTCGCTTTGATTTTGATCGTGACACTCTCTACAAACTCATCGCTGAGTACGTCAATAAAAACCGTGATATCGCCGTCAATCAAATGAAGCGTTTGGGTTTTTCTATGGACTGGACTCGGGAAAGATTCACTCTCGATGAGGCTCACAATCAGCGAGTTTTTGCTGTCTTTAAAAAAATGTGTGACGATGGACTTGTCTATCGTGATGAAAAAATTGTCAACTATTGTACTTTTTGTGGTACAGCTTTTTCCAATCTAGAAGTAGTTCATAAGACTGTTAATTCTCACCTTTGGTATATCAACTATGGTCCACTTGAAGTGGCTACTACTCGTCCTGAAACACTTCTAGGAGATACCGCTGTCGCCGTCAATCCATCTGATCCTAGATACAAAAAACTAATCGGCACCACGATTACTTTACCCCTAATCGGACGCCAAATTCCTGTTATTGGTGACGATTCAGTCTCCTCAGAATTTGGTACCGGAGCTGTCAAAGTTACTCCTAGCCATTCTCCAGAAGACTATGACATGGCCAAAAAACATGGCCTCGAATTTATCCGTATTTTTGATTACGATGGTAAGGCCAATTCTAATGTTGTCGATAAGAAATATATCGGACTTTTCCCCAACCAACTCCGTGAAGCAGTCGTTGCCGATCTCGAAACTGCTGGACTTCTAACTAAAACTGTTGACTATACCCACGAAGTTGGTCACTGCTACAAATGCGGTCGACCCATCGAACCTATCACTGCTCCTCAGTGGTTTGTCAAAATTAAACCACTAGCCGAAAAAGCGATTGATGTTGTCAAAAAAGACAAAGTTAAAATCTTTCCTGCCCGTTTCAAAAAAGATTTTCTAACATGGATGAAGGACATTCGCGATTGGCCTATTTCTCGGCAAATTGTTTGGGGTCATCGTATTCCTGTTTGGTACAACCTTGATGAAAACCCTGACATTTTAGTTTCCTATATTGATGCTAATGGAAAAAACATTTCCGATTACTGGAAAAATCTCAAAGACAAATATCAAGAAGTTGCCCTAGGACTCCAAACTCTTCTGGCACCAATTAATTCCAAACACTATCTATCTCTTGATGAAGCAAAGAAAGTCGGACCAAATGTCTTGCAAGAAACCGATACTTTCGACACTTGGTTTAGTTCTGGTCAGTGGCCCTATAGCACTCTCGGTTGGGAACCCGATGGAAATCACTCTGAAGACTTCAAATATTTTTACCCCACCTCTGTCCTCGACACCATGTGGGACATTCTATTCTTTTGGGTCGCTCGGATGATTATGATGGGTGTCTATGTCACTGGTGAAATTCCTTTCAAGGTCGCTCACATGCATTCTAGAGTTCTCGATGGTAAAGGTCAAAAGATGAGTAAAAGTAAAGGCAACACCATTAATCCACTCTCAATTGTCGAGGCTCATGGAGCCGATGCTCTGCGTATGGCTCTGGTTATTGGAGTAGCGCCGGGTTCAGATATTGCCCTATCAGAGGACAAAATCCGCGCTCAACGTAACTTTGTCAACAAAATCTGGAATGCTTCAAGGTTTGTTATGATGACCCTAGATAAGTTCCCTGATGCCAAGTTTGACCTTCCAAAAAAACTTACTAATGCTTCAGACCAAGAAATTATTGATAAGTTAACCAAAATAATTACCTCCACTACTTCCAATATCGAAAAATATAAATTCGGCCAAGCCTCCGACGATCTCTATCAATTCTTCTGGCACGACTTTTGTGATGTCTATCTCGAGTCCACCAAGGACAGGGGAGTGGAAATAGTTCCAGTACTTACTCACGTTTTAGTAACTTCTCTCAAATTACTCCACCCTTTTATTCCTTACATCACTGAGACTGTTTATCAGGAGCTATTGCCAAAAATAGGCGGTGAAGAAAAGTTATTAATTAGTTCTTCATGGCCCCGATGAAATATATTCCAATCGTTTTGGCCTGTCTAATTCTTACGGGACTACTTTACAGTCAAAAGGAGGAGTTGTCATCCGGTAAGCGCTATTACGATTCGCTTCAAAAATGGTATCAATTGGCCTCTCTTGGTGATTGGACCTCTGCTGATAAGATTGCCTTAAAAATCGATCCACCTGATATTGCCCTCTATCGCCAACACAACCACCCAGAAGAACTTAAAAAAATCATTAATTCTCTAGTAATTGCCCCTAAGAAAAGTGTCGAAGATTGGTTAGAATTGGCCCGGGTCCAATCTATTTTAGGCAAAAAAGATGATGCTTTTGCTTCACTTTCCAAAGCTTATGAACTTGATCCGATCCGTGATGATATTACTTCCCTCTACTATAAAACCAAAAAATAAAATTCACTAAAAATCCCCCTCCTTTTCTCCATCGTCATTGCGAGCGATAGCGAAGCAATCTACCGTCACCAACCAAAAATCCCCCTCTCGCGAAGGGGATTTTGTATTTATTTTCCAAAAGATTATTCTTTATCTTTCTTTTTTTCTTCGGCGGCTTTGGCATCATCAGCAGCTTTCTCTTCAGGAGTCTTTTGGTTCATAGCCGGTGCAACCACAACTTCTGCAGATTCTTCAACTACCGGTTCTTCTTCAACCTTTGGTTCTTCTACTTTAACCACCACTTGGGCTGGATCATTTTTGATCTCAACCTTGGTCCGATCAACAACAAGATCAGCGATAGTGACTTCTGAGTCAATGGTCTCCAAAGCGGAAAGATCGACTTCGATTTTCTCTGGTAAGTCAGCAGGCAATGCTTCAACTTCTACCTCATTTACAACTTCGACCAACACTTTACCGGCCTTAACTGCGGCCGATTCTCCGATAAATTCAACCGGAACAAAAGCATTAATTTTTTCTTTCAAGTTCACTTTAAAACAGTCAATATGGGTCAAAGTTCCCATGACTGGGTGATATTGTGGATTTCTAAAAAGGATAGGTAATTTCTTACCATCTAGCATTAGGTCGACGAGACCAGATTCTCCCACGTGATCAAAAATGGTGTGAAGTTCTTTGTCTACAATTTGAACAGATGCTGGGGTCATTTCTTGTCCATATACAGTAGCTGGGATCAAACCTTGCTTGCGGAGTTGTTTAACTTTTTTGCCGAGTATTGTCCGAACGGCAGCGGAAAGTTGGGGATTTGTTTTTGTCATTTTATCTTGGATGCCTTTACCCTCTAACACGGGGCTACCTCATCCACAGTTAGGTCAGAGGCTATTTTATCATAACTACCTAGATTGAGGAGTATTGGCATCAAATGTTGTTATTGCAAGATGACCTTCTATCAATACAGTTCTATGTGATGAAGCGGCGAGTGCTTCATCCTCTCGTTGGTGAATCAGTGATCTAATCTTCCCTACCTCCTCCAGTTTTCCATTCTTGCCAATTATGTGTACTGGCACATCAGCGGTTAAGGGGTCTTCTGGTGTTTTGAAAAGTTTCATATTTTGTTAACGATATTACATAAACATTATACCTAAAATACCGTAAAAAGTCAAGGTCTAATATGTTAAAAAAACACTTCCAGGTTTTCGGCAATATACATTTCACGGGTATGTTTATCCATTGCCCAAATGTCTACCTGTTTTTGATTATTGATGTCTTGTTTGGATCGGGCCACAACCTCAGATGTGTGTCTTAGCATATTCAATCGTTGACCCTCCGCTATTCTCAAGGCTTCCATTCTATCTTCAGCGCGCATGCAATCTAACATATGCCCTATTTTATCATGTATTGTATCCACTTTTCCAAAAATTTGACAAAAAAATAATCTAACCTATAATTACAACAATTATGAAATCATTCGTCTCTCAAGCTTGGTGGCAAGTCCAAAGCCCAACCGCGGGAGATATTGATCTGTCATAAGCCATTCTTTTTTCCAAAATATCACACCCGCGCGAGCGGGTTTTTTGTTTTCTGGCACCTTTTTAAAAATAGGAATGTAGTTCAATGGTAGAGCTCCTGTCTCCAAAACAGGCGATGATGGTTCGATTCCGTCCGTTCCTGCTATGACCTTTATACATAAAATATTAGTTATTACGGCACCTAGTCGGTGGCGGATGTTTTGGCGAAGTACTTATTTTTCCTTTATATCTTTAAATTTAAATTCTTATGAAAAATTATCAAAAACTTATCAAAAACGGTTATTTTGGACAGTACGGTGGGCGTTTTGTTCCACCTCAACTTGAAGATGTCTTGAAACATCTCGAAGTTGAGTACCATAAAGCGATCAAAGATCCCCAGTTCAAAAAGGAGTTGACTTATTGTTATCACCATTACGCCGGTCGTCCTAGTCCACTTTATTTTGCCAAGAGGCTAACCAAAGTCTGCAACGGTGCCCAAATATATTTAAAACGAGAAGACCTCAATCATACCGGCGCTCACAAGATAAATAATGCTTTAGGCCAAGCACTTTTGGCTCGTAGAATGGGCAAAACCAAGTTAATTGCTGAAACCGGAGCTGGTCAGCATGGTGTGGCCACAGCTACTGTTGCTGCCATCTTTGGCATGAAATGTGATGTCTATATGGGTCAACGTGACATGGACAATCAAAACATTAATGTCTATCGCATGAAACTTCTAGGTGCCAATGTTATTCCGGTAACTGGAGGACAGAAGACTCTCAAAGATGCGGTTGATGCGGCTCTTATGGCCTACATCAAAGAATCTGATGCTTATTATCTATTAGGTTCAGCAGTTGGTCCTCACCCATACCCCTCTATGGTTCGTGATTTCCAAAAAATAATTGGTCAGGAAGCCAAAAGACAATTCCGAAAAACTAATTCTTCGCTACCTGACTATTTAGTGGCCTGTATTGGCGGAGGTTCAAATGCTATTGGACTTTTTTATCCATTTATATTCAACAAAAGTGTCAGAATGATTGGGGTGGAACCAGCTGGACTTGGTGCTAAAAGTGGTCGTCATGGCTTATCTTTAGGACAAGGAAAAGTCGGTCAAATCCATGGATATAACTGTCTTGTCCTTCAGGATAAGGATGGTCATATCGCTGAATCGTATTCAGCCGCTTCTGGACTTGATTATCCCGGTGTCGGGCCTGAACTTTGTTATCTAAGGGATATCGGCCGTCTGGAAACAACTGGTATCACCGATGCTATGGCTGTTAGCGCCTTCAAGGCCTTGTCTCAATTGGAGGGAATAATTCCTGCTCTTGAGTCAGCTCATGCAATAGCTTATGCCATTGAATTGGCCAAAACGTTATCAAAAGAAAAAACCATCATCGTCAACCTCTCTGGCCGAGGTGATAAAGATGTAGTTAACGTTTATCAAAATTTAATGAAGTAGCAATTACTCCCCCTCCTCAATTGGGGAGGGGGAAAAAATATAAATGTTAAACTCAAATATAAATATGGATCCATTAATACAAAAAAATAACGAAATCTTAGTCAAACTCGGTATCGAGTTTACATCAATCGAGCATCCTCCTTTTAAGGAGATCTTCGATTGTATGCGTCACCTTGGCTTACCCATTTCTGAAGGTTTTTCTACTTTAGTTATGAAAGCAGACGATCAGTATGTCGCTATTATTCGCCGGGATGATTGTCAGCTCGATCTTGATCGTGCTTGTCAACTTATTGGGTGTAAAAAATTAAGTCTAGCTTCACCTTCGGAATTTGAAGCCCTAACCCACACACCTTCTGGTGCCGCTTTTGTTGTTAATCCGGTTACCGCCACCTACTTGGATCAAAAACTTTTTGAAAAAGAATTTCTTATGGGTGGTTCAGGTAGTCTTTCGATTACCAATCGATACCGTTCAGCTGATCTTAAAAAAATTCCTGGTAGTAAAGTTGTTGATATTGCGACCCTTAAAGCTCGCAAGCGCATCTTAACTGGGGATACCCCTAGTGGTCGCCTCCATCTCGGACATTATGTTGGTACTCTTGAAAACCGTGTTCGTCTTCAGGATGAATATGAGACTTTCATTCTTTTGGCCAATGTTCATGCTTATGCCAATAATTATCGCGACTCAGAGACTATTAATAAAAACGTCTACGAAGTGTTTTTAGACAACTTAGCAGTGGGTATCGATCCCAATAAATCTACAATTTATCTAGAATCTGGTATCCCAGAGACCATGGAACTTTATAGTTATTTTCTAACTATGGTTACTCATGCCCGTGCACTCCGAAACCCGTCCGTCAAAGAAGAAATTAAATATAAAAAAATAGACCCATCCATCGGCTTTATCGTCTATCCCGTACTTCAAGCTGCCGATATTCTCGGTTTTAATGCCAACTTGGTCCCGGTCGGTGAAGACCAGTCTCCAGTCATCGAACAAACTAGAGAAATTGCCCGTGACTTCAATAAAGCTTTTGGGACTACTTTCAATATTCCCGATGCTATGATTGGCCGAGTTCCTCGTCTGGTTGGTACCGATGGTCTTACTAAGATGAGCAAAAGTGGTGGCAATGCCATCCTTCTCTCTGATGATGAAGCGACTCTTAAGAAGAAAATTCAAGCATGTTATACCGATCCTCAACGGGTTCACGCCACCGATCCAGGAAGAGTTGAAGGTAACCCTGTATTCGAATATCATCGTGCATTTAATCCCAATAAAGAAGAAGTAGCCGATTTGGAAGCTCGTTATCTGGTTGGTAAGGTGGGGGATAAAGAAGTTAAAGACAAACTCTTTATCGCCCTTAATACCTTTTTGGAACCTATTCGCGCTAAAAGGAAATATTATGAAGACAATCCCGATATTGCCAAACAGATTCTTATCGAAGGCACCAAAAGAGCCAGAACCATCGTCGCTTCAGTAACTAGTGAAGTCCGCGAAAAAATGGCATTTAACAAGCTTCTAAGTTGATCATATGAGTTGGCTAGTACTAACTATCCTTGGTATGTTTGCAGTCGCTACTGCCGATGTTAGTCAAAAAATTACTCTCAAAGGCCAGTCACCACTTAGTAGTATTACCAATAACTTCCTTGTCTGGAATGGTATTGGTGTTTTGGCTTTGATCTATTTTTTACTTTCAGGGCAAAAATTTCCGGTACTGACACCAACCTTTTATTATCAATTTGCCCCCATGACAGTTCTTTATTTTCTCGGGGGAACTTTTTATTATCAAAGTTTTAAAAGTAAAAGTGTTTCTATCTCGGCAGTTCTGGCCACCATATCTTCAGTTATGACCACTGTTTTGGGTATATTTCTCTATGGTGAGAGTACTCATCCTTTAAAATTTCTGGGTTCAGCTTTTATTATCGTGGCAATTTTCATGGTTAATTTTCATAAGAATTCTCATTTTGATAAATATAACCTTTATGCCCTCTTGGGTGGAATTTTTTATGGTTTTGCTTATGCTCTCGACAAACATTTTGTCCTCAACTCAACTCCTGACTTTTATCAAATTGTTCTCTGTTTTGCAGTTGGTATGGCTAGCCTTATCTTTAGCCCAGCCAGAATCGTTAAAGAACTTAAGCATTTTCACCGAGGACTTCTAATCTCAATAATATCTTCAACCTTCTTTTTCTTTCTCTATCAGAAGTTTTACTTTCTGGCTTATACTCGCGGCGGGGAGGTGGGTCGGATTGATGTCCTTAATAACACCACCATCTTTATCGTTATTTTACTTGAGTACTTTTTACTAAAAGACAGGACAAATCTCCGACAAAAGATTCTTTCGGCAATAATAGCAGTTATCGGAGCAACTTTACTTTCTATCGCAAACTAAAAAGGCACTTTTTCGAGGTTGATGTAGGTTCCAATTGAGTTGCCTAAGGCATAAGCAGTAATTACAAAGACATTATTTCCCATTCCATTAGCGATCTGAGTGATGATGAACAAAGCAACTAAGGTCTCAAAAAATACTAAGAGGGCTGCAGCGATAGATTTGCCGTTTGAAATCCAATAGGTTCTTTGGGTGGCCAAAAACATCTCCAAAAACCCTACGCCAAAGTAGCCTAATATTTGACCTATTAAATGCCAATTCATAATTTTTTTGTTTAATTGTAGAGCTACGCCCGAGCGGGTCTGTCCCACCAGGGTCGTTTATTTGATCTTTTTTCATTCATTTAGTGAACAAAACTATTAATTATATCCTATATTACGGAAATATTCAATCACCAGCAAAATGGTCAGCATAATTTTAAAAAACCTACTATTTTAGGTTATAATTCCCATAGCTTTTGCAAGCTCGCCTTGCCGAAGCTAACGCACGCAGTTCTCTGGCAGGCTTGCCTTGCCGAAGTTCTGCAGAGCAGAACAAAGGCAGGATAGCTCAGTTGGTTAGAGCATCGCATTCATAACGCGAAGGTCGCGGGTTCAAGTCCCGCTCCTGCTACTAGGGCATGTAGCTCAGTCGGTTAGAGCACCGATCTTATAAGTCGGGGGTCCATGGTTCGAGTCCATGCATGCCTACTTGTGGAAAAACATATTCGAGCTAAGTCACTCAAACTTACTTCTACGGTCAAATGGTACGATCAAAATGCCAAAAAATTTGATTCTTTAATCTCATCTCTTGCCATCCCTGAACACATCAATACTTTTCGGGAACAATTGTTCCCGGGAGCCTTCGTACTTGATGCTGGTTGTGGTTCTGGACGTGATACCGCCCTTCTTGAAGCTAAAAAATTGATTTTAACTGGACTAGATCTTTCTACTGAGTTATTAAAAATTGCCCAAAAAAGGTGTCCCCAAGCCAAATTTGTTCAAGGTAATTTACTCGATCTCCCTTTCAGAAACGAATCCTTTGATGGTGTTTGGGCCAATGCTTGTTTGGTTCACCTCAAAAATAATGTGGCAGTCAAAAAAGCCCTATCCGAATTCCACCGAGCACTAAAAAAAGACGGTGTTTTACATATATTTGTCAGAGCAAACCTCGGTGGTAAAAAGGTACTTTTTCATCAAGACGCTCAATCTCAATTCAAAAGACTCTTCCACAACTTTACCCTGTCTGAAGTCACCAGTTTACTATCCGAAGCTGGATTCAAAGAATTGTTTACTACCCAAACAAAAGAAATAGACCAACACCCCCAAGGCCGAGCTGATGTCGAATGGATTCACTCAATTAGTCACAAAATCTAATTAGTTAACAAAAAAGCCGTCAAGTTAATGACGACCTCTTTGTTGGTTGCGGGGCCGGGAGTTGAACCCGGCCTGTGAGATTATGAGCCTCACGTGCAGCCGTACACTACCCCGCATATCTTGTCACACGCTCAAAATATATCATGAGCTTGTCGAATGACTGCTTATTCTATCACAATAATCCTTTTGTAAACAGCTTCCACCATTTTATCAAATTTGGCTCAGTTTCCACTTCATTTACTTCGCTAGTAATTCTCTCCTCTTTTGTAATCGACGGTAGGGCAATCCACCTATCATTCTCAGTACCTACACCAAAGTATTGCCTCTGATTCCGGCTTATTGTAGCGCTACTCGTCGATTCTTCTACTAATCGTTGGTACTTCTTTTTCTCTATTTCTAGCTCGTTCACTCTTCTTTCTAGAGTATCAACCCTATTCCTGGCTGCTTTTAAAGTTATAAATTGCCGGTAAATGTTAATTAGCGAAGAATAAATGATATATCCCAGTATTACGTAAAAAAGGATTTGTTTTGCCCGTTGCCACCGTTCTGATTGTGTTTTGTCCTTATTTGTGTTACTATAAGTCATCTTTTCAAGTTAAATTAAATATCATGAGTCAAATAACCATCGATGCTGCCCTCAATTTGTTTACTGGAGCGCTTGCCAAAAAAGGTAAGTCTACCAATACTATTGTAGCCTACAAGGGAGACATCAACCAGCTTATTAACTATCTTAAAACCCAAGAGATCATTACCATAGATGGTATTTTGGCTAGCCACATTGAAGGCTTCAAAAAAGATTTAATTAATAACAACTATACTGCCAAATCAGTTTCTAGAAAATTAAATTCCATCAAAAACTTTTTCTCATTTTTAGTTTCTGAAGGTGTAATTACTAAGGATCCTTCCACCGAAGTTAAGCATCCAAAATACGAAAATGATATTCCTAAGATTCTCAAACCATTAGAATATCGTTCACTTCGTGATGCTTGTCGCAATGATGTCCGTTCTACTGCTATTGTCGAACTCATGCTTCAATCAGGACTTCGAATTAAAGAGATCGAAAACCTAAAATTAGAAAATATTCGCGAGAATGACATTTTCATCGAAAGCTATGAGAGTCACTCATCCCGTGTAGTTCCTTTAAACAATTCTGCTAAGACTGCTCTAAAAAAATACCTCGATGAAGGCCGTTACCAAACAAAAGCCAAGAACGTTTTTGTTACCAAGACTGGTCGTCATCTCTTAGCCCGTAATATCCGTAGTTTACTCAATCGTTACTTCGACAAAGCCGATATCAAAGGTGTCAAGGTCAACGACTTGAGAAATACCTTTATCGTTTTCCAACTAAAATCAGGCGTACCTATTGATGTCGTCTCTCAAGTTGTTGGACATAAGCGTATTTCCACTACCGAAAAATATCTTGAACTCATCGATTCCAAAGAAGAATCAAAGGGAATCAAGTTAAAAGAATTGTAAGTTAACTATGCCCCAGTGTTTTTCCGGAAAAATTTGCGAAGCTTTGTGCTGTGGTTCGTGTAATGTGTCCAATGACGCTGCCAGAGCCAAATTCCCTGCCGGAAAAGTTTTGTCTATTCGCACTTCTTGGGATTATCTTGAGTTAAGCATAACCCGTACTGACCCAACTCCTGTGGGAGAAATCAAAGAAATCATCGTCCGTAGAGGTATAATAAGTACCATTATTCAAAATAACAATTCATAATCATGACTTTAAGCAAAGATACAATCCAACGATCGTGTAGCCGCCCACCAGCAAGTGGAGTTGGTGCCCGAACAATTGAAGACTGTGGACACCCTATTCAGAAGTACTTACCACCTTCAGAACATTGTATTGCTTGTATTACTGCATCTATGAGGGGTGGTCAGGCTGTTGATGTTCCAGCGTCTAGAAATTCCCAACCAATTCCTCAGAAATAGTCAAATTATTCTCGGTGTTATAATCTGCTATGGCAGGACCGACAACTCTTCCTGAAAATATCCTTCGAGATATTCGTCTGGCGATTAGCACTGGTCTAATAACTCCCCCTCTTTCTGCTCGCTCCACGGAGCCTGGAGCCATTAGAATCGGTGACGAAACTTTTGATCCATCCACTCTAAGTGACCTGATTACTCGTAAAATTCAATCCACTCCTGTTACTGACCTAATGTTCGACATTGGCTAACTAAAGCTTTGCTCTCTTTCCAATCTCACTTTCGACAATTTCTCTAGGTCGTCCATACTTAAGTCCAGACAATTTTTTGATCATAGCTGCCAATTCTTTGTTTCCAGGTTTCTTAATTTCATCAGCTGTCACATTCAGTGAAAATGGAGGTTGGGGGATACCGTTAACCATGGTTTTTAGATAAGTGTGTCCGATTGGTAAGTTTAGTAAGTCGTGTTCATTAAATTCTGGTTTAAATTGGTTTACCAAAAATGATGCGTCGGAAATACCCACCCGGAATGAACAGATCGAACCAACATTTCCAAACACAGCGTTTTTGATCTCATCGTCCATCTGGCTGATGAACTGATTTCCCACCGTCAAATTCAAATGGTATTTTCTAGCCTCGCTCATGATTACTGCAAAGTCTTGAGTGGCAAAGTTCTGAAACTCATCGACATATAAGTAAAAATCTTTCCGAAGTGGCTCTGGGGTATCCTGTCGGCTCATGGCGGCGATCAATATTTTTGGAATCAAAACTAGTCCTAAGAATGCCGAATTTTCTTCTCCAATCGATCCCTTAGCTAAGTTGATGATCAAAATTTTACCTTCATCCATCGCCGTTCTAAAGTTAAATGAGCTGGTCGATTGTCCGATGATGTTTCTCATCATGGTGTTAGTAATAAACCGCCCAAACTTTGAAACAATGTAGTCCAAAACCTCTGATTTATGGAACTCATTGGTATTGGCAATCTGGTCAGTCCAATAGCGCTTAACCATCGGATCACTCACTTTTGGTAACAGTTGTTGGACAAATGACGGGTCAGTTAAACATCGAACAATTTCAATAAAAGTTGCCCCTGGTTCCGCCATGACAGTCAACATGATGTTTCGGATAGCATGTTCAAACCTAGGTCCGACGATACCTGTTTTATAAGGATCGTACAGTTTGTACATCAGGTTGATGATCGATGAGGTTACAAAATCTTTTTGATCTTCTCTCTCGCATTCCATGACATTAAAACCCATTGGTCGATCTACCATTCCTGGATCAAAATAAATTACATCCTCAATCCGCTCTGGTGGTATCCGTTCCAAAATCATTTCAAAAGTGTCATGGGGGTCGATAAAACAAACTCCCTTACCTGCCTTGATATCTTGAAGTGCCATGTTTGCCAAAAGCCATGACTTACCCACACCAGTTTGTCCGACGATATAAAAATGTCTTTGGCGATCTTTGGTCGTTACATGAAATTTTTTCTTAATGCCACGATAATGATTTTCTCCAATATAAATTCCTTCATTTGGACTATCTGATGGCGCTGGTGCTGCTTTGGCTTTTAGCCAATAAATATTTGGTGTCTCAATTGTTTTGTTGGGAAAATGAAAAATCGAAGCTATCTCATCGGACGATAAAATTGTCTTTCCTTTGTGCCAATAAATGATTGGATACTTATATATAAAATCGTCTAAGAAAAATTTCTTAATCCAAATTTTTCGGCTAGAAAGTTTGTTCCAAGGTGACTCGTATTGACCAAACGTCGCCTTAATGTTCGACAGGTTCATCTTAGCTGTTTCTTCATTTGGCGCAAAAGATACTATTCGAATTGCTGTCTCAAATCCAACTTTACTTGATTTAACATCGATCGCCTCTAGCTGTCTCGCATCTACTTTGTAACTAGCTTTTTCTGGGTTAGCTTCTGATTTTTTGGTACTAGATACAAATCCCTTACCAGCTTTGGCCCAAGATCCATCGGTTGGCGACAGTACTAATTGGATAGCCATGGTTTCATCTTTACCAAGCTTGGACATAGCTGAAGTGATAGTAGACAGGGGATCCGTAGGTATGTCTTTATATGTTTTAAGTGGAAAATAGGGTATCTTTTTTATTCCCATCCAGGCATATTCGGCTTTACCTTCTTCAGGATAGATATTTGGTTCTTCTGCCTCCTGGACATCAGCACCGGCGTAGACGCTATAAATTTGTTTTTCAATAAAATCCTGTGTCTTACGAGGGATACAAATATAAAATTTTATATCCTCGCTAGTACCGATTAGTTCTAATGACACACTTGGTTGGGCTTGAAATCTTTGCAAAAACTTAAACTTAGCACTCTTGTATAAACTAGCTAAAGACCCAATAATTTGCTCCATCGCATCAACCTTTATTTCATTCTCTTCAGGAACTGCCACCAACAAAGTGACCATCTCCAGTGACTTTTCTTCCCTATCTTTCCACTTATACCACAGTACAAACGCTGCAGTTAAAGCCCACAACAACACTAATACCATTACAGTGATCATCAGCATCAACATTGCGTTGGTTGCAAACGCGATCATTATATCAGGGGTCATTCTTGTTTAAATTTTACATTACCCTTCTTCTTTTTTATTAATTTTAGTAAGAATCCAGATAGCCATCGACTTGCTTCATTAACTGACTTTTTAAATCCTTCTACAAACTTTTCTCGGGTTATGGGTAAAACTATTTTTGGATTTTGATTGGGTGTGGGGACCAGCACTGGTTGGCCACTATCATCATGGACTGTCTTCATTTGACCTGGATCTTCTTCGATTTTTTGCATCCAGCTTTTTACTTCATGAGGGACACGTGGAGTTGTCTCCCTAACATCGGTCATTACTACCTCCGGTGTCCGTCGTTCTGTCGTGGTTACTACTTCAGCAGAAGTTGGCCTATTTTCTTGTTCAAACTGATTGTTAGTTTCCTTAATCTCTGGCATCAAAATAAGTATAAACTATAAAAATTTGTTATGATAACCCAGTATGTCCCAGGCGACAGGAAAACTCTTCTTAATAGATCACGACGGTACTCTTTGTCAGACAAATCCTTTTGCCTTTGAAAGCATCAAATACGCCGCTCTCGACGCTGTCAACAAGCTCGGTCACGAAAATAAAATAACTGCCAACGATTGGGACGATATTTTTTCTGAAACGTCAGGTACTACTGAAAAAAATCTAGCTCGTTTTATTTGCAACATGATTGGTGTTTCCCTCGAAGAGTTTGAAAAACATTTTTACAGTTCTCGGGCCAACTGGTTTTTGCAAATGAAAAAGAGTCAGGAATTTATTTTTGACACGTATTATCCAGATGCCGAATTTCTAATCAACAAAGTTGACGCTTCTTCCGACTACCACCTAATGATGGTCACTGGTAATCCTGAAAATGTGATGGATGTCCGCCTCAGTACTCATTTGCGTAAACATTTTTGTAACGATGGTGACAGGATTTTAGGTGGCTTTGGTAATGAGTGTTTTAGCCGTCAGGATCTAATTAAAAATGCCATCGACGATGCCATAGAATTATTTCCTGACTTTGTTCCTTCCAAAAATAATTTTGGTTTTTATGACAATGTTTATTACATTGGTGATGGATATAAAGACTTTAAGGCCGGCATCTATGCCAAAGTCAAAACCATTTGGATACCTTCCCGCTCCCTACCTATGGTAAAAGAAAAATCTAGTGATGAGCAAATAAAACTCCTCATGGATGTTTTAGGAAGTAATGCCATTATCACCAACAATCTCGAATCCAAGCCAGTCCTCGACTTTATTGGCCTGAACTAGACTTTATTTACTGTTGGTATACTACCTTAACTATGTCTGCTGATTCGCCTTTATCCCAAATTCGTAAAATCGACACCAAGCGTTCTGCTCCTTTTGCCACGATTTTCATGATCGGCCTGACTCTGTTGATTTTTTATTGGTTTTTTAGAGGCGGTAGTTTTCGACTTTACGCTAGCATCTTTTTCGGTTTGTACTTTATTACTCGTCAAATCTGGGTGTCAGTACTATTAATTGGTATTATCCAAAACATCGCTTTTCTTCCTCTCCACTTTATTTGGCTAAAAATGTCTACTTCTATGCAGTCTTTTGAAGATGAAATAGATGCCATTAAAGCTCCAGAAGAACAATACATTGTATTTCAACAAAAAGTTAGCAAAGGGGACTTTGCCGCCTCATTTTATATCTTTAGTTTTATCGTCAATGCAATTGCTTTTTTCTCGGCCGGACGCGTCTTTCTTATTGATTTCTACACCAAAAACTTAGACCCAGCTCTTATTTATTCTTTTATTCCCTATCCCCAATACCCACTTCAGGGTGAATTGTTCAAATTTCCCTTTTACAAGGTTACTGGTACGACTGCCGTCAATTGGCAATACATCTTCTTTTTTTGGCTATCGATCACTATTTTCTTTGCAGTTCTTAGACTACTTTGGCGTTTTCTCAAAATATTTCTTTCTACCAATCCTTCAGTTTTAAAATTTCGTATCGGTTACAATCGGATCTTATTGGCAGTTGGTGGAGTTGGTCTGACTATTCTAATTTTATCTACAATTTTGCTTCGTCATTTACCAACCCAGTTCTCTTTTACTTGGTTGATAGTTGACTTGAGTCATCAGAATACACCAATGAACTTTATTACCGCCGTGGGAACTTTTCTCACCACTATTATGGCTGGTTATAAACACAATAGTATTGCCTCAACCAACTTGCGTCAGGGAGGAGTTTCCGAAGAAGTTATTGAAAAAATATTTAGAGACAAAATGAGACAAAGTTTGAGCAATGGTCTACTTCTCGGTGCCGGCGCTTTCTTTATTACCAATCAAATCCCTAGTGCTTTCGAATTATCTGTGGCGATGTTTGAACTGCTTTATATTATTTCACCTTATACTTTTGACCGCTTCTTAGTTCAAGTCGCCAATAAATCATCCACCAAGACTGCTGTTGCCACCTCAGAAACAGCACCTGCAGTTACCACCGAATCTTCCGAGAAAAAATAATGACTATCACTACTGACCCTCTAAACGAAATATTTCCGATCGTCGATGCTGATGATAATGTCATCGGTCAAACTACGCGCCAAAATGCCAATAGTAATCCATCTATTATCCACCGCTCCATAAATATTCTTATTTATAATTTACGAGGTGAGTTACTAATCCAACAGCGTAGCCCCACCAAAGATACTTACCCCAACACCTGGGCAGTCGGAGTAGGTGGCCATGTAGAATTTGGTGACGATTATCTTTCCACTGCAATCAGAGAAATCTCTGAAGAATTGGGACTGTCAGTTACTTCATCAGAACTCAGACCTCTTGGTAAAACCCTAATCCAGATGCCTTCTGAAAACGAATATTCACAAATCTACGAATATCACGCCACTACCGAGTTGGTAATAAACCCTTCTCCTTCTGAAATCTCGAAGACAAAATTCGTAACTATTTCGGAAATGAAATCAATGTTGGCCGATCCAAGTATAAATTGGAATCCATTTTCGCTAGCGGTCCTCAAAGCTTTTCCTTTGGTTTAGACATCGCGATCAACCATGTATTCAGCCACGCCCTGAATAAAGTCAATTGCCTCCACATTTAGCCCTTCTATCTTTCTCAATTTTTCTGCAGTAGTCGCAGCTTTTCTAGCGAAGTCTCTTGAAATATTTCTCGAATACTCCAGCGAGCCACTGTCAATCAGCGCCTTCTTGGCTTTTTCGATATCATCTGGCTCAGCTTTTCTTTTTCCCCAGACTTTTTTCAAATCTTCAATTTGTTCTGGCGTACCATCCTTAAAAGTTCGTAAAATTAGTAAGGTAACTTTTCCTTGCAGTAGGTCTGAGTTTGCCGACTTACCGGTTTTTTCCGGGTCACCAAACACACCTAAAATATCATCTTGAAGCTGGAACGCCACCCCACCATCCATTGAGTAGTCGGTCAAAACTTTAAATACTTCCCCACTAAGGCCGGCTAGTATTGCCCCGATGTATAAAGGGTTTTCATATGTATAAATCGCTGTTTTTGCCTTATGTAGGACTATTACATCTTCCTCATCAACCTTATCCAATATCTTTTCCAGAGTCACATCGTACGCTTGTCCCCAGACAGTCTGAGTAATTCCCCTCAACATTTTTAGGGTGGCTCTTCTAACTGCTTCTGGTTCAAAATCAGCGGAGAGTAATAACTCTTGACCTATTTCCAGAACTGCATCACCTGAGTTAACTGCCATGGTATCACCGTAGTGGCTATCACCATTTTCAAAAAACTTATGAGTTGTTGGCTTACCTCTTCGAACATCATCCTGATCCATAAAATCATCGTGCATCAGTAGGGCAGTGTGAACGAGTTCTACTCCCAAAGCGGCGTTCCATATCCTCTCATCTCTATCTTTTCCCAATAAATAGCCATAGTAAGTGAATGCTCCCCGTAGTCTCTTTGATGAACGAAGGCTATGCTCAGCTGCATGGGTCAACATTTTTTCTACCAATTCTTTTTGTTTACTATTAAAACCAAAATTCTTCTTCAGTTCAGTCTTCCAATACTCCTCTAGTTTTTTATCAATAATTGGGACAAATTGTTGTAGTATTTCTTTTGCGTTCATATTCACTATTAGTCGCTAATAATTTAAATATCCTCCGTATTCTATCTTATTTCGCTCTAACGTACTTAAGTTCCAAAGTTCTAACCTTCTAATTTTCTGCTAATCTTAATAATGCCGAGTCCACAACCCAACTTTACCATCACCTTCGGCGGCTGGTACCAACGGACCACACTTCATCTTTCCGAAATTTATGATCTGTTCGCTCTTGGCCATTCTGGATTAAAACTAGATAAAACTATCCTTCAAAATCTTCATCGAAAACTTGATTTTGTATCTGTCACCCGAGAATGGGGTGAGCTCGAATATATCAAATGTCTCACTGGTAAAGGAATTGAAGTTCGCTATTACGAAGACGGACTCTATGTCCTGATATTTAATAGTACCCACATCGTTACCGGTCAAAAAATGCTTCGCGATTATTATGATGAATGTCTTTCCCCAGCAATATCGTACATTTTCTCTTTGGGAGCACCTACCCCCAAGGTGCTCGCCAACATCAAACAGGACCATCCTACCGTAGTTTCTGCGGTCACTTCCACTCCTAAAACATTTTTTGCCAAACTAAAATTTGGTCCTGTTTATAGCCAAATACTTTCACCCGATCTTTCGGTATATAAAACTCCAGCGCATATCGTCATTCTCAGTAAAAGTAGTTCTCAGGATGTCACTAAACTTATTGAGATGCAAATCTTTTTCCGTGAGTTTAAAGATCAACTCCACCGCTATTTAAATCTCCACCGAGAAATTTGGGAAGAAATCTCCGATATTAAAGAGCGTGGTTCTATAGCTGGTAAAGAAGTTGAGACACTTCGGGCTCGTCTTGATTCTTATCAAAAAACTATCAATCTTATTAAAAGCCGTCTCAATCAAATGGGGACCTATGTCCGTACCCGGGCCTCAATTGCCAAGAAACTTGAGCTAGAAGATAAGCTCGCTTCAGTCTTTCAATATAAATTTGAAACTCTCAGTAATACTCACTCTTATGTCCAAGACATTTGGAAAATGACTCAAGACTATGTCGACACTGCTATCCAAGTCATCAATGAAGTCAAATCTCTTAGTACCAGTAACGGTATCAACTCTCTCCGTCTAATCACTACCATTGGTGTACTTTCGGGAATTTTTACATACCTCAGCAAAGATCAGTTCCCCACCTTTACCCTCATCGGCCTTTGGTACTTTTTAGTCCTAGTCTTAGGCACTTGGATTATTAACCAGATAGTAACCACAGCCTTTAGGTCCATTCATTACCGTCTAAAATTCACCCAAAACATAGGGATTAAGTCATGAGACACATTTTTATATCAGCAGTCTTTCTCCAATTCATGGGTACTGTCGGTTCTGGAATATTTGTATTACCTTATCTTTTTTATCATTCCAATTTTATTTTTTCTGTCTTTTTTTTGGTGGTCTTAGCGGTAGTTACTGGAGTACTAAATCATTTTTATGCCCACATTGTCACCAGCACCACCGGTGATCATCAGCTAGCTGGTTACTCTCGTATTTACTTAGGTAAAAGGTTTTCTAGTTTAGCTACCCTAAATTTAATATTGCTCTCGTTCGGGGCTATCGCTGCCTATTTAAAACTTTTTGTTAGTTTTACTAGTGTTCTTTTTTCTTCTCTTTCCCCAAGTATCGCTTCAATTATTTATATAGTAGTTCTTTTTATTGCCTACCGACTCTATTTTCACCCCTCAAATATTCTTGATTATCTTATTCCCGTTTTTATGCTCCTAGTGCCAATTACTGTATTTGTAATTTCTTTTTTTTCTGGTTCTCCAACCAACAGTTTTTACTTGGTTTCTCCCAAGTTTTCATTTTTTGGTGCCACTATATATGCCCTATCTGGCTTCACTATTATTCCTGAAGTACAGGAAATTCTTCTCAAAGATAAAAAACATAAACACTCATTATCTTTGGCTGTCGCTCTGGGTATGGTCTTAGTAGTCATTTCCTACTTCTTGTTTTCTTATGGAGTCATTGTCATCAGCAATGGGGGAGTAACCATCGATACAGTTACTGGTCTTGCTCGATCATTACCTATACTTGCCAAGGTAATTTCAACTTTCGGAGCGGTCATTGTTTTGAGGGCTTCGTTTGGATTTTTACTCGTTTTACGAGAACTATTTTTCCGTGATCTTCAACTTCGAAAAAGAACTGCCGACTATCTCCCCTTGGCTTTTCCACTTGTCGCTATGACCCTCGGTTCCGTTTCTCTGATATCTCTAATTTCCCTAACCGGCAACATCACTATTTTTGTTTCAGCTCTGCTAATTTGTCTAATTCGCCTTCGATTACCAACTACTTTTTGGACTCAGTTTTGGGTGATGTCTGTAATGATTAGTTTATTTCTTGGGTTAGCCATTAATACTATTTCCTAATGGCTCCGCTTCATCTCGTTTTGTCAGGTTCCGGTCAGCAAAAGAAGTCCACTAGACTTGTCTACACCGTCGCTCTTATGGCCTTTTTTTGGACAATTTTTGATTTAATAATTTCCTTTATCGCTCCCATTCTTATTACTGAAAGAGGATTTTCAAATTCTCAAATGGGAATGATTATTGCTTTTTCTTCTATCTCCGGAGCCTTTTTTGATTTTATTTTGGCGCGACTTCTGCGTTCGACCAATTATCTAAAAACATTTTTCCTAGTTCTAGTGATTTCCTTCATCTTACCTTTTGTTCTCTGGACTTCGCATCACATTTTTGTCTATCTCTTGGCCATGGCCATATGGGGTTTGTACTACGATCTCTATACCTTCGCCTCGTATGATTTTGTTAGTCGAAACGCTCTAACCGAAGGTCAGCATGCCCGCGACTTTGGCATTATCGAACTATTCCGATCTCTTGGTGGGTTGGTAGCTCCAATTATTACCACCATACTCATTGTCGATAAAGTTTACTTCGGGCATATGATGTGGCCCTTACTATTTTTAATTATCGCTTTTGGTTTTTATCTTTTACTCTTAAGTTTTTCTCCACTCCATCATTTTCATTCTTCTGATCATCGTCACAAATCGGTCAGCATTCTCACTGAGGTTTTTCGCTGGAACGCTCTTGGTAAAAAGCTTCTGCCAGTTTTAGCATTTATGATTTCTATTTATATTTTTGATGCTACCTTCTGGACCGTTGGCCCACTGTTCTCGGAAAGTTTCCCGGATTTTAAACATTTCAGCGGATTTCTGATGATCCTTTACAGTCTGCCATCAATGCTCACTGCTTGGAAAATAGAACCACTTACTCGCCGTTTTGGTAAGAAGAAAACTGCCTATATTACCTTTCTTCTAGCCAACATTCTATTAATTCCAATTGGATTTCTAAGCTCTCCTATTTTGGTGCTATTTTTTGTTTTCCTATCTTCAGTTGCCACTTCAATTACCTGGCCCTCGATTGAAGCTGCTTTTGCCGATTACACTTCCGAAGCCGGCAAACTTCAAACAGAAGTTGAGGGGATTACCGATCTAACTAGTAATATTGGTTATATCATCGGTCCCATATTCGCTGGTTTCTTCTCCGAAAAAATTAGTATCAGCTGGTCATTTGGTGCTCTCGGTTTTATTAATGTCTTTATAATCATCCTTTTGCTTTTAGTCACCCCCAAACAAATAAAAATCGCTTCACTGGCCAACAAGTTCACCTAAATCACGGCTTTCTTAGTCCCCAGTTCAAAGATGTTAAACTACCCTATGGAGTCGCAGGTTCAGGAAATTAAACAAAAGCTGGATATTGTCGAAGTTATTGGCAAATACATCACCGTCAAAAAACGGGGACGTCACTATTTGGCCAACTGTCCCTTTCATGGAGAAAAAACTCCATCATTTACCATTTCCCCAGAACTCCAGATTTTCAAATGTTTCGGTTGTGGCAAAGCCGGTGATGTTTTTTCTTTTGTCCAAGAATACGAGCATGTCGATTTTCGTGAAGCTCTTGAGGATATGGCCAAGATTGCCGGAGTGGTTCTCAAAAAAGACCCTCATCTTACTCAAGTTGAAAAATTGCATCGCCGTCTGGTCGAACTAAATCAAGAAGCTGCTAAGTTTTATCACTACATTCTAACTACCCATCCTCTTGGTAAACCCGCTCTCGACTATTTGATCAATCGTCACATAACTCTTGAAACTATCAAACTTTTTCGACTCGGTTATTCACCTTCAAACCCTGAATTAGTCTCAAATTATCTTCTCAAAAAAGGTTTTACCAAACAAGAAATGCTAAGAAGTGGTACCTATGGCACTTCTCGTTATGGCAATAGTACTTACGACCGATTTTTAGGGAGAGTTATTTTCCCCCAATCAGATTTTCGAGACCGAATTCTTGGCTTTTCCGGTCGGATACTCCCATCTGATAAGTCCCAAAATCAGGCTAAATATATCAATTCGCCTGAAACCGATATTTATCACAAGAGCCAACTTTTGTTTGGATTAAATCTTGCTCGTGAAGAAATCAAAAAAAAGAAAACTGTCATTATTGTCGAAGGGGAATTTGACATGATTTCTCCTTATCAAGAGGGGATAAAAAATATCGTGGCTATCAAAGGTACTGCTTTTACCATTGATCAACTCCAATTACTTCATCGTTACACTGAAACCCTAATCCTCGGGCTCGATGCTGACCTAGCTGGTACCAATGCGGCCCTAAAAAGTATTGAGCTCGCTGACTCCATGGGATTTGATATCCATGTTATTGACCTACAATCTCGATTCAAAGACCCGGACGAAGCCATTTCTGCCGACCCCCAGTTTTTTAAGACACAACTTTCTACTCCAGTTCCAATCTGGGACTTTATCATCAATTCAGCCCTAAAAGCTAATGATTCAACCACGCCCAAAGGTAAACAAGACATTCTTCGTCAAGTCCTGCCGATGTTAGCCAAGATCAGTAACCTAGTTACTCGATCCGATTATTTGGCAAAGTTGGCCTCAACCATTGGTTCTGCTACCGAGGCTGTCGAAGCCGAAGCAAAAAAATACCTTGTTTCCGGTAAAATAGCTACTTCAGTTATCGCTTCGTCTACAATTCCTGTTATCCCCAAAATGGATATTCTCGAAGAACATCTTCTTAGTTTGATTTTTTCCGCCAAAAAGCCCTACCTTCTGGCAGCCAAAATTTCCGAGAATTTCACTTTTATCACCCCACGTTATCAAAAAGTATTTAGTTTTCTCCTTAAACCCCGCAAGAATTTTGTGGCTGCTAAGTTTGCCTCCCGTCTTCCTCCGGAATTATCCTCGGTTTTTCAAGATATTTTTCTTCACTCCACTCAGTTTGAATTTGACTCCCACGCCCGCCTTTTAGAGATCAATAAAACTATTAATCAGATCCTCTCGATCACCTATAAAGACCAGCTGACCACCTTGAGTACAAAAATAGCTCAAGCCGAAAATATGGGTGAAGAAGAAATTGTCAAAAAACTCGAACAGGATTATAATCATATACTCTCAGAATTATCATCCATTCAATCGACAAAAAGGTAGATTTATCCCGTTCTTTCGTATACAATATAACCCAATGCCAACTCCTCTAAACTTCCCTAAAATAAAACAGTCGTTAGTTGCCACCGCTAAAAAACTCCACTACCTTACCCAAGATGAAATACTGGCAGTCGTTGCCGAGCCAGAAAAATACGTCGATGAGATTGATAATCTGTTCGACTATTTATTCGACAAAGGTATAGATGTCTTCGATAAAGTCGAGTCCCAAGCCCTAGTCGATGTCAAAAAAGAGAAAGCCAACAATGCCGAATTATTGGCCATGCTCACTCAGAAAAACACCGTCGATTCTGTCCGCATGTATCTTAAAGAGATCGGAAAGATTGATCTTTTAACCTTTGCCCAGGAAGTCGAATATGCCAAGGCCATCGAAAAAGGTTCTGATGAAGCCCGTGCCAATCTTATTAATGCTAACCTTCGTTTGGTCGTTTCCATTGCTAAAAAATATATTGGTCGTGGTCTCTCATTTTTAGATCTTGTCCAAGAGGGGAATCAGGGACTTATGCGTGCTGTCGAAAAATTCGATTGGAAGCGCGGTTTCAAATTCAGTACCTATGCTACATGGTGGATTCGCCAAGCCATTACCCGTGCTATCGCCGATCAAGCCAAGACCATTCGTATTCCTGTCCACATGGTCGAGACCATCAATAAGGTTTACAAAGCTACTCGCGCCCTGACCCAACGTCTCGGCCATGAGCCATCCATCGAACAAATTGCCGATGAAGTCGGTATCACCATCGAAAAAGTCGAAGAAATTTATCGTATCTCTCAAGACACCACCTCACTGGCTACTCCAGTCGGTGACGATGAGGACTCATTTCTCGGTGATTTTATTGAAGACACCACTCAGCTCTCTCCTTATGAAGAGACTAGTATGGAGCTACTTCGCGAATCCATTGAAGAAGTTCTTGAAAGCCTCGACGAGCGCGAATCCAAAGTACTTTCCCTTCGTTTTGGTCTAATGGGTGAGACTCCTAAAACACTCGAAGAAGTCGGTAAGATTTTTAATGTCACTCGTGAGCGCATTCGTCAAATCGAAGCTAAAGCATTGAGAAAACTCCGACACCCATCCCGTAGAAAGAAACTCCAAGACTACTTAGAATAAGCGACTGTCAATTTCTATCTTTTCAGACTTGTTTTAGTGTTAACATATCCCTATGAGACAAGCTGTCACCGCCGTCATTCGCCAAGGCGATAAAATTTTACTTCATCAACGTAGTTTGGAGAGTCGTGGTCAGCCAGGTAAGTGGGAAAATGCCGGAGGTGAAATCGATGAAGGTGAGACTCCCGAAGTTGCTATTGTCCGTGAAATCAAGGAAGAACTTGGTGTCGACTTTACTATCGATAAACGAATTTACGAAGATGTTTTTAAAAGTGGTGAAGACGATTGGAAGGTAATAATTTTTGGTGGCTCCATTGTTGGCACTCCAGAAGTTATGATCCCCGCTGAAACCATGGCTGTCAAATGGTTTGATCTTTCCGAATTAAAAGATGCTGATTTGGCCACCTATACTCGTGCCGATTTTGTAAAGTTTGGTTGGATAAAAGACTAGTCCTAAGCTACACTCTATTGTGTCCAAAAAAATATTTTTCTTTGGTCTTTTTCTTATTTCAGCAATTTATTTAATTCTTCGTCTTTGGGATCTATCCATTAAACTCGATTTTCGTGCTGATCAAGCCATTCATCTAAGTGAGGCCAAAAATATGGTCGAGTCACGAACCATCCGACTTATTGGTCCCATGGTTACTTCACAATCTTTTGATGGACGCAATTTTTTTATCGGTGCCAACTATTATTATGTATTAGCTCTCGCTGGTATACTCACGAATTGGGACCCGCTTTTAGTTACCGTATTTTTTATATTTATAGAACTTATATTTTATGTTGTTTTTGCATATTTTCTAAAGCAAAAATTCGGTACTTTTCTTTCTTTAATCTCTTTTTTCACTATCGCCGTTTCACCTTACTTTGTCGCCCATAGTCGCTTCTTTTGGAACCCTCATCTACTTATACCACTGTCAATTATTGCCCTAATTAGCTTAGAAAAATATATTGATACTCGTAAATATAATTTTTTGGCGATGTCTGCATTTGCTTGGGGGTTCGCTTTCTCCGCTCATTACTCAGCTATTTTTTGGTTGCCAATTTTTATATTTTATTTAACTAAAAGTCGTCAACATTTTAATATAAAGTCACTATTGATAATTGGCATTTCTTTTGTTGTTGGAGATCTTCCATTTTTTATCTTTGAACTTCGCCACAATTTTTACAATCTCAAAACATTTTTCTTGGTCTATTTTCATCCCTCAGCCTCAACCGGTTTTACCTCACATTATCTAATCTTTCCCTTAATTATTTTTCTAATATATTTTTTACTCTCATTGTTCAAAAAATATAAATCAATCTTTGTAGGATTATTATTCTTGATCACCATTATTCAATTTTATATTTACCCACGTTACCCTTCTTTGGGTACTGTTCCTGGTTGGGACTATCCTACACAATTAAAAATTACCGAATCAATTAGTCAAAACTGCCCACCAAACTTTAATGTCGCCGCTACCATGCAAGGGGATACTCGTTTTTATGATCTACGTTTTTTAGTAGAGAAAAATAATTGTCATCCCAACAGCGTCGAAAGTTATCCTACTTCCAAAACTTTATTTTTAGTTTCTTCTCACAATCGACTACCGGTTGATGAAACTGTATGGGAAGTCACTTCTATAAAACCTTTCACTGTCACCTCAACCACTCGTATAAATGATCTACTCGACCTTCACCGTATCGACCGGCTTTAACTCCACCTCCACCATCTGTCCATTTTCCAATCTTCTTTTATTATCAGTTTGTAAATAAGAAATCATTTCAATAGTAGTTAAGTGGCTAATAATCAGGATAGTATCATCTGGTTTGTGATCAAATCGTAGGTCATCTAAAAATAGTTCAACTCGATCTTTTAGGTCCTCATAATTTTCAGATTTTTTCTTGTGGTTAACTAAGCTAGTCAAGTGGATTGGCATATCATCATCACGAACTCTCAAAATTTCATCCAATGTTTGAACACATCTTGGTTTTGGTGAGCAATAAATAGCATCAAATTTTTGATCCTTCAAATTCTCTGCCAGCTTTATAGCCTGGACAACTCCCACAGCAGTTAAGTTGTTTTCATCTCCAGCAACTTTATAACCCCGGTTATGAGCGGATTCTCCATGTCGGATTAGGATTAATTTCATCGCCTATTTTACCATTTAAATTTCTACACCTAACTTCTTAAGTTCTCCCATAAACTGGTCAAAATTTTCATAGACAAAAGTGTTTATCCCTAGTCCGTTTGCAGCTACCAATTTCTTTTCATCGTCGTCTGAAAATACGATTTCTTCTGGAAGCACCCCTGATTGATTAATTAGTTCTTGGTATATCATCGGCGAAGCTTTAGTGGCTCCGACTTCATAGGAGATGATCTTTACATCAAAATCATCCAAAAAACCAAATTTATCTTGCATACCCTTGATTCTCGCTGGGAAATTATCAGTACAGATCATGGTTTTAAAACCTTTTTCTCTGAGCTCTCTGACAACCTTTACAACTTTATCATCAGTGCTACAGCCGTCAACGTAAATTTTCATAAACTCATCTGCTGTCATGTTTAGTCCCCACTTCTGCGCAGCCCAGTTCCAATATTCTGAATCACCCCACTTTCCGGTTTTATAAAACTCTTTCATTTCAGGAGAATCCAAAAAGACATACTTTGCCTGTTCTTCAGATATGCCCATTTCCACAATTTTCTTAATAAAATTAGCTTTACCGCTTACAAAATAAACACCTTCAAGGTCAAAAGTAATTGCTTTTATCATAGCTGATTCTAACATTATCAACTGTTACCCTTGTTCACTTATCATTTGCAAAGCACGTTGGATGTAGTTTTGTTGTCCAAAAGCCAGGTCCATATTTGCTGCCACTTCATTTTTCACCCAATGCCTATCCACGCTATGTCCGTGATCCATATCCAGAGCCTGCTGCGGATCTTCAACCAGCCCTATATACACTCCAATATTATTTTCAGTATCCACAAATCCTCGCCACAATTGAGCATCTATATGTCCAACACTGTGAGCTACTTCTCTAATTGCCGCTCGATCAGGTTTGTCAGGCATAGTGCTTAGAGGTCCTCTACCACTAATCATCGAGATTTCACGAACACCATGTTCATTAGGATTCTTTTTCTTCTTTAAAAATACTTCGCCTTGTCGGTTAAATAGAACTACTACAATCGCTGAAAGTGGGCCTTTTTCAAAATCTGATTGTGTGGGTGTTTCCGCGTGTCGAAATTCGATCATTGTCCAAGTCTAGCATCTATATTAGTGAATTTTTCGATCCCGTAAGACTATACCTGCTTCCATTTTGTTTCTTGCCTGGTCATAGGTTTCAAATTGATGGCTACTGCTATGTCGTAGTTCAATATGCATATTTATAGTGTTTACCAATACTATCTCATCAATTCTCGAATCTGCTCCATATTCTGCGGCTACCTCACGACATTCCGAACAGACTATTACTCTCTTTGTTGTACCTTCAATCTCTCTTATCTCTATCGTGGCACTAATTTTTGTACTATCTTCAGCCATCGGGTATTATAGCCTGTATTTAGGCAACTATAAATATAAGCATAAATAATTAACTATACAGCTAAGCCTTGAAAACTGTGGTTCGTTATTCTAACATTAGTCATGGGTTACGCTGGAAAAATAGCCGAAAGAGAACTGGCAATTTCACTAAGAAAAAAAGGATATTCTTATAACCAAATTCAAAAATCTACTGGGTTGTCAAAAGATACTATATCTAGAACTTGTAGACAGGTTATTTTGACTAAAGATCAAATAAAAAATCTTGAAACACGAAGAACTGCAGGTCAGATGTTGGCTTCAATTAAAGGTGCAAAGTCAAATCAGCTTAAGAAAGAGATCATACAAAAACAGTTATTAGAAGAAGGGGTCCGGCAGGTAGGTGAGTTAACTCGAAGGGATAAGTTCATATTTGGCATTTCACTTTATCTTGGTGAAGGCTCGAAAACAGGAAGCGCAGTTGAGTTTACTAATGCAGACCCCATAGCTGTTAAGTTCATGCTCAATTGGTTCGTTGAATTCTGTGAAATACCTCAGGAAAGTATCAAGGCCAGTCTTTGGATTCATGACAACCTGAGCGAACCTGAAGCCAAAAAATATTGGTCAAATTTATTGGGCATCGAAATATCACAATTCGATAAGTCCTATATTGCAAAAAACAGGGTAGATAGTCGAAAAATACGCAAAAATATTCACAAATATGGAATAATAAAGATTCGATACTATAGTGTAGCCAAATTACGCCTTATATTAGGTTGGATAAAGGGTGTACTTTCTAGTTACTCAGGATGATATAATCATCAAGTCTTTCGCACATTCAACAATTTATCTTCCCCCTTAGCTCAGTGGTAGAGCGCTCGCCTGTTCCTATAGAGCAGCTTTCACGAGTAATCGTGATCGAAAATCGGGAGAATTGCGTGAAACCTAACCTGTCGCAAGACAATATGGCAACCCGCAGCCGAGCTCCAACTTTGGTTGGAGAAGGTTCAGAGACTAGGTGAGTACACCTTTAAGCACCCGAGTCCCATTTATGGGATATGATATAGTCCAAGCCTGTTAGAAATACAGGATTTACTTGTAAGCGATTGGTCCGAAGTTCGAATCTTCGAGGGGGAGCATATTAAAAAAGTCCGTCAAAAAATGACGGATTTTTTAATATCTTCTTCCAAAAGTTCCAATTCACTTTAGTGAGGGGAGTTTATCCACCGTGGCGGAAATCCTCGAGGGGTGCTTAACAGAAAGATATGGTGCTAGAGTAAAAAACTAAGAACTAAAAAGAGGATGTCTCAGCTGGAATTGGATCAAAAAGCCCAGCTAGATTTAACTACCATAAACGAAATTAAGAACGGTAATAGGGAGCCGATGCTAAGAATAATTTGGAGAATTTCCAACAATTTGGACATACCACTAAATAAGCTTTTTGAACTCTGACTTCACAGAAAAGGATTTACTCTCACGTATTTTATACTATCCAGTATTGCTAGAGCTATAATCGGTTAGATATTAACATGAAAAAACAGGCAAAAAACTTAATACCAATAACTGAAGAAGATATTCAAGAATTTATTAGGCAAGCAGAGCTAATCTCTAAATGTAGCTATCTTAAAAACCCAGTTAAAAAGATAAACATCACCTATGACATGTCTAAAGGTCTAAATTTTGGCGGAGATATACCCCCAAGGGAGAGTGTTGACTCCTTTTTAATGATTTTAAGGCCTTTTATTGAATATAGAGAAAGACTTCATGTTGGACGCATAATTTCGTATCTTGAAGATACACACGGAAAGGCTGAAATGTTAAGTAAAGCGAGAACCTATCTTGATGCAAAAAGCCAGTTTCCTGTTGTTAAGATTGGAGAAAAGACTTATGGAGCAAATGAGATGATGTATTTGTACCTATATGGCAAATACTTCCATCTTGAAGAAGCTAAGCAGAAAGCATACCGATTAATAGAAGAAAATCTAGGCTACTACGGAGAATTTACTGCCCTAAGCCAATTAGAGCGCTTTGCTGGAATAGTTTTAATGGTAGCGGGGGTTGTTAAAAGGTATGATAGAAATTTAAGTCAAAATGACAATTATACATAATCAAATTAATAGATTTTGGTCGAAGCCTACATATGAAAATTTTAAAAAACACGGCTTCGTAAAAAAAGTTTTTACTATAAATGACTCTGAAGAGTTTATTAAAACCGGAGCGTATCTCGTTGAAGAAGCTATAAAACAAATGAACTCTCACATTCCGTGGGATGAATCTAGAAAGTTTGAAATTTTATTGCATCCAAGATTAGAAAATATTTTTTTGGCCTTAGGGACAGAATATTTCTTAAAGGGGATTTTATTAGCCAAGGGATATGCGATAAATAAGCCAAAGATGGGAATTAGCCTCGCTCACCCAATCCCAGTTTCAAGTAATAAGACTAAATTGTTGAAAACAGAAGTTCAAGACCTTTCGTACATAAAAGACCAAATAATACGAACGGTAGATTTTTCTGATTTCGATAAATCACAAGAATCAGAAAAAATAAAAGAAAAAAAAGTCAACAAAGGAAAGGGAGTTCGAGGAATAACCAGTCTTTCCGTACCCCATCCAACAGCAAAACAAATATTGGATTACCTGCATTTCAAAAGAAACTTCTCATTACACCGCCCTTTTATAATTTCAGAATTTAGCGGAATTGTCCAACAAGAGCTGAAAATACTAAATTATATTGCTCAAAAAGAAACGGGGGAGACAATTAAAAAACTATCTTCAATTATCCACGAGTGAACAGCCAATGAAAAAACACAACACCCTTGTCTTAATGCCGTATCTGCCACTTGAGGGACTTATTAAATTTGATGGCTTACAAATATGGTCATATCAAAAACTCGGAAATACTTTGATAAAAAATACTGCATTAAAAAACCACATAGATAAATTAGTTGGTTGTTACCAGCTTCATAAGGGAAATAAAATACAAAATCCAGCAATAGTTTCAGGCAGTAAGATTTGCTTCACAAATCCAACACAGCTCACTATCTCAAAAATAGAAGTGTTGAAGAATATTCTTTTGTTTCTTGGAATTCTTGAAAACAACAGTTGGTCATTTATTACCAGCGATAACTTTGAGGTTTTCTATCAACGATTTGTTGTTGGTGATTCTGGATTAGCTACACAGGCGGGCGCAATTCACCATATTACTTCTGGAGGCTATTCAATTGATGAAATGATTTTTCTTAAACCAGAGTGCATCAACCTACCACTAAGGTTTAATCCAAACGGACCAATATTTAGAGCACTAGAGGATTGTATGGTACAGTCACGCAGCAGCCAAGATAAAAGTCAAATTATTCAGTCATTGAACCCATTGTTTAACGCTTACAGAAATAGTCACGAACATTCTTGGCAATCACGCATTTTGTTAATCGTAATGGCGTTTGAATTACTATTTGGCGAAACCGAAAGAAAAAATTTTCGCAAGAATATTCAAAAATACTCAACACTAGGATTAAATAAGTTGTCAAAAACTTACAAGTACCCAATTATGGACACAAGAAATGGAAAAGTGATCGGATATGAAGATCTTACCCTAAATCAAATATGGGCTGAAGAATTTTATAAATTACGACATAAAATAATTCACGGAGACACGATTTATAGTGACGACTCCATTTTCACAGATCTAGTCGTAAATAAAGTACCAAAAGAACCCCATTTTTATATAGCTATTAACTTTTTTGTTGTTTGCCTACTCAACAATTTGAGAGAATTAGGTTATCAAAACATAGAGCACTATGTAATAAATTCCGATTCATCAAAAGTAATATTCAACAAGGTTATTTCAGGTATTAAGGATGAGCTTTTTAAAATCGAAGATATTGGTTTATATGACGCAATATCCAACAACATTCCTGATGAACAATAAGATAATCGTTAGTTGTCAATAGGGTAGTAAATAGGGTTATAATTCCGACATGGATAAAAGTAAAAAGGTCGAATTACTTGATACAAAAATAAGCTTTATTGAAGAATTGGCAGGCGAATACAACCCCAACAATCTTCGGCAGTGGCGAGAAGAAACACTTATGATTTTAGACAATTTAATTACAGTTGAATCAAAATACTACACCAATTTCGAAGATATTAGATATGTGTCTGGTGTAATAACTCCTATGGATAGTGTTGGTAATTCGGAAAGAAACAAAAAGTCTTACTTTGCAGGTTTAGAGAGGGCAAAAAGTTCATTGAAGGCAATTGTTTTTGGCATTCAAAACGATTTAATCTAAAAAAATGAATACTGAAGACGATGTAAAAGAACTAATATTGAAATATCTTTATGACTACAATAAGAAAAAGGGGCTGTGGACCACTCCATTGAAAGTTGTTTCAGATATAAAGTCCCCGGAGGTAGATAAAGTGCAAATATTAAACAATATTTCATATTTGATTGGAGAAAAATATATAAATAAAAAAACAGTAAAGACAAAAGGTTGTGTTGGCGGTACGATAACCTTTGAGAAAATAATTATTTCAAATAAGGGAATTCAACATTTTGAAGACTCCAAGTTCTCAGTAAAACAGTTCTCCTCAATCAATATTCAATCAGTACAAGGATCGAATAATGTCTTTATTTTGGGTGATCAAACCGGAACAATTAACCAAACGGTCGGAAATTCGATTGCGGAACTTGATAAATTGATTGATCAAATCAAGAGTCAAGAATTGTCAGTCGATAAAGAAAGAGAGTTGATTGGGGATGTTGAGACTATCAAAAGTCAGTTAATAAAGCCAAGTCCTTCTTCTCAAATAATAAAAATTGCATGGCTAGCATTAAATGGAGCCGCAACTTTATCTGGTTCACACGACCTGATGTTGAAAATTGGTATGTTGCTGCAACAGTATCTGACACATTAAGCCATACATGATTTACGTAATTGGAGTCGGTCACACTATCCAGCACGATAGCCTTCACTTTTTTGGTGAAACTCATGAATATATAGCCAAGTTAAGGCAGTTGGTACATGATAATAATATTCAACTTATTGCTGAGGAGTACTCTAATGAAGCTGCCAGAATGGACCAAGTCACCGATTCAGTTACTAAAATAGTTGCTGATGAGCTAGGAGTTCCACACAGATATTGTGATCCCGATTCGGCTGAGCGAAGATCAATTGGATGTCATTCAAGTGACGATGATCATTTAAGACTTGGCAATTGGTTTGATAAAATTTACGACAAGGCAAGAGAGCAAGTAATTTTTGTTTGCGGAGACAGTCATAAAACTGACTTTGCATCCTTAATTGCAGGAAATGGATTTGAAGTCATGATTGTGGAAAATAGTTTTATCACCAAAGTTGACAGGACATGATCTTTCCAAGCTTCCGAAAAAGGCGACTTTGCTAGAAAGTATCTATTTTGATATCATATGATATGAAAAAGAAAAGACTTATAACATCGAGTTCTAGAGATTATCAGGAACTTTACTCGTATTTACATGATAACTATAAAGACACGAAGCTTGACTCATTATCTAAAGTATTTTTGTCCATGTTTATTGTTTCTACTGCTGTTATTTCGCTTTTCTTACTACCTGGAAATAATAGATTATTTTCCTCAATATTGTTTCCGACTAGCACCACATTAAACGATATATCGAAGATATCAAAGTTGGAGGATTCCGTGAAAAAACTTAGTACTGCGGTTGAATCAATTAACAACAATTTAATAAAAGACCCAACAAATACAGATCTAAAAAAAATTAGCATTAGAATGTCAGGATTAGAATCGTCACAAGAAGCACTTACTGAGACGATTCTAGAAAACCCAGATAAGGCACTAACATCAAAGCTGATCAGAGAAAAACAGATAATGGTTGAAAATGGAGTCGCAGAGATAAAGTCAAATTTGTCAAAACTAAACGACCGACTAGATAATATCGTTACAGCGTTAGTAGCTATTCCTCTTGGCGGATTTGTTTTATCTTTGGTTAGTACACTAATATATTTTTTAATAAACAAAGGCAAAACTCATTCAGCTAAAAACAAAATATTAAAGAAAAGGTAAGCCAAGACATAGGGTGCTATTTTTAGTCTCGTCACGACTTAAAAGTCGATCCAGAATTTACTTTCTTGATCCTTTTACCTAAATACTCATTCAATAGGGTTGTAATAGGGTATTTACGGTGCTTGCAGACCACCCCATACTTTTTAGGCACAAAGTCACTGCAAGCCTCCTGATTTCCAGCCACCGTTGTTTCATTTCTCCAAAGTATTTTAGCTCTGTTGGCCCATCAATAATTGCCTGATAATTCGAGGTTGTGTTAATCGAATGATTGGGGAGCATATTAAAAAAGTCCGCCAAAAAATGACGGATTTTTTAATATATTCTTCCAAAAGTTCCAACTCACTTTAGTAAGGGGAGTTTATCCGCCGTGGCGGAAATCCTCTGGGGGGGTGAGCCTACTATTCAGAAAACCTACAACCGTAGCCTTCTATCGTATAATAAGCCAATAGTTATATGAATATAAAAAATTTTGTTGGTTTAAAATTTCTTCGTTGGGCCATTGGTCTCTTTTTTGCTTTAGGTGCACTTGTATATATCAAAGAGAGCATTATCACTTCCGCTAGTTTTTTTCTTTTGACAATTTTTACCCTGCCTCCTTTATCTGATATTCCATCTTCAATAATCAAAAGACCAATTAATAAACCAATTAAATTAATAATTGGTTTTTTACTATTTCTCATAGCTGTCAAGTTCACTCCTCCGGTATCTGAATCAAAAAGTAGCACTACTCAAGACTCGTCTTCCGCCATTGCACTCACATCTATTCCTACTATTACTTCCACCCTAACTACAATCCCATCAATATCACCTACCCCAACCACAAATCCTCATCTCGCCAGAATGGTCAGAGTAGTTGACGGCGATACAATAGTGGTTAAAATTAACAGCCAGGAAGAAACAGTCAGGTTAATTGGTATCGATACTCCGGAAGTAGTTGACCCCAGGAAACCAGTCCAATGTTTTGGAAAAGAAGCTTCAGAAAAGATCAAAGAATTAATTCAGGGTAAAAGCGTAATTCTAACTCCAGATCCTACTCAGAATGATAAAGATAATTACGGTCGACTTTTAAGATATGTTTATCTTGAGGATAGTACTTTCATTAATAAAAAAATGATTGAAGAGGGTTATGCTTTTGAGTACACCTACAGTATTCCTTACAAATACCAGTTAGAGCTTAAAGAATCCCAAAGACAAGCAAAGACAAACAAACTCGGACTATGGGCTGACAACGCCTGTCCGACAAACACTCTAGTCCCTACCAAAAAACCCACTTCACTACCACAGTCGACCGCTGTCCCTCAAAAACCCTCATCATCAACGAATACTAATGTTGCACCTGCAGACACTTCATCACCCGGTGGTTCTTGGGCTTGTGACTGTAGTAAAGCTTGTGGGGTGATGTCATCATGTGCTGAAGCTCAATATCAACTTAATTCCTGCGGGTGTCAGGCAAGGGATGGGGATAAAGATGGAATAGCTTGCGATAGTGACTGTCAATGAAAGACACAGTAATTGTGTTATCGTGACCGCACACCACCTTCCAAATTTCTTCTAACGCTGGGAGCATTTGTACTACATACATATTAGGATAGAACGATTTTTGTACTTTTTAGCGGTAAATTGGTATAACAAAGTCTCGAGAAATTAGTGTTACCATATTTTAAAATATGGGCAAATTTAGAAAAGAGCCTCCAGTATTATCAACTAATATTGTAGGAAAAGTGGTAGCGACTGAAGAGGGAAATTTATTTAATGGTGAACCTATTCAGGTTGTTGATAAAGCTAGTATTCCCGTAGATATGGAAGAAGCTTTGCGTAAGAGTCAAGAATATGCTGAGGCGATTCGGTTGCTGTCTGCTAGATTAGGTGTTGATCCTTTAGATCCTGATGGTATTTTAGATCCTGATGAGTTTGAATTACCAATTTTTTATAATTCTGTTGGCGATTCAGTAGTTATCAAAGACGGTGTGCAAAAAGTATTAGATGGGGTTTATGTACCTAAAGTTCATTCAGTCACGCAGTTACCAGTAATTAATGGTGATTTGTTTGTTTACGTAAAAAAGGAAGTGGACTCAAAAGGTTAAAACATTTTTTAACTATACGATACATCCGGTAAAGTAGTAGGAAGATCGTTCCATAGTTCGAGCATATTAAAAAAGTCCGTCAAAAAATGACGGATTTTTTAATATCTTCTTCCAAAAGTTCCAACTCACTTTAGTGAGGGGAGTTCAGTCCGATCGTAGCATCGGACAATCTTCGAGGTGGAGCCAGATATTTTTATCTTGATACAATGTTTAAATGAGAAAAATTATTGCAGTTGAATTTATTACCCTTGATGGTGTGATGCAAGCTCCAGGTGACTCTAAAGAAGATGCAAGTGAAGGCTTCAAATATGGAGGTTGGATGGGTCCTCATTTTGATGAAGTTGGAGGACAAGAAATGGATAAACAGATGAAAGCGACACGTGGATTACTCCTGGGTCGAAAAACATACAACATCTTTGCCGAATATTGGCCTAAGAACACTGAAAAAGGTTGGCCCCAAATAAACAAAATTCCAAAATACGTAGTTTCCAATACTTTAAAGAATCCAACCTGGGAAAATACTGTCGTATTAAAAAATATAGACGAACTAAAAAAACTAAAAAACTCTAGTGGGGAAGACCTGCAGGTATACGGAAGCAGCAATCTTCTTCAGACATTAATGAAACATGACCTGGTAGATGAGTTTTGGCTTAAAATATTTCCTATTACTCTTGGTACAGGTAAAAAACTTTTTGAAGAAGGAACAATTCCTACTTCTTTTACTTTGATTGAAAGTAAAATAACTCCTTCCGGGGTTATCTTTGCATCTTACAGACGTGCAGGAAAAGTCAAAACTAGCTCAATGTTGTGAAATAAGTATTAATCTGGTCTATTGCGAAGCGTCCGGGGAGTTCTAAAATCGTACCACCTAGCGAGCAAATCAAAACAATGTGGTTCCGATAAGACATGATGATTGGAGACAATGGTCAAAAAGAGATATTATAAGGAATGAACAAAATACCAAAAACCATAAAGCTTTATAATGGTGTGGAAATTCCCAGAATTGGTTTAGGAGTCTGGAAAATTGATAATTCCAAAGTAGATCAAGTAATTTCATGGGCAATTGAAACTGGCTATCGTCATATCGATACCGCTTGCGCTTATAGAAACGAAAATGGCGTCGGTCTGGGTATCCGGCAAAGTAATTTAAATCGGCAGGATATTTTTGTTACCACAAAACTTGCGATTCAAGATTTTTTTAAACCAGAAAAAGCCTTTTCTCAAAGTCTAGACAAATTAAAAACGGGTTATATTGATTTATATTTGCTTCACTGGCCGTTTCTGAACTGGAAAAACGCTTGGAAATCATTGGAAAATATTTACAAAAACGGCCAAGCAAAAGCCATTGGCGTTAGTAATTTTAGTATTAAACAATTAGAGGAATTAAAAAAAATAGGCGGGATCAAACCAATGGTAAATCAAGTTGAATTGAGCCCTTTTTTATTTAGAGAAAAACTAATTGATTACTGTCAGTCAGAAAATATTGTTGTCGAGGCTTATAGTCCTCTCACCCGAGGAAAAAGAATCGATGACCAGACGTTAACTGAAATAGCTAAAGGTTCCAGGAAGACTGTTGCTCAAATTATGATCCGTTGGGGATTGCAGCATAATTTAGTTGTCCTCCCTAAGTCGGAAACTAAAAGTCATATCCAGAGTAATTTTGATGTTTTTGATTTTGAAATAGATAAAAAAGACATGCAAAAATTGGACCTCCTCAATGAAAATTTCAGTGCCCTAATACCTGGCTGGAGTCGAAAGGACTGATCACCATCACTCCTCTTTTTCAGCAAAGTTCCAACTAGCTGGGTGGCAGATGATTTCTACTGATTCGATTTCAAATTTGAAGGCATCAAACAACTTTTCAGCAATAGCGGCGTTTTGCGCCATATCAAGAATTCTAGACTCAGCGTCTTCTATTCTCATAGCCTCATCTTGTGCTGCCGAGTTTACGAGAGACCTTTTAACATCGAGTTTCGCCCGTTCAAAAGCTTCTAATGGATTTACTGCATCATTGGTGGTTGTATGAGTCCCAAA
The DNA here is from genome assembly GCA_041658955.1 of Candidatus Shapirobacteria bacterium. Taxonomy (GTDB): domain Bacteria; phylum Patescibacteriota; class Microgenomatia; order UBA12405; family UBA12405; genus UBA2283. Next base: position 51,460 of record JBAZZE010000001.1, read on the forward strand.
TTCGTTGTCATAAATAATGACTTGAAAAATATATTGGTCTGGTTTGACTAATGTGCTCAATATTTCAGCTATTGGCTCGGCGATTAAGCTATCACTTGTTGGCACGGTCAGACTCACACCATATAAGCCATCTTTTCGTTTCGGCATTAATGTTTTTATTTCCACGCCCATGTTCGCCAAGTCAGAATCTGGTTGATTTAGAGTGCTCCACAGTTCTTTGTTAACCACACCTGTATTCTACATGAACAACACAACCCAATAATTTTGAAGAGTAATCAGTAAAAAACTACACTTATATCTTTTCGAAAATCGTTCCAGAGTTCGGGTATCTATTTTCTTTCCGTTCCCTTGTTGGAATCGGTGCAGTATACATTCAAATGAGGTACATCCTCACCGGGGTATTTACTCCAATCATATTTACAAACCAAGTTGTCTTTGCGGTATCCAACTTTGTGACTATCATCGCCCTTGGATTCATTAAATTTCATGTATATAAAATTATTTTCTTTGAAATAATTTTCAACTTTCTTTTCGTCTTCTGGTTTAGGGTCTGAATAGCTTATCAAATATGAATTCCCAAAAAATGTTTTGCGGGTTGAGACGGTGTCTCCTTCACTCCAAAAGATGTCAGCCTTCACTGGCGCTAAGAAAGGTATCTTCGTATTTTTAGTCAGTTCTACTAGAAAAGTGTAGGTCAGGTCTGTAGGCACCGCGACTACTTCTGCTGTCGGTGTGGATTCAACTGGTTTTTCTGTCTCTATAACTATTTCCTTTTTTACATTACATCCGGCTAGTAAAAATGCAGATATTATCACTGTTATTAATACAAGTTTATTTTTCATATACACATCATAGCTCATTTACGCCCAGCGATTATGATTGACTCTAGCCCACTTGTGTATAATGTAACTGAACTTAAAAATAACACATGTTTCCCATTACGAACGAATCCCCACTAGCCAACGAGCCAGCCTTTGGACTCAAATCCCATGAAATGGTTTTGGGTGTAAAAGTTGTTCCTCTTGTATTTGGTATGGCCAGATTTTCTGCAACCGGCCCACAAAATCCAGAGACCGGACTTTTCCCAGCAAGTCATGTAAATGACGCAGCTGAACAGGCATTGCTTCACGATGCTATTGCGCAGGGATATAATTTTTTTGACACAGCCCAAGCTTATGGTGACTCCGAGTTCATGTTAGGTCGAGTGCTAAAAGACTACTCTCGTAAAAATTTTATAGTTGCTACCAAAGTTGGAATTAGACCGGACCCGGATATTAGAGGTTCTATTAGGCAAAGTGTAGACAGGTTGGGCACAGTCCCCGATATTTTATTTGTCCATAATCGCTGGCAAGGCCAAATGGAACAAGAAATGGACAATTGTCTCGCCGCGTTGGACGAAGCAGTTGACCAGGGTTATGCTCGAGAGATTGGCATCAGTAACTTTCAACCCCACGAGTTAGAGATGGCTATTAGTAAGCTAAGGCATAAACCACTTTTTTACCAAGCTAAACTAAATTTAGTCAATCCCCGAAAAGATGCCACTGATACACTGGCTATCTGTGAAAAAAACGGAGTGACCTTCATGGCATCATCAGCTCTTGATAGGGGAGGTGTAACCGGTGACACCCTGAATCCAGTCGTTTTAGATGTGGCTAAAAAATACAACATGTCTCCTGCTCAAGTCGCCATTTTTGCGGTTAGATCTTTAGGATCTTTACCTCTTGTCCAAACACATAACCTTACTCACCTGAAAGAAAATCTTGACACGCTTTCCTTTTCCATGAAACAAACTGATATTGATAATTTAAAAAATATCTTGTTAAGAAAAGTTTGATCTTTCAGGTAAATATTGTGTTTTAAAATACTTTTAAAATCTAACTTGGTATAATATCTCAATGACCAAAAACCCCCTGATCAATGCCCTAAGTGCTTCCGCCTATATTATTCTGGGTGTCACTATCATGTCTTTTGTGACAAAACCATTACAAAATAAACCCGATACTTTTTTTGCTCCGGTCGTATTCCTATCTCTTTTGACTCTATCAGTCGCCGTCATGGCATTTCTATTTTTCTACCAACCAATTGTTCTTTTAATCGATGGTAAGAAAAAACAAGCCGTCGACCATTTTTTTAAAACAGTCGGTATCTTTGCAGCCATCACTGGACTCTCTCTCGTCCTTCTTTTTTCCGGTCTGATTTAATAAAGCCCACTAAGTTATGTGTCGTAGTATCAAACCACTTTTCAATTTTGATCCACCAGCCACAACCGATGAGATCAACCATGCCTCGCAGCAGTTTGTCAAAAAAATTTCCGGACTAAGTAAACCCTCAAAAATCAATGTAGAAGTTTTTGACAAAGCTGTCCTAGAAATTTCTAAAATATCTCAAGAACTTCTAGAAACTTTAGTAACCAATGCAAAGCCAAAGAATCGAGAAAAAGAAAGCCAAAAAGCCAAAGAAAAATCACTTAAGCGATTTGGAATTTCCTCAGCTTAACTCATACTATATAAGTAGACGATCCATTCAAAGGACTGTAAAATTGTTCTATGAATAACCAAAAAGTCACTTGTAGTATAGCCATATCTGTTGATGGTTTTACCGCCGGACAAAATCAAAGTTTTGAAAAACCATTTGGCGACAACTTCGATGTCGATCTTCTCCGTCGCTGGATGTTTGTTGAGTCGGAAAAGAAAAATCACCAAAAAGAAATCGATGCTATTCTCGACGCCGGTGCCTTCATCATGGGAAGTAATATGTTTGGTCCAAAAGACCGCCGGGACACAGTTGAGTGGCGAGGTTGGTGGGGAGACGAGCCACCATATCATGCTCCAGTTTTTGTACTATCTCACCAACCACGTGAATCATTTAATATGGCCGGTGGTACTTCTTTTACCTTTGTTACAGATGGTATAGAATCTGCCCTGGCACAGGCCAAGAAAGCAGCAGGGGAGCGCAATGTGGCCATCTCAGGTGGTGCTAGTACTATCAATCAATTTTTATCCGCTGGCCTTATCGATGAACTCTGGCTTCACATAGTCCCAGTAACTATCGGTGTTGGTACTAAGCTTTTTGAAGATGTCCCTCCATTAAAACTCGAGCCAATGGAAGTCAGTGGCAATGCTCTCGTTACCCACATCAGATATAAAATTCTTAAATAATTTTTTAAAAATTAATCAAAAAATATGTCCAAATATGTCGATGGATTTGTCCTAGTCGTTCCCAGTAATAAAACCGAAGAGTACAAAAAAATAGCCGAGATCGGTCGTGATTCTTGGATGAAGCATGGCGCTCTTAACTATTTTGAATGTCGTGGTGATGACATGAAACAGCAAGAAATGGGAGATGAAAAAACCCGATTTTTCCCCGAAATGGTCGGTGCTAGTAGTGAGGAAACTGTTTGGTTTTCTTTTATAACATTTAAATCCAAAGCCCATCGCGATGAGGTTAACGCTTTGGTCATGGCAGAGATGGCACAGGAGATGAGCAAAATGAAAGACATGGAAATGCCAGTAAACATGAACCGTATGGCTTACGGTGGTTTTGAGGTGGAAGTGGAAGGATAAAGAACCAAAACAAGACTATAATTAGTAATGAATATAACTCAAATTGATGTCTTAATTCATCCTGATTTTTATCAGATGAAAAATCCATCAATGCCTCTACATCAAATTCAAAAAGATCTGAGAAGCTTGTGGGATGAAAGAGTCAACGAGTTAAGGAATAGTGGAGATGGAGTATTGATATATTTTTCAAATATGCCAAAAGATGAGTTGGCAATGGGGATGAGGAATAAAAACTCGCTTGATAATGATATTAAACGAGGGGATATTGATAGAATAAAACGCTATCAAAGGGAGTTAGGTGACCGATTTATTTTATTTAGCGAGTTGGAGCAGCCAAGCGCAGAACAGTTAAAAGATATTTTTAGCAGCCGAGGATTTTCTTACGAACCAGATGAAACAAAACTGTGTCCATATGGTGAAGCGTTTGATGCTTGTGTCACTGCTTGGGGTTATCACATCAAGACAGTTCTCCAAATTCCTAATTCTAATTATGATTTCTATACCGAAGGTATGTCTTTAACGTTTGAAGACACTAAAGTGATCGACAGCTGGAGGCGTGGGGTAGAAGGTGATCATAAACAAGTAAGAAGAAAATAAATAATTGCCACCCCTGCTAAAATCAACATATGAAAAATATACTTGTCACTGGTGCACTTCGGGGAATTGGTAAATCAGTTTTACAAGTTCTTCATGATGAAAGCTTCAATATCATTGGTATCTACAACTCCACCGAGTCTGAAGTTGAAAAAATATCCAAAGATTTTCCCAACACTCAACTCCACAAAGTCGATCTCTCGTCTCGATTACAAATTAATGAATTTGTAACCAAATTAGGTGACACCAAACTTTTTGCGATTATCAATGTCGCCGGTATTGCTCTGGGAGACTCTGTTGGTTTATTCAGTCTCGACCAGTGGGACCAAACTATGGAAGTTAATTTAACTGCTCCACTAATGCTGTCTACTTTGCTGGCCAACAATCTCGAAAACGGGGGATCAATAGTCAATGTTACTAGCGTTTATGGTTCACAATATGGAATGAATATGAGTCTATCGTATTCATCTTCTAAGGCTGCTCTAAGTAATCTAACCAAATCATTGTCCTACCAATTAAGAGATAAAAACATTAGAGTCAACGCTGTTTCTCCCAGTATTGTCGATACTGATATGACCTCTCAAGATACCAAGGAAATGTTAGACGAGGTCGCTCGCCGAACTCCGGTTGGGCGGATTGCCAAATCAGTGGAGATTGCCAATGTTGTTAGTTTTTTAATCTCTGAAAAAGCTAGCTACATCAATGGCCAGACAATTATTGCCGATGGGGGATACTCCTCTTGGGACGGAATCTACTAAATTTTTAAAATAATCCTATTCATATTTCTCGGTCACAATCGGGTAAAATATACTATGAAGAAATATGTTGTCGCTCTGATTGGTATTCTCTCCGCCTTCTATCTTCTCAATCCCGGCTTTGGACTTTTCGAGTTTATCCCTGACAATATTCCCATCATTGGAAATTTGGACGAGGGGACTGCTATGTATCTACTTATCTCATCACTTGCTTATTTTGGTATAGACATCAAAGGGATATTTAAGAATTGGTGGACTCGCCAAGATAAAAAATGAATCTTGCTCAAACCCTTTTCATAACAATTTATGGTTTTGTTTCTCTGCTAGTTTTTGTTAAAGGGTTTTATGAAGTAGCCAAAAAACACAACCCATTTGGCGAAAGTTTTGTTCTTTTTTGGATGGGAGTATTTGTTTGGGGTGATGCACTGGTCCTTGGTCTGTTCTGGTTTCTAGTATCAATCTTCATTTTTATATTAAAAGATTGGATTCTGTTTCTATTAATCTTTTCAGTATTTTGGGTAGTGAGAAGCCTGGGTGAAGTTGTATATTGGTTCAGTCATCAGTTTTCCACAGTGGTCCGCAATCCTCCCGAAACATTACTAGGATACCGGCTTTTTAAAAATGATTCTATTTGGTTTGTTTACCAAATTGTCTGGCAATGTATATTAACTATTTCAATAGTCACCACCATTTTTCTAATAAATTTGTGGAGATTAAGTTAAATACACTTTCTGAGGTATTAAAGTTTTTTCATACTATAAACTTGGATTAAGAAATATTTGTAAAAAGATCTACAAAAATCAATTGACATTTTCGTAGAAATATCTATAGTTAGCCTATGTTCAATCTTACAGTTAGTAACGCCCGTACCAATTTCCCCCTTAGCCCCAAAAAAATTATTAAAAAGACCATCTCAAAGGCGATGGCCTTACCTTGGATATATCTTTTCTTAGGTGCATTTTTTGCCCCGGCTTACCCATTATTACGCAATATCTTTGGTACTAGCACTATTCCCATCATTATAATTTTTATTATCATTTTATTTCTCCTAAACGTTCTTTGGACTTATATCTACGAAGGTTGGTACTTTAATACTTATTTTTACGAACTCACTGAGAGTTTTATAGTAATTCGCAAAGGTGTTTTCTCAAATCAGGAGATAACAATTCCTTACGACAGAATTCAGGATGTCTATGTAGATCAAGATATCATCGATCGTATTTTTGGTCTTTATGATGTCCACTTATCGAGCGCAACTATGTCATCTTCTTGGTTGGCTCATATTGATGGTGTTGAACAAGCTGCTGCTGATGGACTAAAGCAAGCCTTACTTTCGAAATTACAACGTGGTCAAACCAGTAATGGAAACAAAATCACTCAATAAACAAACCACGTTTACCATAAATAAATTGTGGAAAATATTTCCTATATTTTCCCCCACTTTGCTCAGTCTGATTAATCTGATAATCAGCTTGTCTCTACTAGGATTCTATGGCAGATCTAATATTTCCCCGGAAAGTATCGGACCATTATTCGTCTTTACTGCCGTCGGATTACTTTTCACCTTGGTATACTTTTTCTTAGGGACGGCTAGCCTTTACAGTATTATTTATCGTCATTTATATATAAACAGTTTCCAGGTCACCGTCGGTGATGATCACCTGGTTGTCCAAAGTGGCATTCTCAATAAAAGTGAACGAACCATTCCTTTTTCAGTTATCCAAAACATTGTCCTGTCCCACAGTCTAACTGATTATTATTTTGGACTTGCCTCTATATTTATTGAAAACGCCTCAAACTCTGGAATGGCTTTTGCACCATCTCGCCAGTCAGGAGCTGGTTTTAGTAACATGGTTTTTGTTCCTTGTTTATCGTCAGCTGCTGCTTTGGATTTGCGTAATCAATTGCTGGATAAAGTAAAACTGTTTAATAGTTTGGCACCTGGCCAAGGTATCTAGATGACAACTTATATTTCCGATCCGACCTACACTCCAAATCAAAACGAAAACGACGGTCAAAAACATGGTTTGATCATAGCCCTTATAGCCATTCAATTATTTTCAGTCGTTGCTACACTAGTCGTCTACGTTCTGATAATAACTAAAAACAGGTCACGTTTTGGCAACTTTACCATCGATAATACTACTTCAAAATCGGGCTACACTGCCAAAGTGGCTCCGCCTTCCACTACTTTTATTTCTAAGTCAAATCAAATCAAACTTGATTATAGTCAAGGAAATTACGATAAAGCCGATTCTGCGGCAACACAGCTATTGGCTTTTGCCAAAACTGATGATGAGCGAGCCATTGCCTATTATTGGCAAGGATTGACTTCTTACAGTTTAAAAAAATATAACGATTCTGAAATTTATTTAAACCAAGCCCTGGCTCTAAATCCCAAGTACGCTGCTCCTTATGTCACCTTAGGTTCAATATCTCAACTAAGACAGGATGGTCAAAAAATGTTGGAATACTCAACAAAATGTATAAGTATTGATCCAAAATACGCTTGGTGTCATAACAATCTTGGAATAGGTTACATGATGACCAATCAAAAAGAAAAAGGAATTGAAGAATTTCGTGAAGCAGTCAAACTGGACCCCACTCAATATGTCTTTAATGAAAATCTAAAGCGAGCCTTGTCCCAATAAAATTATTTGCCTAAATGTCTACAGTCCGAAGCTAGGGAGTGGTCAATATAGTTCAAATTTCCACCTGGCCAGTTGTTCGATTAGTGAATTTACTTTTTAAAACCTATAACATGACAAATATCACTTATAATGATATAATTGTCCCGTAGTAATATCTAACGCCAAGCAATAGCAGCCTGGCTTTTTAGGTATTGCAGTACATTAAAAGCTTGACTATGACCAGCAACTTGTCGATCTTTATAGGTCGATAAATTGCTGGTCATACTGTGCTGAAAACACCCGTCGTAAGTAAAAATCATCAAGAAAATACTCAAGGAGAATACGCATGAACATAACCATTGGAACTGGATGGGCAATCACTTATGCCATCCTCGGTCTCATCGGAATCATCGGTGGAGCCATCTGGCTGATCTATAATGCCAGAGAACGTGAATCTGTACTTGGTCCGCTTGCCGTGCTCGTTGTTGGAATTGCCTCCGCCTACCTCTGGTCCTATGCGGCGACGCACTTCCGTGTTCCGGTCAATAAGCAAGCCCTGCTCATCAACACCATTGACCAGAAAGTCATCGGTACCCGCCAGTCAGGTATCCAAACCCGACCCATCTTCGGCGTCAAAGTGGAGCTGTGGCCCGCCAATACCCAGTACGACCTTCTCGTTGATATGGGTCCTGGAGTTGAGAGCGCAACCACGAAGAATGGCACCTCCATCTATGCTGACACCAAAGTCTATCTTGATCTGAGCCATATGGACATCGAAGCGGCTTTTCGTGCATCCAATGGCAATTGGGACACCTTCTACGAAAAGAACCTTCGCCCTGGTCTAATGGATGTCACTCGAAACGTCTCGGATGGCTATGGAACAAGCGACCACACCTTCAAACGTGGCGAATGGGTCACAGATTACGAAGCCGCCCTGCAGGTGTACTTTGCCACTGCTGGAAAAGGATATGGTATCGTTCTGGTTCCTGGTCGAACCACCATGTCATGGGACTTCGTAAACGAGCAGGATGCAAAGGCATACGATGATGCCAACCGCGCCGGTTACCTGACTCAACAGCGTGAGAACGAAAAGGCGGCGCTGTTAATTGAAGCGGAAATGGCGAAGATTCGTTCAGAAATGCTCTCCTCAACGGCTGATGGAAGCATCACTGGTCTTCAGAAGATTTCCGATTTCATCGCTTCTCAGCCCGCAGAACTTCGCCCCTATCTGATGGAGTATTTGAAGACCATGGTTGATTTGGAATATTTGCGCCTTGTTGGTGAACAGCGTCCTGAGCAGTTCCTCCCTCCAAACAGTGGCACTGTTCCCACCTACAACTTCAACCAGCCCTTGGTAATCCCGACCAGTTTGCCATCGGCAACACCTGCACCAACTCAGTAAAAGTTTTCAACCAGCACAGTATCAAGTCGGCTATGGCCGCTCCTGCAATGTTGTTTGCGCCTGGGGATTTCCCCGGGCGCAACACATTGGGAGCGGCTTTTTTTTGGTCAAATTACTATCAAATAAATTCTCTCGTCAAAAATAAAAATATTGTCACGGTCATTGGTTCATTTTTGTCATCAGAGTTGAGTCCTAATCTTTGAGTTATACTTTCCTATGTCGGCCAAAAAACTAATCGTTTGCGTCTGTCGAGGAAATATACTTCGCTCGGCCATCGCCGAAAAATTAATCAATAATCAACTTGATATTAATGGTTTGGGCGATAAGTACGAAGTCATCTCCAGAAGTATTCAGGGGACCACACTCGACACCAAACAGGTTAGATATCCAAACTTAACCTATTATTCGGAAGTTTATCAACGAGTAAAACCAATTCTGGACGAACTAAATGTTGATCTCAGCCAGCACGTTTCCACCGCAATTAATAATCAAACTGCGACAAACGCTACCCACATCTTCGCCATGGATAAACTAACTAAGTCTGCTCTTCAAACTCTTTTTCCAGACCATGCCAATAAAATATTATTATTTTCTGATTTAGTCGAACATATTGATGAAGTGGTAGATGTGCCTTATTACACCAAGCCAACATATAGTATTAAAACAATTCAAGAAATCAAAGGTATTTTAGATAAAGGAATTGGCAATCTACTTACTTTAGTTGAAACTGGAAATCTACCCGAAAAGTCTGTTTAGAATTTCTTGATAAAATCAATCAATGAAATTTGTTTTTGTTTCCCACGGTATTAACCAACTTGCTCGTAAAAAGTTGTTATCTCTAGCTGGTAAAAATACTAAGTTACTTTTAATCGACACTCCGGCTAAAACATATATTCCAACTCCACCATGGTTGATTGAATCTATTGATGAACTAAAAGAAATTGGATTCAATGTCGATCAGTTTGACATTGAAGACGCTTACTATAACAAAGTTGACCTTGCCACTAAATTCAAAGAATATGGAGTTGTCGCCGTCAGCGGTGGTAATGTTTTTTATTTTCTATATTGGGCAGAAAAAGTTGGACTCAAAAAAATACTAGCGGACTATCTAAACAATGATGGAATTTATTTGGGTGAAAGTGCCGGTGCGGTCTGCCATCACCACGACCTCGAGCCTCTTAAGCTCGCCGATAAACCAGAGTTAGCACCTGCAATAGTTACTCATGGACTAGAGCTAACCGGCATCATAGTTATTCCTCACTGGGATAATGTCAAATATCACGAAGTTATGGAAAAAATTAGAAACATGTATATATCCCAAAATCTCACTACCTATCCACTCAATGACGGTCAAGTTATGTTTGTGGATGGTGATCAAATTGAAATTATCTAAGTCTGGTCTTCACAACTATTACTTATTCGTTTGTTAAAATCAGGTTATGAATAAAATCCTTATAATCGGCGGATCCCGTTTTGTCGGTCCATATCTAGTTGATCTAGTACTTAAAGACGGTAACGACTTAACAATCTTTAATCGGGGTAACTTTTCATCTGAATATCCAAACGTAAAATTCATAAAAGGTGACCGCAACAATGGTTTTGCCACTCTTAAAGATCAGCATTTTGATATAGTCTTCGATACCTGCGCCTACAATGGGGTACAGACTCAACAGGTACTTGACCAAATAGATTTTGATTTCTTGGTTCATTTTGGGACTATGGCTTCCTATGCGGAAACTCATATTTTCCCCATTAAGGAAACTTCCCCAATCGGCATTTGGCCCACCATGGGGGATTATGGCAAAGGAAAAGCTGAGTGTGAAAAAGTTCTCGCCAATTCCCATAAAAAATATGCTTCACTTAGACCAACTTATGTTTTAGGTCCAAATAATTATTGTGATCGGGAGAATTTTATCTATAACAAATTAGTCAAAGGTGAAGCAATAAAAATCCCCGGCAAAGGTACGTGTCTAAACCAATTTGTCTTTGCCAATGAGGTGGCTTATTGCCTTTATCTGCTTGGTAAAAATAAAATCGAAGGAGAGTACAACTGTGGCGGTGACGAATATATTTCACTCCTCGATCTGGTCAAAGAGATGGCTAGCATCAGTGGAACGGTACCGAAAATTGAATTCGATATGGACCACGATGGCAGCAATCAAGACGAATCTCTTTTCCCGTTTTCTAATGAAAATTTCCTTATCGATAATCAATTGATCAAAAAAACATTAAATATTGCCTTTGAGCCATTAGTTCCCAGACTCAAAAAAGATTGGGAAGAATATTATAAAAATAATTTGAAATAAGTGGATAAATTCAAAAAAATCGCCACCATCAATGTTCTAAATATTCCCAAGAATATTGAAGAACAAATTCAAAAATATTCAGAAGAAAAGGTGATGTTTTACTCCGATGACAGTCAATCAGAAGATGAGACAATCAGCCGGATTGGCGACGCCGACGCAGTTTTGGGTTCTTGGAACTCCACTATTACTAAAAAAGTTTTAGATAGTTGTCCAAATATAAAATACATTGGCATTTGTGGAACTAGCTTAACCAAGGTAGATGTCGAAGAAGTTAAAAAACACAATATTATTCTCAAAAACGTCACTGACTATGGTGATGAAGCTACTGCCGAATTTATTTTTGCCCAATTGTTAAACCTATACCGTGGCTTCGGAAAATATCATCTTGAAGAGGTACCGTCAGAATTAAACGGAAAAACTATTGGCATAATCGGTCTTGGTGCGGTCGGAAGGCAAGTTGCCGGTATTGCTCTGGGGTTCAATATGAAGGTTACTTATTTTTCCAGAACCAGAAATTCTGAATTTGAAAATAAGGATTTGGTTTTTCAAGAGCTCGAAACTTTATTGGCTACTTCTGACATAATTTCACTTTGTGTTCCTAGAAATCTAAACATTATCGGTCAACATGAGTTTTCTCTGATTAAACCAAACGCTATTTTAGTAAATACTGCTATAGGCAATGTCTTTGACTTACCTAGTTTTATCGAGTGGATTAGTAAAGGACAAAACTTTTTTATAGTCGATAACCAAGAATATATCGACCAAATTAAAAATCTTAAAAACGTTATTGCTCTATCTATTACCGCCGGTAAAACTAAAGAATCAATCGATCGTTTATCCAAAAAGATAATTTCGAATATCGAAAAATATTTATCCGAAATAAACTAAATCTGTCCTCCTCATAGTTCACCAGAAATTCAAAGAGTTACAATTATTAATGGCCAAAAAAAAGTTTTCCGAAAATCTTACTCGATCGATAATCAAATCAATTACTTTTCGGATATTAATAATTTGTTCAGATAGTATTATTATCTATTCCATTAGCCATCGGCTCGACTTAACCTTAGGAGTAATTTTTTTCTCAAACTTAGCTAGTACAATACTTTACTTTATTCACGAGAGAACCTGGAATTCAGTTCATTGGGGTAGAAATCATCTAGTGTAAAATTACCATACTACTATTTTATTAGTATGAGTCTATGACCAAAAAAACATTATCTTCTTCTCAAAGCGAACAACTACTTAAAACATTAAAATCCCGCTTCGATAAAAACTTAGTACGACATTCCAGTCTAGACTGGTCCAAAATTCAGAAAAAATTAGAATCTAATCCGGAAAAACTTTGGTCATTAAATGAAATGGAACGGACAGGTGGCGAACCAGATGTGGTAGGTCTAGATAATAAAACTGGTGAATATTTATTTTTTGACTGCTCACCGGAAACACCCAAAGATAGGCGTAGTTTTTGCTATGACCGCGCCGCCCTAGACTCCCGAAAATCTTTTAAACCTAAAGATACGGCTATTGATATGTGTCAGTCTATGGGTATCGAATTGTTATCTGAAGAACAATACCGCCAGTTGCAGGAACAAGGTAAGTTTGACCTTAAAACCTCAAGTTGGCTACTAACCCCATCCCCTATACGTAAACTTGGTGGAGCTATCTTTGCCGATCGCCGATATGATCATGTGTTTATCTATCACAATGGCGCCGATTCTTATTATGCAGTTAGAGGTTTTCGTGGTGTTTTGAGAGTCTAACTATTCTATGACCAGAAAAATTATTCTCAGCTTAGCCATGAGTCTTGATGGATATATTGCCACTAAAGATGACAAGTTTGATTGGATTTTGGGTGATGGTGATAATTCGCTAAATACCAAAGAGTTTTGGAATTTTCCAGAGTTTCTCAAAACGGTTGATACTATTGTAATGGGCTCGCGTTGTTATGATCTCGGCCAGCATAAAGATTTTACTGACAAGGAAGTCTTTATAGCCACTTTCAAAAAGCTGGAAGATAAGGATAATCTTCATTTTATTAATGGCAACATCGTCGAGGCTGTCTTAGAAAATAATCATCAATCAGATAAAAATATTTTTATTTGGGGAGGTGGGGGACTAGTTCATAATTTTCTAGAGTCCTCTGAAATAGATGAATTTTATATTGGTATAGTCCCGGTAATTTTGGGTGATGGAATCCCTCTCTTTCGAGGAAAGACTCCTTCTATCAGACTCCACTTAGAAAAAATTATGTCAGAGAATGGAATTGTAGTTCTAAAGTATTCTAAAAAGTCACCAGTCTGAACGTCTTGATGACATGTGGTTTAAAATCATTATTTATAAATTGATAATATATTTATATGTGTGGCCGATTTGCCCTAGAACCAGGAGACGATTTTTATGACCGATTTGATATTACCAATCAACTAAGTAAGCTACCTCAAAAAATAGATGCAGTTCCCGGAAAAGACATTCCTGTAATTTTAAAAGAAAAAACAAACATAGTTCGACTAATGCGCTGGGGACTTGTTCCGTTTTGGGCCAAAGATGAAAAAATTGGTTTTAAAATGTTCAACGCCAGAGCCGAAACTATTTTAGAAAAGCCATCTTTTCAAAAAGCTTTTAAAACACAGCGTTGCTTAGTCCCTGCCAGCGGCTTTTATGAGTGGAAGGTAGATGGAGATAAAAAAACTCCTTATTTTTTTGAAATAGGTTCCCGACCACTCATTTCTCTCGCCGGTCTTTTTGACATTTGGATAGAGCCTTTCCACCAAAAACAAATCTACTCATTTACCATTATCACCACCCAACCTAATAGTGTTGTCAAACCTATCCATGACCGGATGCCAGTGATTTTGAAAGAAAAAGAAGAAAAAATGTGGCTCGACGAGTCAAAATCACCAGAAGAATTACTATCACTTCTAATTCCGTCTACTGAATCATTAGACTCGCGTTTACACAACTTTGCTTAAGTTGTTATTTTAGTTCTACACCTTCTATCCGGTCACTAAAATGCCACTTACCATCGATATAAAAATAGGCGTCGATCCTGTATTTTCCCGGGACTAATACTTGCTGGGTACTATGCATGTGAGTCACCCTTGCCGATATTTTTTCACCCGATTCTGGTATTTTTTCCCAAGTCGTACTGTACCATTGTGGGGTTTGGTTTTTATCGTTACACATCTCCATTACTACTTTTGATCCGGTGACATAATTTTGAGGAAAAACATCACGTTGGACACGATAATAAATACTATCCGTATCTTTTTTATCTGCTAATTTACTAAGTTCAAATGTCCGAGTGTTTGTAGTCGTGGCCTCGTTGTCGCTTGACTTGTCTTCTAGTTTTGCCGCATAAAGTTTTGTCGACCAGTCAGAGTATTTTTGGGGATTGTCGCTGATCTTACTAGTACAATCTACCCATTTTACTGTCGATGAATTGGAAGTAATCGGAGGCTTAGTTCGAAATCTAATGAAAAGAAACAAGAATACAATAATAAGACAAATTAGAATTGCAATTGTTTTTTTATTCACAAAATAATATAACACAAAGGGTAACCATCATCACATTAATCCGTATTTTTTATATTCAGCAATTGCTTAATGTAGTAGATTAAGATTAAATTAATCAATGCGTAAATATTTGATTGCAGTCCTGATTTGTCTAACTGCAATTCTATTGTTTAATATCCGCTCAATTCTTGCTTGGGATATTGCTACTCCGCCTATCAGCGGGGGAACTTTCACTACTGTAAATAATTATGGACAACTCGCCGTTGGAGCTAGTGGTTTTGTTTATGTCACGGGTGTTGGTATTTCCGGTCACGATGTCGCCAAATACGATGCCAATGGCAATTTTGTTATGTCCTTTGGTCCTTCTGGTTCACCAGGTGTAACAGTTGACAGTGATGGCAATATCCTAGTGACCAACTGGAATTCGCAAGTTGGCGTCAATCCCGGAGTCTACAAATTTGATAGTAGCGGCACTCCAATAGATATTTCTGGTACCGATTTGGGTGCTTCAACTTTTATTTTTTCATTCGGCATCGCCTCCGATAGTCTAGGAAATGTTTATGTTTCCGATATCCAAGGGAATGGCGACTCTGATATGGTACGAAAATACGATTCCACTGGAACATTGGTTGCCACCATAACCGGTAATGGCACGCCTTTTAATCAGCCTCAAGCTGTGGCTGTAGATGGATCAGATAATCTTTATGTTCTTGATTCAGGTAATAATCGCGTCCAAAAATTTAATTCCGCCGGGACATTTGTTTTAGAGATAACTGACGGTGTTCAAGCCATGAGTTATCCTGAGGGTTTTACTGTCGACACTAGTGGCAATCTTTATATTTCTGACTCGGGTAACAATAAAGTAAAAATATTTAATACTGCGGGAGTTCTCCAACAATCATTAGTTCCTGCCGATTTTGGATTAGGCGCTTTTAATTACCTGGTCGGCCAAGCTATTACCACTGATGGGATTTTGTATTCCGGCGACTCAAATAAAATTTTGAAGGCAACCTTTGATCGCACTCCTGCTAGTCTTTCCGTCAATAGTTTACCGAGTGACACCTCTAGTTCAGCCACACCATCTTTTACTGGTACTGCTACCGATTCACAATCGACTATTACTTCTGTTGAATACGCAGTTGATGCTAGTGCCTACTCCGCCTGCGTTGCTGATGATGGGGCTTTTGATGAATTATCCGAAGCCTACACTTGTACTGTTTCTCCTGCCCTTAGTGAAGGATCACATACCTTAAGTGTCCGTTCAACTGATAGTAAAGGCAATACTAATACCGGGCTTACCCTCTTTGATTATGGTTTTACTGTCAATACAGTAGTTCCCACCGCCACACCTACTCCGACTAGTGCGGTAACTCCCACTCCCACTCCTACGGCCACTCCCACCTCAGTTCCCCAAAATAATTCTAACAATAACAATTCAAATTCATCACAAGGAAGTAATTCAGCTCCTTCATGCTCTGATTCTCCAACTCTGTTTACTCCTGATTTATTTGAAATTCGTACCACCAAAAATACTGCCAAATTACAATTTACTCCACTTCCTGATACCAATAAGTACTACATTAGTTTTTCGGTTAAACCGTCAGCAGAAGAAAATGGTGAAGAAGTCGTCCTAACTCGTGAAGGAATTCAGAGCCACACGGTCTATCAGCTAAAACCATATACTTTTTATTATTTTAAGGTCCGTGGCCATAATGGATGTATGCCTGGAAAATGGAGTAATATCGTCAAGGTAAGAACCAGTTCACAAGTTTTTTATAAAAACAGTTTGCCTATTAGCAACCTTTCCTCTAGTCGCACTACTAAAACAATAATTCCAGCCAAAAACAAAGCCAAAGACAGGATTATTCCCAGTAATAGTACAACTACTGAAACTCAAATTATTTTGCCACCTTCGGTTGCAATTACTGACGCACCTCAACCAACTCAAGTAACTAATATTGCTCCAGTCCAAAAAAACTCAGAGGCACCAGCATCTGCTCCTGTAGAAAAACCGAAACGTTGTTTCCTCTGGTGGTGTTTTTAGCCTAAAATTCCAAATATTCAAAATAAGGTATAATATAGTATTAGTTTATTCACCCTGATTTTGTATGTTAAGCCTAATTTTAATTTTGTTAGTAGGTAGCGGATTAGTTTATATATCTCGTTTTAATTACACGCCAGTTGATGTCAACTTGGGTGTTTATGCTTTTTATGGGGTGCCACTTTTTTACGTCATCGTCGCAGCTATTCTAATCGGCTTAACTATCTCTTATATTGTTCTGATCATCAACTCGATTTCTTATGCTTTGACTATCCGTAAAAAAGATATTCAACTCAAAAAAGATCAGGAGGAAATTCTTGAACTCACCAAGAGAGTTCACCAGCTCGAGCTCGATGCTGAAAAACTAAAAAATGGCGACATCACACCTGTTCCCTCTGATCCAAACGCCTTGTGAAAAACCTACTAGGAAACATCTACCGGTCCCTACATATGCCAAAAAACCTCCAGTTATTTATCATGCGTCTTTTGCATGACAAATTTCTAGTCGGGGTCACTGGCATTATTCTCAATGATAAAAATGAAATCCTGGTGTTTAAACATACCTACCGTTCCCACCCTTGGAGTTTGCCTGGCGGATATCTAAACGGTGGCGAACACCCTCAAGAGGCTTTGGAAAGAGAAATCAAAGAAGAATCAGGTTTTACTATCTGTATTGACGAAGCCCTTAAAATTCGTACCGACCGGGAGACTCCTAGACTTGATCTTTGTTATGTTGGTACATACATTGGCGGTGAGTTTACTCCTACCAAAGAGGTATTAGAATACGGCTTCTTTTCAATGGACAATTTGCCATTACTTAGGAAAAATCAACTGTTTCTCATAAATGAAGTTCTCAAAGATCATATGGACAAGTAGTTGAACTAGTTGTAGTATATGATATATGGCAACTACTTCAAGTACATCAAAGCAAAGAGTAACCCTATTTCTTAATCCAAAACTTCTTATTCATGCCAAGGCCCAAGCCGCCATCAACAATCTAACTCTAACTGTATTAGTCGAAAAAGCCCTGGTAGCTTATTTACCAGACGAGATAATCACCAAGAAACCACGCCTTTAGAGAATCGTTAACCGTTTAAATAGTGAGGGTAAGTGTATGACGACTGTTGTAAGTAGTCCTGTCCAAAAAGAAGGTAGTAGTGGAGCTGTTGTTGGCGTATTTGCCATCCTCGTTCTCGCTCTACTATTTATTTATTTCGGTATTCCCGCTCTTCGGAGTATGGGCAATCCACAAATAAATGTTCCAGCTCCGGTGATCAATATGCCGGATAAAGTCGATGTGAATGTCAAGCAAGCGCCGTAGTTTATAGGAATTTATTTATTAGTTTTTTTAGGAGTATTTAATATGGGAATTTTACTTTGGATCATCTTTGGAGCCCTCGCTGGTTGGATCGCTTCGGTTATCATGAAAACCAACTATTCACAGGGGACTGCTACTGACATAGTCCTAGGTATTGTCGGTTCAGTTGTTGGTGGATTTTTACTTGGTACTGTTGGTCAGTCCGGAGTTACCGGATTTAATGTCCAAAGTTTACTAGTCGCCATTTTTGGAGCCGTAGTGGTTATCTATGTCGGCCGAGCTATTAGAAATAGAAATTAATAATTTAAAAAATAAAAATATGACAGATAAAAATATAAAAACTCAAAACGATACTAGTGTTAATCCGGTAATCGCTGCCGTCGCCGGAGCCGTCGTCGCTGGTGCTGCTGTTGCTAGTGCTTTTGTCTTATCAAATAAAGACAATCAAGAAAAAATTAAAGCAGCCGCTTCTAATATTAAAACAAATATCCAAGACAAAAATGCCCAAGTTATGGGTAAAGCCAAGAAACTTGGAGAGATCACCAAGAACGCAGTTAATGATGTAAAAAATATATGAAAGAAATAATTGTCACACCTGTTACCACCACTCCAATCGTGGAAACACCAGTCAAAGTTGGTGCCACCGATAATGAAACCATCGAATACTTTGTCTATTACTTCTTCGGTTTTGTCGAAGTCTTATTGGCTATCCGCTTAATTCTTAAGATCGCCGGAGCTAGTGTAACTAGTGGTTTTGTCCGTCTAATCTACGCCATAGCCGGATTCTTTACCATGCCCTTCGATGGTATTTTCCGACGCTCCTACGCTGAAGGTTCCGGTTCTTCCTCGATTTTTGAGCCGGCCGTCATCGTTGCCATCGGTTTTTATTTATTACTCGCTTGGGGAATAGTCAAACTAATTCGTATTTCCTCTGGTGAGAAGCAAGCTGAATAATATGAATATTTCCATAAATGGACTAACACCGTTTGTCTCTCTCGTTTTTGGTGTTTTGGTATTACTGTTTCCCAAAATAGTGAACTACCTTATCGCCGCTTACCTGATCGTCAACGGACTTATTGGACTTGGATTATTAAAATAAAAGTAAGCTAGGGTACCAAATTTGACTCTAGTCTCTTATAGGACTATAAATTAGTTGTACGCATTAAATATTTACTCCAGCGAAATATGAAAAAGATTTTTTCAATGTTTATCGCCGCAGCCGCTTTGGTGCTTACCACCAGCCCTGCTTTCGCGGTAACTTCCTCTGTTTATGATGCTCTACCTAGCGTGTCTCCATCTACAAATTATCCCAGTCTTGGCTACCAAGCTACTCAAACCAAAGAGTTTGGAGATTATATTCATCTCGGTGGAACAGATAGAGTTTTAAAAAATATCACCGTGTCTATGAGTGATTGGGCATTGTTCTCTGATTATTCTGCAGACCCAAGATATATGGGGAACTCCTCAACTTGGACTCATCCTATAACCATAAAGGTTTACAGTAATCATTTAGATGCTCAAGGTGTGCCAGATACTTTACTTGCTACTAAAACAGCAGATATAAATATTCCTTGGCGCCCAGTTGCTGACCCGACCTGTACTACTCCAACAGCATGGAGAGCTACAAATGGTCAATGTTATAACGGTTTCGCATTTAACGCCAATTTTGATCTGAGTGACTTAAACGTCACCTTACCAAATGATCTAATTGTTAGTGTCAAATACAATACTCAAACTTATGGTGACTCACCTCTAGGTGTAAATGGACCATACAACTCACTTAATGTCTCTGTCCCAGATAATCAACTGGTTGCAGTAGGTACTGACGACAGCGCTAATAAAGTATTCTGGAACACCATCACTGCTGGTTGGTATGCTGATGGTGGCGCTGCTGGAGTTGGTGTACTTCGTGAAGATAGTAATTGGACACCTAATGGTACAGTTGCACTTAAAATCGAAGCCGGTCCTGTTCTCGTCGCACCTCCTACAAACAAAGATCAGTGTAAAAAAGATGGATGGAAAATATTTAACAATCCATCATTCAAAAATCAGGGTGACTGTGTGAGTTTTGTTGAAAAAAACAAAAAAGAGGATAGCGATGAAAAAGAAGAAAAAAACCGAGAAAAAGAAAATAAAAACAAAGAAAGTGAACACGACGATAAAAAAGATAACTAAAGTTATTTTGTAATTCACTTTAACAGCCCACTAAAAAGTGGGCTGTTTGTTTTGGTAAAATGCAGCTATGAATAATCGTGTTGGACTAGGTACCTTTCCACTTGCTGGTGTCTTTACCCCGACCAGTTCAGATGATGCTCAAAAAATAATCCATAAATTTATCGATCTTGGTGGATATTATTTTGATACCGCTCCGGTCTATGGCAATGGTGAAATTGAAAAACTATTGGGGCACTCATTAAAGGGTATTCCTCGAGAAAAGTATTATTTGGGAACTAAAACTATCAAGCATGTCGATGTTGATGGTCGTGTTTTCAAAAGCGGACGTTATGCTGATGTAGTCAAACAAATAGATAACTCACTTTCCCGACTAAATACCAACTATGTCGATCTTTTGATGGTTCACCTTCCCGACGAAGAAACGCCAATAGATGAAACACTCCGGGCTATGGAAGATCTCCAAAAAGCCGGCAAAGTCAAAGAGTTGGCGGTTTCCAATGTTAGTCTGGACGAACTCGTAGCCTACAACACTACAGGAAAAATTAAATATGTTCAAAATCGTTTTAGCCTAATTAGCCGGAGTTTATCAACAGAATTTCAAAACTATCTTTTAGAAAATAATATTTATCTTCTTCCTTATCATCTTCTTGAGATTGGTCTACTAACCAACTTGGCTCTAGAAGAGTTTCATCTCCGGGAAGGGGATTTGCGCGAAAAGCTTCCCTATTGGAATAATGAAAACCAAGCAGTCATTTTTGAATGGGTTAAAAATAATCTTGGGCCTATCGCAACTGAGCTGGGAATAACTATCGGTCAACTAACCATTGCCTGGACCTTAGCCCAACCATTTGTTGATTATGTCGTCGTTGGCACTACTAACCCCGAATATCTGGCACTCAACTTAAAAGCCAACGATATCAAACTTGATAAGAATATAATTTCTAAAATCGAAAAAGCTTATTCTGACCTAGAATTATTCATTAAGAATAAATACGGCCAAACCATGAGACAATTCAGAGGTCTAAATGCCAGATTCTATTAACTATGAACAATAAACTTTACATTCTCTGTGGAATTCCCTTTTCCGGTAAAACTACCTTAGCAAAGAAAATGGAAGACAAACTCAATACCCTTTCGATCGATCTTGATGCTATCAAATTTGAATTCTTTGGTAACGATGCCACAGATGCTCTGATTGGTAAGGAAGGTTGGAACCGTATTTATCAGGAAATGTATCAAAGAATCAAAGACGCACTGTCATCAGGTCGAACTGTTGTTCACGATACTGGAAACTTTACCAAATATGAGCGAGACTTAGTCCGAAAAATTGCTGAGGAACAAAAACTAGAGTCAACCACCATTTTTGTCGATATCCCCACTGCTGAGGCTTATAAAAGATTGGTCGCCAATCGTCAAACCAAAGCCAGATTTGATGTTCCTGATGATGATTTTTATGGTGTCGTCGAAGAGATGGAAATTCCCGATGCGAATGAAAAGCCGTTGGTATTAAAGTGGAACGATTCTTTTGATAATTGGATTGACAAAAATTTAGTTTAGTTCCTCAAACTTGTTTTTATATCAACCAAAGCACTTTTGAGCAACTTCCCTTTACTGGTTATTTGGTTATTCCAGTCAAAAAGTCCCATGCGAGACAAGTTATCTATCGTATGCACTACAAATCCCAGCTTTGCATATTTGAAACTACTAATATAACTACTAACACAATCCAAGTCTTTATAAGATCCAAAATCATCCGTGTAAGTACCTCCAAATTCTCCAACTATCAATGGTACTTTACCAAAATATTGAGTTGGCAGAATACATTTACTGGAATCAACATCTTTGGCAGTTGACCCGACATATTGATGGATATCATACAAGATATTCTTTTGTTCAGGTGGGTTTGCAATGTAAATATCTAAATAATGTCCATACTCCATCCCGTTAATTACTCCCACTGCATCAGGACTATTTTTTCTGACTGTGTCGAGCATGTCTAGCTGTCTTTTGTACAAGTCAGTTTGGGATACACCATGGGACTCTGCTCCCATTCCATACATTACCCCCACATTGTTTTTTAATTTTTTTGATAATGTTTCCAATATTTTTTCAGTATTTTTTCCCAGTGGACTGTAGTAAACATCTTCTCGTTTTTTTTGCCTATCATTTAATGGAATAAAATCGGTCTCGTGAACTACTGGAAAAATTAAGGTATACATTTTGTTTTCAGTTGCCCAGTTGGCCAGCTCGACAATTTCATCAACCCGTTTGTTTACTTTCAGTGGCTGTTGTAAATATAGGACAACTAAATTGACTCCCCAGCTTTTTACTTCCAAAATATTTTGCTTCAATGTTTCTATATTTTTGTGCATCGGATTAAATCTAAACTCGTCAGTTGTTATTCCTACCAACATCACGTCATTTCCATCCGTATCAATAACACGGGTACCTACTATTGACAAAGGTTTTATTTTATCTGTCCTTGTAGCCGCTTCTTTTACGGGTTCGGTATCGGTGGCTACCAGAGTGGATATTTTACGATATTGTTTATGAATCACTGTTCCACCTACTACCACCACTAATACCAATATAATCCACCTTAACCATTTCATTAAAAAGTATAACAATCAGAACATCATTCGGTCAGAACTAATCTCAAAAACTTTTTGCTTCGATTTTGCTCCACGAATCAAAGACACCAATGACTTTTTAGTTTTGAAATACTTAGCCAAAGTATCAACGATTACCTCGTTAGCTCTACCATCTATTGGCGGTGCGTTTACATAAACGTGTAGTGCACCCATTTTGTCTGTCTCAACTCTCGGATTTCTGGAATTTGTATGGGCCACAATCGTCACTTTCATAACTAAGTAATTATACCTTTAACCAACAAAACCCCCTCAAACATAAGGGGGTTTTGTAAATAAAGTCTGTTATCTGCTATTGTTTTGATTACCCATTCCCATACCACGACCTTGTCCGTTTCCCTGTCGCATACCCAAACCGTATTTTGCTCTAAAAGCATTTAATAAAGTTGAGTCACCTTTCAAAGATGCTAGGTGAGCGGCGGCAAATTCTTTAAAATTTGATTCGTTGACGAATCGGGTAGCCCCACGTCCAGACATATTTGTAGTCCAGGCTTTGTAGTCACCTTTTTCGAACGCAGCTAAGTTGGCATTGTGTCTTTCTTCAGAATAATTTGGTCCTTTGACTGTAGCGTCCCCTCGATAAGCGAAAACTGGAGTCAAAGTATTAATAGCCACTAAACCGAGTGCCAATGCGGCTACTCCTAATGCAATTTTTGTTTTCATAGAATTTATGAATTATTAATAGACTTGCGCAGTCTATTAGTAATACAAACCTTCTATTGGTTTTCTTTCATCATGTTTTGGCCCATCCCATTCCAAGGTCTGATTTCATCAACCTTAAAAATGTCGCTACTTTCCTGTGTCCCGATAAGTTTTATCTCTTCTCCTATCTCCATTTGTACTCGTCCCCGGACGATAGGTGATTCACCATTTATATTCCATCGCTTTCCACTAAAATCTTTAATCACAAAATCATTTGCACTATTTATGCTGACTATTTCTCCTGAAAGATATCCAGACTGGGGGTTGCTCCATACCATCATTCTCATTGGCACCATTTGTCTATACAAGGAATATCTCGATTCCAAGCCACGGTCAATTCGGCTAGCAACGCCAATTCTAAACAGAATGCCTCCCATTAACATTCCAGTTAAAACTATTGCCAATCCTACTTGCCATTTGATAAATCGATATGATTTTTTAGTTTTTTGGAACAACAAAAAAGACGTAGATAGAAAAATAATGGACATGGCTATCCACAAGTTCGGAGTTATGATGCTATCAATCAGACCAAACCAAGAAACTGAAACACCAAGTATTAATAAAATTAAGCTAACTACAAAACCAAGCCAGAGTAACCAGTTTTTAGCAACAAATTCCCACTTCGGTATTGGGCTCATTTGTTTTTGATGGATAAGTTTAAGTGTCTTATCACTAATATTTGTTTTCTGTTTCATATATTTGTTTAAATTGTATTTTTGCTCTGGAAAGTAGGGTAGCCACCGTCCCCATTGGCTTCTGGAGAATGTCGCTAATTTCTTTATAATCCTTTTCTTCAAAAAATTTTAAGGCGATTACTTCTTTATATTCTGGTTTTAACTTATCTAAGACAGTTTTTATGTATTCATTAAAATGTTTGGTTACCGTCTCTTTCTCAATGTTTGTATCGGCTACTAGCCAGTCTACAAATTCGTCATCAGTTTCGTCGACTTCAATTCGCAATGATTGCTTATGCTTTTTAATAAAATTAATGGCACTATTGTGAACAATTCGGTACATCCAGCTACTAAACTTCAAATCACAATCGCAGTCGTTTAAGTGGAGATAGGCATTTACAAAGGAATCTTCGACTATATCAGCAATATCATCATCTGGAAGATAGGTAAACCGGTGTACATAACTAGTTAGTTTATCTTCATATCTTTTCATCAGACAATAAAAATATTGACTATCTTTTATAGATAGTGCCACCAGCTCATTATCCTCATAGTTTTGGCATTTTTGATCAATCATTGCTTCCACCTATATTATATACAGTATATTTTTAACATTTCTTTCAAATATGCTAATATTTTTGTATGAATAAAAACTCCTACCTTTTTACTTACCTAGTTATTGCTTCACTTTTAACCCCAATTAGTGCATCTGCGTACTATATGTCAATGGATATTGGTACAGCTGGTAATGTCAGTTATTCTTATCCCTCAGTCTTAGGAGATGAAGATAAACCAGAAGAGAAAAAAGAGGAAAAGAAAGAAGAGAAAAAAGAAGATCAAAAACCAGAACCAAAAAAAGAAGAACCTAAAAAAGAAGACAAGCCCTCCCGTGTAGAAAACAAACCTGAAAAAATCGAAATAAAAAAAATCGAAAACAAAACTAGGGTGAATCTTATTAAGCAAGACAAGGTCAAACAGGAGCTAGAACCAGAGAAAGTCAGCATCAAATTCTCAGCTGTTCCCAAATTAACTCCTACTCGTACCCCAGAAAAAAATAATGAAGATAAGAATAAAATCGAAAATGAAGTAGAAACTGAGACTAAGACTGAAGCCGAGAAAGAAATGGACAAGACTGTCAAAGAGCGTGCTGAAAGAAAAGATGAGAAAGTAGAAATTCAGTCTGAAACTCATGATGATGGCACTGTCGAAATGCAAATCGAGTCCCGTGATGTCAAAGCAAAAATCAAAGATAATGAAATTGAAGTAGACGTTAAAAACAACAGTGTTGGTACTACCAACCAAGCTGGTGGTGATATCAAACTCATCCATCTGCCAGACCAAGCTATGCAAAAATTCATTGATAGGGGATTATCAACCGTCCCCGATACTATGGAAGTGGGCCAGTCAGGTGACAGTTTTGAATACACCATCGATGCCACTAAAAAGGAAAAACTGTTTGGCATCATTCCTCGTGAAGCCAAATACAAATTGAAGTTGGACGATCAAAATGGGGTCGTATCCGAGCAGAAAGTCGACAATAATATTGTTGAAAGATTACTAAACATTTTCTCTTTCTAGCCACTAAAACTGTATAATCAGTTGATGACTGATATTCAGAATTTACAGCAAAAAATTGCGAATTTAGAAGAAAGACTTAAAGTAGTTGAGGCTAGACTTGGTGCTACTTCTTCAAATCAAGATTCCCAATTGATGGATGAACTCTACCAAAAATCTCGTTTTTTAGTAGTTCGTTATCAAAAAGCTTCAGCTATATTTCTGCAGAAAAAACTATTAATCGACTATCCCCGAGCTAGTCAATTAATCATCCGTCTCGAAGAAGAAGGGGTGATAAGTTCTCCTAAATCTGATCATAGTCGGGATATTTTAGTAACCAAGTAATCAAACTCCTACCATAATAGTATGAGTTATGTTTATAATACTTCATGTTTCCAACATTCTTAATAACTTTTCGTGAGGTTTTAGAGGCCTTGGTCATCGTCTCCATCATTATTGGATATCTAAAAAAATCCCAACGGACAGATTCTATTCGCATCGTCTGGCTAGCTACTTTTATAGCTTTTGCCTTAAGTTTCTTTTTGTTAGTTTTTGGAAGCTTTTTAGGATTTCAGCTTTCAAATTTTCATTCCAGCTATGAAGAATACATCGAAGGTACTTTGATGTTTATAACCGTCATCTTCATAACTTGGGCCATCTTTTTTCTTCATAATAATCTTGCCTCTACTCAAAGAAAGCTCACCGGTCATACGGTCAGAACAATAGATAATCAAAATAACTGGGGGATATTTGCGCTTATATTTACTTCAGTTTTTCGTGAAGGCATGGAGATAGTTCTATTCTTGTCCACACTTTTTATTAGTACCACCACTCAAAACATTATTGGGGGATTTTTATTAGGTTTGTTTATTGGTGTGCTTACTGCGGCGACTTTCTATGGGGTTACTCAAAAATTTGAACTTCGTCGGATAACTGGATACATAAATATTTTTCTAATATTATTTGCCGGTGGTTTGCTAATGAGGGCGATACATGAGTTTACCGACGCCGGTTTAATTCCCAACATTGGTCAATTCTCACTTAACTTTATTCCACCTGCATCAACTTTCATTGGCGGTGTATTTAAGAGTATTCTTGGTATAACCCAAAAATTAAACTTGATTCAGATCTCTGTTTATTTTGTATATATTCTGTTAATTAGCCAAAAAGCTTCAATTTTCCACAATTCTTCAAACAAAAATCTGCCTAAAGCTTAAAAAATTTAATTTTGATTTGGATCTTTTGTGAATTCTAATACATGTTAAAATTCGTCATGTCCACCAATTTGGACCAGCAAAACAATAAATATTGGCAAAATTATCTTCCTGGCCAGGTTCCCTCAATCCCCCAATCAGTTCCTCTCAAGCTCCTCGACAATCTAAATGGTCCTATTCTCGATGTTGGAACAGGGGATGGGTTATTAGCTGAAAATCTCTCCCGTAAAGGACTAACAGTTTTTGCTATTGATATTGCCAAAAACATAATTGAAGAAAACCAGAAAAGAACTAGTCGTGTTGACTACTCCATTCAAAATATCACTGCAAAAACGAGTTTTCCATCCGAATATTTTGATCTAATAATTTTCAAATTTACCCTCACCAATATTCACAAAGAATCATGGAACAAACTAGGCAACGAGATTTATCGTATTTTAAAACCAGGGGGCAAAATGTGGATTCTCGAACCGCTAGTCTCCGAGTCTTACCAAGATCGCTATCAATTAGCTACTAATTTTATAAAAGACCCACATTGTGTTTATGTATTTAACGACAAAGATCTTGCCGCAAAAATTAACACCGTATCAGACTTGAAAACTGCTATCAAAAACGACCAAGTTAGTCGAATTATTAAGCACTATACCCAAGAAGAATTAAAATCAATATTCCCCAAATTCAAACTCATTGACTCGCGAACTTTGGACATTCCATCTCCTTCTGGATTTCCTATAAAAACCTTTGAAGGAATATTTTCAAAATAATTTTCTTAAAAAATTAGTTAGTCTTATTTATTCCACAGTTTTGTCACTTTTTCTTTTGCCCTCAACTGCTTCACGTAGTTGACCAACATCGTTCATGAGTTTCATTAGGTCGGTGCTGATCTTATCAAGACCTGATATTTTTTCCATCCATAAATCGTCCTCACTATCTTCTTCTAAATCTTTTTTCTGAATCTCTTCGATATCTTCAGTCATTTCACCGACATCGTCTTCAATCCCCTCGACATCTTTTTGGATTTCATCAATGTCTTCTTCTACATCTTCCAAACTTTCGGCATGCTTATTTACTGTCATTTGAATAAATAGTGATAAATATATGGCTTCAAGAGAGACTGCAGTCGTCAAAATCAGCATAACCTGATCAATACTAAATCCGATCGGAACTAATAGAAATATTCCTCCAAACAAAACTGTATGCACCACAATTGACCCGGTAGTTCCCATCATTTGTGGAATTTTCTCAGATAATATAGCTACAAAATTAATTTTATTTTTATTTCTCTTGGTCATAGCTGTTTCACTTTTAAGACTGTCTATTCTCCTACCATCGGAGTATTAAAACAACCCCCATATTTAAACTAAAAATTTATTGATGCTATACTGGTGCTGATCTAAAAAATCTTCATATTCTGTCCTATTTCAAAATTGTTGCAACAAATAGATAGATATACTTACACCGTAACAGCACCCGAACAAACAGGTTTTGCAGTCGCTTCATGTACAGACTCAGTCACTGGGATTGTTGTTCGTACCCCCCTTGCCTCTCCTGAAAGAAGTTTCCCGGCTTTTATTGCTTATGTTGGCGCTCGTTTTTCTCGTGACCGAGATGGCATGGTTACTCTTATGAGTAAAGTTGAAGCTGCGTACCAACAAGGAAGGTCTACCCCAGATGCTCGGCTTGCCAATATAGTTTCTGGATTAAAACATCAATCTCCAGGTGGGATGGCTCATGTAGCCGTTTCTATAGAAAATGTTCCCATTCTCACTGCAGCCTCACTATTTAGAAGGACAACTTTACATGATGGCCAAGAGTCATCAACCCGCTACATCGATTTTGCATCGGGAAACGATTTACCGGCTTTAGAAACATTGTTGCCTCCAGGGACGAAAATTTCTCCAGAACTTATTAAAAAGTATCAGTCTCTCCAGACCAAATCTCTGGAAATGTATTTAGGCTGGTTCCCTAAGATTTTCGAAGCATACAAAAATCATTTCAAAGTTAACGAGTCAGAAAAATCGGAAGTTGATGCCCTTACTGCCCGGGCTTATGATACCGTTCGCGGTTTTCTATTATCTGGTTTTAGAACTTCGATGGTTTATGTCACCAATGCTACTACTATGCAGCAAATGCTTTCCGATTTTGGCAGTGGCCGGCTCCCAGGTGAGACACAATTATCCGAATCTTTATTGGCACTACTTAGACCAAGCGTACCAGTCAGCGGTTACTCAGCAGAAATCAAAGCTCTCCTAAATCATACTGAACCAGATACACGGACCCGTGAGGAGCAATTTGCTTTAGATAAATATTTATCATCCCAGCCGGGCTATACCGAACTTCTCCATAAAGGTCGCAATTTTTCAGGGTTAATTGAAAATGGTTGCGACTTACTCCCGTCAACATTGAGTACCAGCGACAGAATCCTTACCCAACATATTATGGTCTTACACCCATCTCTGGCTGTAAACGAGGTTATCAAATATGTCGCTACCTTAGGCAATCAACAACGTGTAGAAATTGGCCAAATAATTTATAGTACTCGCAACCGCTTTAATCTGCCAGCCATGGCCTCAAGTAGTGGTCCAATTGGTCTTCACTTTGGTATCGATCTGGGAATCGAAAGAGATTTAGGCCGACACCGTGCTTGGGAAAGAGTTTCAATGATCCACGAAACTCATGTTGGTTTGGGTGAAGTCCCAAATACTGGTTTCACTCAGGCAGCCTATCTGCGGCAGATACCTGAATTTGCCAAAATCCAACAGGGGATGGAAATGGATATGAACACTTTTTATGATATTCGTCATCAATTCCTTGCTGAATTAGCCAAAAGTGTCGGACAGACATCTGCTGACATTGTGGGTATGTATTTACTTCCTCTAGCCCATCATGTAGATATGTTTATGAATGGTGATATTAGAAACATGGTTCATTTCCAAGACATCCGCATTCGTCCTGGTGCTCATATAGACGCTAGATTGGTAGTTGCTTCTGCTAATAGACATGTAGCCAAATCAGACCCACTCTATGCATCACTCGAATACCCCCCAGACAAGGTTTTGGTTAACTCACGCGAGCAATTTATTAGCCGCGATTAAGCTCAGGTATTTTTCAATTTGTAAATTATCAGACGTTTTTTGCTACTATTAATTAATATGACAAATACACCTTTCAGCGCACTACTAAGCTTAGCTTCTCAAACTGCTATCGTTACTGGTGGCGCTTTAGGAATTGGCCTAGGAATTACTACCCGTCTGGCAGAAGCTGGTGCTAATGTAGTAATTGCCGATATCGATGAGGCAAGTGGCAATAAAGCCGTCAGTGAACTCAATGCTCTAGGTTATAAAACAGCTTTTATTAAAACTGATGTCAGTCAACAAGCCGATGTTGACGCTGCTGTAAATTTTGCTGTCACCACTTTTGGTGCTCTCAATATACTAGTCAACAACGCTGGAATTTATCCCAATACTCCAGCTATGGAAATGGACGTGGCTGTTTTTGAAAAAATAATCAATGTCAACCTTAAAAGTGTTTTTATGTTTACTAAGTCTGCAGGTAAAGTCATGATAGACCAAGGCAAGGGTGGCAAAATTATTAACATCACTTCCGTAGATGCTCTCCACCCCTCTGGTGTCGGACTAGCTGCTTATGATTCTTCCAAGCATGGACTCTGGGGTTTTACCAAAAATACTGCCCTCGAATTATGCCCTCACAATATTACAGTTAACGCTGTCGCTCCTGGTGGAATATCTACTCCCGGTACAGGTATGGGCACTGGCGAAGTCCCCCCAGCTATGAAAGAAATCATGGAAAAATTTACTCAAAAAATTCCCATGAAAAAATTTGGTGTTCCAGATGATATTGGAAAAGTTGTTTTATTTCTTGCATCCGATATGTCTAGTTACATGACTGGTTCACAAGTTGTCGTCGATGGGGGAGTTCTTCTTTCCTAACGAAATATTAGAGAACAATTTTGACATCTACCGCCCAGGTTTTATCGTGGGTAATTATCACCGGATTAATTTCCATTTCCTTAATTTCCTCAAAAACCTGCATGAACTGGCCCAATCTGATTAGAGCTTGATACAAATTAGTCAGATCATAGGCTGGGTCATCTCGAAAGCCGGCCAATAGTTTATATACTTTTGAACTTTGAACAACTTGTTTAATATTTTCTTCTGAAGTGGGCCAACTTATTAGGTTGTGATCTTCTAAAATTTCGGCGTATTTTCCACCAGCCCCAAATAATATGGTTAAACCAAAAATAGGGTCTCTTTTAATACCTAGTATCACCTCCACCCCACCTTTTATTTGACTTTGAATCTCAATTTTAATCGGTTCTTTATATTCTTTTTGCAAATTATTTATAACTGTCGTTATTTCATCAAATGATTTTTCCAGTTCATCGTTATTTTTAATATCGATTTTTACACCACCAACATCAGACTTATGTAAAATTTCCGGGGACCAAATCTTTAAAATCACTGGCCAACCATTTTCAGTCGCAAATTTTACTGCTTCAGCCTTAGTTTTTACTATTGCCACCGCCGGAGTAGTGATATTTAATGTCGACATTATTTTTTCTTTGTCATGATTATCGATAGCTTTTTGAATTTCGTCGACATCAATTTTGTGTGGAGTAATTAGTGACTGATCCTTTGTTGAGTTATTTTTTCGCCACTTTTCCCATTTCCATATAGTTGCTAATGTCTTGACTGCTCGTTCCGGGAAATCAAAATTAGAAATTTTTGACTCGTTTAAGATTTTTCTTCCCAAAGACACTTTGTCCCCACCAATAAAAGAACAATAAATTGGTTTGGCGCTAACCTTTGATATTTCACCGATTACTTTGGCTGTTTTTTCCACCTCAGTCATCAGCTGTGGGGTTAAGACGACTAAGATCGAATCGACATTTTCGTCAGCTACCAATGTGTTTATCACTTGTGAAAATCTATCAGTCAGCGCATCTCCCAACACATCGATTGGATTCTGAATCGAGGCCATTTTTGGCAACAATTGGAGTAAACTTTTCTGGGTTTGTTCAGTTAACTTAGCCAACTCCAGTCCATGTTGATTGATGGAGTCTGACACAATTACTGCCGGACCTCCGGCATTTGTTACGACTGCTACTCTAGGTCCTTTGGGTACAATACTCCAAGTGAGGGCTTGAGCTAAGTCGAAAAAATCACCCAATTCAGCACATCTAATTGCTCCCACTTGAGTTATTGCTGATTCAAAAACCTTATCTTCACCAGCAATAGCTCCGGTATGTGACTGCATTGCTTTGGCGGCATTTACTGATTTTCCTGGTTTTAAAATAAACACCGGGTTATGAGGCGTTATTTTACTTATAGTCTCGACCAGATCTACTCCTCGGCTTATCGATTCTAAATACATTCCCACCGGTATCACCGTTTGATTGTTATTAGTTAAAGTCGGTAACCAATACTCCAACAAATCCTGTTCATTCAATACGGTTTTATTACCTATGGTGATAAAAGAATCAAAACCTAAGTGGGTGGTACTACACCAATCAAACAGACTGGCTGCCAGTGATCCTGACTGTGAAATCAATTTTAGAGTTCCTTTATCAATTCCTCCTTGGCCAAAGGTAACATTGAGATTTGGATTGGTACTGGCAAAACCAAGACAGTTTGGACCCAATATATTCAAGTTAAACTTGGCTGCTATATCTGACAACTCGTCTTCAAGTATCGAACCCTCACTACCAACTTCTTTATATCCCGATGATAGGATTACTAAATTTTTTACTCCTTTTTCACCACACTCTACCAACACTTTAGCCACTAGCTTGGCAGGTATAGCAATAACTACCAGTTCTGGAATAGACGGTAGTTCGGAAATATTTTTAAAAAACTTTAGCCCTCCAAATTCAGATAGGTTTGGATTAACCGGATATATTTTCCCCTTATAACCAGAAAGTATAATATTTTTTAAAACAATTGCCCCAACTTTAAGAGGGGACTCAGATGCCCCTACAATCGCTATTGATTTTGGAGAAAACATTCCCTCAAGTTGTCGAGTCATACTATATAAAGGTTAACACAATGGTAATATTTAAATATGAAAGAATTGGTCGAAAATGTTTGTAATTTTTTTATCGAAAAATCTTCATTTTTCATGAGACTTATTAAAGTCTGTTATCTAGCCCTTATCCTGTTTGTGGGTATTGTATTGTCTTCCCCATTCCATGGCAAAGTTGGTAACTTTTTTGGCGAATTATCGGTATTATTTTATGTAGCTACTCTACTTCCTGGTATGGCCATGAGACTCGGAGTACACCATACTATTTTTACACTTATTCGTGTCTACCGTCGCTATATCGGTATTGCGATGTATTTATTTGCCCTTTCCCATGTCGTTCTTAATAAATTTCCAGATCTTATTCCTGATTTTTCAAAAACACCAACATTCGAATTAATGGGTATCGTGGCTATCGTTATATTTCTATTTCTATTCATTACCTCAAATAACTTAAGTCAAAAGTTGCTAGGCATTGGCTGGGTTTATCTTCACAGACTAACTTATGTGGGAATGTTCTTTATTTTATTGCATCTCTCTATACTCAAGTCTTCCACTTGGGGACTTTTGTTGTGGTTAGTTGTCTTGCTCCAACTTACCTCTTTTTATATTTATGCCAGACGTCAATCTTCAAAAACATAAACCAATCCTCCGCTTAAGTCACCACAATAATCTGCCAAAACTAGCTGATCCCGTCGACTAACCTTCTTGTTAGAATACTACATGAGTAGTATTGCCAAAATTCTTAAATTATCCCGTCCACTACATGGATGGATTATCGTCGCGGTCATTTTAATTGTTGCCCAGTCGATTTTACAACTAACCACACCAGTGGTTCTTAAAAACGTTGTCGACCAACTATCACTTCAGATAAGTCGAGGCACGGGTGATTACTCCAGTCTTTTTTCTCAATTTATTCTTATTCTAATAATTAACTTAGCGGTTCTTATCTTAAGTTCCCTCGGTCAAAGATTAGGTGACTTTATCGCCTCTAGACTCGGACGCTACTTAACTGAAGTTTATTACCACAAAATATTTACTCTACCCCAACCATATTTTGACTCTGAAATCTCTGGAAAAATGGTCAACCAGCTAAGCCGAGGTATTACCTCGATCAGAGACTTTGTAGGTATGACTACCAATTTTATTGGACCATCTCTACTCCAAGCAATTTTTGGAATTGTCCTGTTAAGTTACTACAATTTAACCATTGGACTGTTAGCCTTCCTAGTTTTCCCTGTTTATATTGCTATTTCCAGTTTTTCAACTTATCGCTGGGGACTTCTCCAAAAAGAAAAAAACGCTCATGAAGATTCTGTTCGAGGTCGTATTGCTGAAGTAATCAGTAACATCAAACTCGTTAAAACTTACAACACTCAATCCCGTGAGTGGCAATATGGCAGTGACCAATACGAAGCTATTAACAATATTTATGACCGCCAATCAACCCAATATCACCTTTATAATTTCGGCCGTGGGTTAGTTCTCGAAATAGCTTTTGTAACAATCCTTTTTTTGATCTTTAAAAATACATTCATAGGTGTGCTTACACTTGGAGAAATGGTGTTGATTATTCAGGTGCTAAATATGCTTCGCTGGCCACTCTACGCCATGAGCATGATTCTCGAACGAATTCGTCAAGCTGAGGCCGATTCTAAAGCTTTTTTTGAAGTCTTAGATATTAAGGGTACTGAAACTTTTAGTTCTAAAGTCCAGACCAAATTAGTCAAAAATCCAGAGATCACTTTTGACCATGTCAATTTTGCTTATGATACTGATTCACCTGTGTTAACGGATATAAATCTAAAATTAGATCGCAAAGAAACTGTGGCTATTGTCGGTCATTCAGGTGCTGGCAAGACAACCCTCATTAACCTAATCCTCAAATTATATGAACCAACATCTGGACAGATTAGTCTTTCAGGAAAATCTTATCGACGATTTAGCCATTCCTGGATTAGGGAACACATGGCCCTAGTTTTTCAAGACAATGAATTATTTTCCTCGACCATTCGCGAGAATGTTGCCTACGGCCTTCCTTTGGCTACTGATGCTGAAATAGTTAAAGCCCTGAAGCAAGCCAATGCCTACGAATTTGTAGAAAAACTCAAAGATGGACTTGATGCCAAAATTGGTGAACGCGGAGTCAAATTGTCTGGAGGTCAAAAACAACGTATTCAGATCGCTCGAGCCATTCTTCACAACAAACCAATTTTAATTCTTGATGAAGCAACTAGTAGTCTTGATTCAAAATCAGAAAGACTGGTTCAGGATGCTCTTGAAAAGTTATTTAAAAATCATTTAGTCATCATCATTGCCCACCGTTTTTCTACAATCCAGAGTGTCAATCGTATTGTAGTTCTTGATAAAGGAACTATTGTCGACTCCGGCAAACCTCAAGAATTAGCCAAGCGACCAGGATTATATTCTGAACTATTACGCTATCAGATTGAGGGTAATAAAAAACTCTTAAGTAAATACGAACTCTACTAATCCGGCACCTAACAATTAACGAGTCACTTCTTTTCGTTGCTTTTGGTTGGCTATTTTTTCCCAAGCCTTAAATAGCAGTAACCATTTATCGAAGGATAGTTCACTTGGCTTCACTTCTCCAATCTTCAGCATTTTTTTGATGTTTTTAATCTGATCAAAAGTCATCACTTTCTTGTACGATTCCATTACTGTCGGTTGCCACTTTGTAAATCCATAACTAACAAAATCTCTAAATAGTTTTTTATCTTCCTCTTTAATAAAAGGATGTTCTCTTCTTTTGAATGAAGTAAACATAATATGCACCTGAGGTTTTAGGGTGAAGTTTGTTCTATCAATTTCCCCAAGTATTTTTACCTCAAAAAAAGGTTTGGTTAAAACAGAGCTAAGTGACTCACAACGAGCCCCTGAAAATTTTTCGGCCGTTTCCTGTTGCATTATCAAATACATTGAAGTTGGCAGAACTTTGCTCTGCAATACATGAGCCATAATTTCTGAAGTAATTGAAAAGGGGATATTTGAAAAAATCTTATACTCACTTTCAGGCAAGCTGGTAGTCAAAATGTCACCCCCTACAATCTCCAGATTTTTTACACCTTCAAATTTTTTAATTAGTTCGGCCACTAGAAGTTCATCTTTCTCTATGGCCACCACTTTATTGGCTGTTTTAATTAGCGCTTGGGTAATAATTCCTTTTCCTGGCCCAATTTCAATAACAGTATCCTTATCACTAATGTCCGCTTCGGCAATTAGTTCGGATACTAGACCTTTATATTTTATAAAATTTTGTCCAAGTGAATCTTTCTGGTGGTAAACCATTTGTTTTATTCTTCTGGTGGCAAAAATTCTTCTCCGTTATCAGAAACGGTTTGCCCAGCCTTTAGCCATAAAATATAATCACAGCCTGTGGCTTTTTTGGCTTCGCGATCCCATCCAGAAGTTGAGCATTTTTTCATTCTCTTTCCAGCTGCAGTAGTAAATAAAACCAATGGATTACTGCACTTGGGGCATTTTTCATCTAGACTTTCAGTGGTTCCATTTATCCACTCCACAAAATCACAACCAATTGCCTTTTTAGCATCTTTATCCCAACTTCCAGCACTACACTTTTTCATTTTTTTACCAAACCTAGTTACTTGAAGAATTAGAGCAGCACCGCACTTGGGGCATTTTTCATCCAAAGTTTCAGGTTCTACTTCCATCCACTTTACATAAGCACAACCTTCATTTTTCTTAGTCTGGGGATTCCACGAACCTGTACTACATCTTTGTAGCTTGCGTCCAGTTGCGGTAGTGGTAACCTCGGCCATGGGTGCTCCACACTTGGGGCATTTTTCATTAGTGTTTGTCATACGTCTACAATACTAGCATAACCTACGCCTTTAAAATTAGTGTTGCTAATTAACAGAGATTATTTTCCACCAACCGACTTAATTAACTTATCAAAATCTTGCACCACATTCTCGATTTTTTCAGTTTTTGGATGAAAAATTGTCCCGGTTAATATTTCCGGGTAATCAAATTTACTTGAAAATGGTTTCTTTAAAGTAAATGGCGACATCAATCCATTTTCCATACTAATTGGCGCCTGAGCAATTGGACCAACAAACTGTCGGGAAATGCCTCGAACAGTTAAGGTTCCCTTATTTGGTTTCACTAGATCATATTCGGCGGTGTGACGATGACCTCCCACCGTTAATACATTGTTTTCAACAATCCGTTTTGCTTCTTCTTCCTCAATTCCGTTTTTAACAACTAATCTTTTTATTAACATCTCTTGAGCTAGGGCAGTCTCATGAGTATAGATGACTGTATGGACTCCCAAATTTAAATTTTCAATCATGGAGTTAAAAGTAGTTTCTTGTTTTTCTCTAAGCATCCGGTGATGCTCGGCCATTTCACCACCAATTCCACTATCATTTTTTAACCCAAGTTCTTGTAGAGCCTCATTTAAATCTCTTTCATTTCCACCATTTTCCAATAGAGTGTCAATAAAAACAGCCTGATTTACAACTTGGTCATTTTCTTTTTGATAGACAATTCCGATTTGATCGCCAAAACTTAATTGTTCCATATACCATTTTTGTAATGGATGAATGGCTACTTTTTCAACTTTCTTTGTATCAGGTTGGTTTTTATATTCACCCCATTTTCTTCGAATTGCACTCCAGCTGACACCTTGCTTGAGAGCATCTGTAACATCAGTAAACTCCTCAGTACTCATGGTTCTTCCGAACATTTTTCTCATCGGATCAAATGCCATTGCCTTTTCACTACCTGAAAATGCATTATGATTTCCACTTAGAACAATAGAAGTGAATCCTGATTCGTCTTTTCCTGTAGCCATGCTCCCCAATCTTTGTTGAACAGCAGAATAACTTTCAAATGCAGCACCTGCCTCACTGGCATCAACCGTATCCCCTAAAATTAAAGTCATTCCTTTGTCTTCATATTTCGTTCGCACTTGTTCCATTCC
Organism: Candidatus Shapirobacteria bacterium; assembly: GCA_041658955.1. Lineage (GTDB taxonomy): Bacteria > Patescibacteriota > Microgenomatia > UBA12405 > UBA12405 > UBA2283. The sequence goes on from JBAZZE010000001.1 coordinate 89,554, forward strand.
TTTGCGAAAAGTAAATCCAGAAAGACCATCTAGCCACCTGGTTCGTCCCCGAATTATCTTAATACCAGCTGCCACCAATCTTTTTCCAGATGTCATGCCTTCTACCCCCAGTGAAGAAGCTTGTGTACCAGAAAGGTGAGTGTCAGTCACCCCACCGATTGGGATATCTTGAGTTACCTCTAAAGAAAGGTGTCCTGCAAGTGGTGAAACAGTCCATTCCGGACGTTTTAACTCTGAAGAAATTTCTAACTTCGAAGAAAATCTTTGAGCTTCATTAGTAATTGGTAAATCTTTCATGTGTTTATTATCTGCTATCTTACTTTACACCCTTAGAAGCTTTAAGCTTAGCAGTGTTTTCTTCAACAATATGGTGAATATTTCCATACAAATTCTCTGCATTTTCACCCTCCCCACCCTTGCCAGGTGAAAACTCTTTCATTGAAGCTATGCCTCGTTGAATCCGAGGTAGGGCAAAATTATTCCAAAAAAAGTCACCAGTCGTCACATTTTCCACATTTAGCACCAACTCCCCATCTGCCGATATAGTTCCGAAACCACTACTGACAGCCCAATTGTCAGTATATTTATGCATCTCATATGCTAGCGCCAATGGACCGGCGGGTACCGAATAGACTTCCTCACCAATTTTTATTTTTATTGTCCTAACGTATTCGGGGTTTCCCACTTGGCCAAAGTCGGCCGCACCAATTGAATAAGTATAAAGTGGCATTGCTCTATCAAATTGAACTCTGCTGCTTGCCATCATTTTATCCATTAATGATGGAACTGTATCGCCTTCAACTCTTAGAAAAGGCCTAGACATGCGCCTTTTCTTATCTGCATAAGTCTTTCTTAAAGTGGCCATTTCACCACCCAATTGATATTGACTAGGGTCAAAATCATCTCGGTCGACAATATCAATCAACTGGTCTTCGCTCAATTGATTTCGATTCAAAAACTCACGAGTCAGACCAATCTCCGCCATCACTTCCTCAGGTGTTTTACTAAAGTTATCAGCATCCAGAAAAATATTAAAATCGCTGCGACTTACTTGGTGTGCTTCTAAAAATTGGTTGATTCTTCCTTGCGCTGTTTCCATCCGCGACTGTTTGTCGGCAATTCCCTCTGCGGAAGCCATACGAGTAATTGGATCAACTGGAGGTTTTGCTTTCCAATCGTTTTCTTCGTGACATACAGCCGAGATAACAGTAAGTCGGAGAAATTGATTTAAATTATCTGGATCCCTTAGTTCATCAGGCAGAGTCCCTTCCCGACTCGCCAAAGCGATAGAACCTAGGGTATGTTTTAAAGCTTGGATAGCGGTGATTTTAGAATGAACTTCATTGTGATAGTTCATTGACTGACCATTTTCAGTCGGTATCATTATTTGGGTCAACTCATCTATCAAATGAAATGAGTCACCTATGGTCGCATATAGAGCATCTCTATCGACCCCAGCCAACTCCGGGTGATTATCAAAAAAAGTATTAAATTTTTCTAAATAATTTTCAGGCTGAATTAATCTTTCATCCCACTTAAATCTTTCAGCCGCTTCCTTTGGACTAACTGGAATATTGTCTAATATCATCCGTTTCATTTCGTCTGCCGGTATAGCTTTTGAAAGTGTCATTGAAACTGAACTATCTGCAACCATTAGTAAAATTATACCTATATATTTTCGAAGGTCAAAGAAAAAAGTTTAAGTTATGTGTTAGGTTAATCTGACATTATAAGGTACAATATAATATACCCGCAAAGAATCGTGTTTTTTCTTAGTTTTGTTTTTTGTGTTGTTGCCTTATGACCAAACTTACCAGCTTCGATGTTCTTATCGTCTACGCTCAGTCGATCAGTAAAAGTGCTTCGGATACTAAGACATTAGTACCCTTCCCAGTTGGCTCTATTAATGAGTCTTATAATGTTGTTTATGGTTATTTTTTAGAAATCTGTGAGCAACAGTCACTTACTGCTGCCTTTACAACTTCTGCAGATATCATTGGACCAGGATTCTGTAAAAGTTATTGGACTTTCAAAGATAAAAAATGGCATAAGTTTACTTCTCCTGGATATTCCACCTTAATTTTTGACAAATTTTCACCAACCAAAAAAGACTTGCTTCTCCGTCGTCAACTAATGTTTTCTGACCCTCTAGTAAAACCATTCAATGACCCGTTTTTATTTTCTTTGTTTTTTGACAAACAACTAACATACAACAGTTTGTCTGCTCATGCTATTCCTACAGTCGCCCTTAGCGATCGAAGTCTTGAAGGTGTTACCAGTTCTTGTAACTCACTTAGTAAATTGAGGGATTCTCATGTTGGTTCAAAAGATTTTGGTACCGATATTATTCTCAAAGATCGTTATGGTGCTGGAGGGCGACGTGTCTACAAATTTTCCTCCGCAGATCTAGCATCACTCTATTCACGAGTTATAAAAAACACCCGTGTTTCCTATATTATTCAACCATTTGTAAAATTTGATAAAGGCTTTAGTCATAAAAATGTTTTCTGTTCTACTGATATTCGCCTAATATATTTAAATGGAAAAATAATTCAACAATATATTCGTGTTGCTAAGGTAGGGGATTTTCGTTGCAATGAACATCAAGGTGGGGTTCTTACTTACATTCCTCTTTCTCAAATTCCTGAGTTGGTAGTTAAAAAATCAAACATCATTGCCAATGGATTACTTAAAAGCAAATCGCTTTATGCACTCGATTTTATAGTGAGCAACAATCACAATATCTATTTATTGGAAGGGAATACCAGCCCGGGACTAGATTGGAACATGAATTTGATTAAAAATGAAACAGAAGCCAAAAAATTGATAAACCTAATTGTTAGCGATTTATCGACGAGGATTTCACCAAAAGAAGTTTATCCAAGAAGACCTTTTATCTCTTACCAAAAATCAATTACAGTACCTCTAAACGACTAAGAAATTTTAGATTCCAGCCCTTTCGACTTCTTTAATCAATTCTTTTCCATGTGATCCAAAAGGGCTATGTCCTGCCCCCTGAATAGTGAAGTATTTTTTTATCAGAGAATTTGTATCTTTCTGATTATCCAATTCACCATATATAAAAGCAATATTATTTATATCGATTTTTGAAAGAACTCTTGGCATCTCTTTTTCAATCTCTCTGAGGTAATCTATATCTGCCAGTGACTTGGGATCTGTCACCATCAGATTATGCAGAAGTCTGACATCATCACCTTTTTTATCACCTGTATTTCCCCGTAGCATAGGAATTAGCAATGCTTTCTTTCCCCATTCGGTTGAAGCCACCCATCGTCTAATAAATACAGGAACATAGCAGGCCAATCTCGATACATCACCAAAAAGTTTACCTGGAGCACCAACCATAATTTGTTTTCCTTCACTGTGGCCACTTTCCACTAATTTTGCCGCGACTATAGTTCCTAGTGATAATGAAATTATCGGTGCTTTAAGTAGTCCTTGGGATTTTATAAACTCTATTACACATTCTGAAAACAAGTCGGTATCGTGTAGTCTACCTTTGACCGTATCAGATCCGCCAAAACCAGGTAGATCAATCCAATATACTGTATGCTTCTTAGCTAAAACTTTTTCAAATCCACCCCAGGGGTCATAAACCATTGACCCATGTAACAATATTACCGGTAAACCTTTTCCCAGAATTCTAAAATTAATTTTTGCTCCCAGAAAATCAAAGCTATTAACTAATGGAAGTTTTTCTCTTGGAGAAGTTTTCGAAAATACAAAACTCATCAGCCATAACAGAGTAAATAATATTACCAACTCGATAACCCACATAATCCATTCTATCAGTTAGACCGCCACCAATCTTTCTTTATGAAACACTTTAAAAGATAGCCAAAAACAAATCATCACTGCTATAAATGCACCCAAAAATGGAAAATGAATATTCATTTCTGCCAATCCGCCACCCAATATTGGGCCAATAATCTGACCGATGCTCATATATGATGTCTGAAGTCCCATGATTACACCTTGTGACTTGGCGTCAGTTTCATTGGCAATAATCGATTGGGTCAGGGGATTTACCATTGCATTTGATAATGATAATAGTATGGATGCTGCAATAAACAAAGGCAAAGTATAAGATGCAAACATCAGTAGAAACGCAATAGCCACCATAAATATCGCTGCCGGATATGTTTTTTTAAGTGAAAATTTCTTCAATATGTTTTGAACCAAAACTAATTGCGAAATAAGACCAAAAACCCCAAACAGAGTGAATATCATAGCGATTTCTCTTGGTCCCATTCCCAATACTTTTACACTAAATGGTTGGAAGACATAGGTAAACATTGAAAAAGATAGAAAATAAATCAGAGTTAAAATCAGTAGTACTCCAATATTTGGATCAACTAACGCTGATGCCATTTTCTTTAAATCAAACAATTTGTGATGGGAAACTTCACCCATATGTTTATTTGTTTCGGGAAGTATCAAAGCAGTAATTAACACTGCAATTAGTGCCATGACTCCAGAAATTACAAATGGTAGCCAGTCGGCAATACCTACTGTCATAGCCGAGATCGCCGGTCCAAATATAAATCCAAAACCAAAAGATGCACCAATAATTCCAAATCCTTTGGCCCGATCTTTTGGTGGCATGGTGTCCGAGATTATGGCTGAAAGTACGGGAATATTACCAGCTGTAATCCCATCAAGAGCTCTGGCTAAAAACAAAAATGCAGCCCCGGGTGCGAAGGCCATCATAAAAAAGGAACCAGCCGTCCCTGCCACTGAAGCCAAAAGCAATGGTTTTCGACCATATCGGTCAGATAGTCTTCCAATAATTGGTGTCGATACAAATTGACAGATTGAAAACAAAGCAAACAAAAGCCCGTTTTGAAAATCAGTTAAACCAAATTTATGACTATAACTATATAGTATGGGAATAATTATCCCGTAACCCAAGGCATTAACCACAGCAATTAATGCAATAATCAACAAATTTTTATTATTTTCTTTATTATTCATGGTGAAAAAAAAGAGACATGATTATACCAAACACTTAGGCGCTATTTGGCGAAATACATTGCCAAGCATTCGGAGTCATCATTGCGGGTCAATATATCCCACATTGACATGAGCCAATTACCATTTCTTTTTGCCATCATTCGGTGGCCACAAACTGCTTCTTTTTTGACAACATCTTTACCCATAGCTATAACCCGATCATAGTCTTCAATGGCTTTTTTCCTGTCGATATCAAAATAGTAGTTTCGGATATCTCCTCTATTTATAAGTGCATGTGGATATTCGGGTCTAAGTTCTATAGCTTTATCTAAATCTTCAAGAGCAGCCTTGTAATTGTGTAATCTCATGTTGACATATGCCCGATTATTGTAGGCTTCGGCGAAGTAGGGATTAATTCTTAGAGCTCGATAATAGTTGTTTACTGCTACCTGACACCGTCCTGTTTCATATTCAAAATCACCCAATTTTAGGTAATCATCACTCGTAGCTGGATCAGCTGGTGGAGTAGTTGTGGGAACATGGCTTTTCAGGCAGTATTTATCACTAGTAAGTTCACGATAAAATGCCAAACTTGTTATTAAAAATACGACAATAGCAATAATCCATAAACTCTTATACATCACCAATAAATTATATACCCTTCCGTATCCATAAACTGGGGAAAATTAACTTTTAATTATTTCTAAGTTGATGTGCAAATATAATAAAAATATAGTAACCTATTCCTATACATGTCTCTTCCGCTAGTCCTCTTTTTTCACCGATTGGGAGTCAAGCTATACAGTGTCCCAGAAAACGAAGACATCACTGAACTCGTAGAAATCACGTCGGTCAACCCCCCTGATATTATTGAAAATTTATCCGAGTACCGAGATAAAGAAATCTATCTATTAGCTTCAGATTCGATATGCCATGTATTTCATCATGAGCTCCCACATCAGACAAACCAACTTACCCGTGAGTTTGTTTTTGATCAAGTCAAAGACAAATTCCCCAGTCACCTTCAAACTTCAAACTGGGATTTTAAAGTTATTAGTACTGACACCCATACTATTGAGATAATAGTTTTTGCTCTCAATGACGAATTTCAATCTCTTATCGCTACGGTTATCTCCGAGCTATCACTTAAAGTCGTCGCCCTTGAGCCAGAATCAATTGCCGTCACCCGCCACTCAAATCCCGTAGTTGGAATTACCTTTGGAAAAACCATCCGACCATCGATCCAGAATGAGACAACAACCAATACTGTCCGAATTGATGAAGTATCCCAGTCACCTTCTTCTCCAATAAACTATTCGAGATCAAAGGTATTCTTAGTTTTTCTTGGATTGGCTATTTTTATTTATGTAAATTATTTTCTATATCAAAAATACAACCAAAGTCTTTCGATCGCGACAGCAATACCTACCCCAACTGTAAGTCTTTCACCTACACCTTCACCCATTGTTCAAAAAACTTGGTCTAGTCTTAACCTATTGATCGAAAACGGTACTACAAAAGCGGGATATGCTGGTTCGATAGCAGTTAAGTTTCAAGAGGAGGGGATAGTCGAAATAAAAACTGGTAACGCTCCTCGGAGTGACTACTCTACATCCAAGCTAACTTTCAAAAGTAGTTCACTCAAAGACAGCTACTATCAAAGATTTAATAAAATATTCCCCGTTTCTGAACCTGACACTCAGGTAAATCCAGACTTACAAACCGATGTAGTGTTAACATTAGGTAGTCTCTAAAAATGAAAACAAATTTCCAATCAGGTTTTGCTACTTGGATTCTAATAATTGGTGGCCTTCTATTTCTATCTGCCGGTGTGGTTGTTGGTAAATTTCTCCCCCAACCAAAAAATAGCCCTGAACTTAAACCTACCCCAACACCCGTCCTTGAAGTTGATACTGTAACACCAGAAGCCACGTCGTCGGTTACTACCAATGCCTCCAATACTGGAAAGATAAGCGGTTATCTTATTTATCCCAGTGATCATATCCCTCCCCAAGTTGGCGTCTGCGCTGAACAAATCGATAACTCTACCATCAAAACTTGCGTCAACCAAATCACGGATAAAAAGTTCGCTCCTACTGGTGTTGGATATGAGATGGAACTACCCGCCGGTAAATATTATGTCTATTCCATCCTTGGTGATTGGAAAGCTTATTATAATGAGTTTGTCACTTGTGGACTAAAAGCTGAATGTAAGAGTCATGCCAAAATTGCTGTCGAAATTACAGCAGGTAGTGACAACAACAAAATCCTGCCACATGACTGGTACGATACTCCTGCTCCTACTGAATCTGTTGTCGTTCCAACTGTTAAAATAAGTATCAAGCCAATTGTTTCGCTAGTACCTACAATTATGAAAATCGATCCAAACATTCTTAAACTCATCCCAACTGCAACCCCAATAAAAAGCAATATAAAAGTAAGTATTCCTCCAGCAAAAGTTAACTACGGATTTTAATCAATATTGTGTGGCTCCAACTAATCAACTATTTGCAATGGCTGTCACATAAACTGCCTTTGGAGATTTTTTGTTTCTTGGGCTCAGTTATTGAAGAAATAATTGGACCAATTCCTTCACCAATAATTTTGATGACTTCAGGAACAATAGTAAACCAGCGGGGAATTCATTGGAGCTATCTATTAATTTTAGCGATGTTTGCTTCAGCTGGAAAAACATTAGCCAGTTGGCTTATCTACGTTGTCGCTGATAAAGCCGAAGACTTTCTGCTCTCAAAATATGGAAAATTACTTGGTGTGTCACATAAAAATGTTGAAAAAATTGGTTCTTATTTTAATGGAACCTGGAAGGATGATTTCTTAGTATTCATTTTCCGGGCATTTCCAGTTTTTCCCACCACCACAGTCAGTATTGCTAGTGGTTTTATAAAATTAGATCAAAAATCATTCATTCGTTCCACCTTTTTAGGATTTTTTATTCGAAGCTTGTTTATTCTTTATTTGGGTTATCATGGGATTGAGTCCTTTGCTATTATCAAGACATGGTTAGCCGAATAACTACTCTCATTGTTGCCCTAGTTTTCTTATTTCTTCCTCACTTTGCCCTTGCTATTGATCCTTCTTATCAAGCCACTGTTTCAAAAATTGTTGAACAAAAAAACATTGACGTTTTTGGCACCAGTCAAATATATCAAAAGATTGAATTGTCGATTACCTCTTCGGATAAAAAAGGTCAGGTAATAACCATTGAAAACGGTAATCAACCATTGGCCAACATTATCACTTATAAAGTAGGCGACCGTGTCTATCTTTCTGAAACTTCTACTCCTGAGGGTACTAAGGAATTCCAAATAACCGACTTTGTCAGGCAGGATGCCCTATTTTTATTGTTTATTATTTTCACTGTTTTGACTATCGTGGTGGCCAGGTTTAAGGGTTTTTCCTCAATGATAAGTATGGTACTTACATTTGTCATCCTTTTTACTTTTGTTCTGCCTCAAATATCTCACGGGAAAAATCCAGTTTTTATCGCCATCGTTTCCAGTATTCTCATAATTCCAATTTCTTTTTATATGTCTCATGGTGTAAATCGAAAAACATCAGCAGCGATACTTGGCTCAATTATTTCCCTGAGTATTACCAGTCTTTTAGCTTATATCTTTATCCGATTGGCACATCTGACTGGTTTTTCCACCGAAGAAGCGGGGATGTTATCTATCGATCGTCGTGGACTTCTGGATATGAAAGGGCTTCTATTATCCGGAATTGTTGTCGGTACTCTCGGTGTACTTGATGATATTACAGTTTCCCAAGCAGCCATTGCCGATGAACTTTCTAAAGTCGGTCAATTTAAAAAAGTTTCCGAGCTTTATTCACGGACTATGGTTATTGGTACCGATCATATAACTTCAATGGTTAATACCCTGGTTTTGGCCTATGCCGGAGCGTCTTTGCCACTACTCTTAATGTTTGTTGATAACCCTCAACCAATCATGAGCATCATCAACAATGAAATGATAGCTGAAGAAATTGTTCGGACACTAATAGGTAGTATCGGCTTAATTGTGGCAGTTCCTATCACGACCTATATTGCAGCTAAGTGGTTTCACCGCTAAAATACTTCATGAATACACACACTCCTTCTTCCTTAATTTCTGGTATCCCCAAATGTGAATTACATATTCATATCGAAGGAACCCTTGAGCCGGAAATGGCCTTTTCATTAGCTCAAAAAAACAACGTATCCCTGAAATACTCAACTGTGAAAGATTTGAAATCTGCTTACAACTTCAATAATCTCCAAGACTTTCTCGATATCTATTACCAAAACGCCGCAACATTGATCACCGAATCTGATTTTTATGAATTATGTTTTGCCTACCTTAAAAAAGCACGCTCCCAAAATGTACTCCATGCTGAGATATTCTTTGACCCTCAAACTCACACCGATAGGGGAGTCAAATTCGAGACCGTTATTAATGGACTTTCCCAAGCCGCTATTGACGCTGAAAATACACTAGGAATCAGTAGCAAACTAATCATGTGTTTTCTTCGTCATCTTGATGAAAATGCCGCCATTAAGACACTGGAATCGTCTATCCCGTATAAGCACCTGATTTATGCCATTGGATTGGATTCTTCTGAAGTAGGCCACCCGCCCTCAAAATTTGTTAAAGTATTCGCTCGGGCAATTGAACTGGGTTTTAAAACTGTTGCTCATGCTGGTGAGGAGGGTCCTTGCGAGTATGTGAGGGAAGCAATTGATCTACTCCATGTCTCCCGGATTGATCATGGCAACCGGGCATTAGAAGACGAAAATTTAGTAAAAGAGATTGTTGCTAAAAAAATTCCCTTAACTGTTTGTCCTTTATCAAATCTTCGGCTAAAAGTTATCAAAGATATGGCCGAGCATCCCCTTAAAAAAATGTTGGCTTACGGATTGATTGTAACCATCAACTCTGACGACCCGGCTTATTTTGGTGGTTATGTCGGTGACAACTATCAGGCTATTGCCACTGCTCTTAGCTTGACTACCGACGAAATCATAACTTTATCAAAAAACTCCTTCGCTGCTTCGTTTTTGACGAAAGAGCGAAAGAGTTTTTATTTTGATCTCATTGATCAGTTTGTATCGGATTATTTTACAAATTCAGATACTTCGGAGACTAGCATTTCTTTAGGTCGGTAACCAATTAGATCCTTAACAACTTTTCCGTTCCGAAATATTTTAAGGTTAGGAATACTGCGAATGTTATATTCGATTGCTAGTTGCTGGTTCTCTGGTAAGTCAGTATCGAGTTTGACCACCTTTAGTTTTCCATCCATTTCTTTGGCTAGTTCTTCCAGAACTGGTGCCATCATCTGGCATGGACCACACCATGGTGCCCAGAAATCTACTAATACTGGTAATTCTGAAGTTAATACTTCGGTCTTAAAGTTATCGTTTCCATTTACATTAATTGGATTTGACATATTTTTTTATATTAATTAATAAATTTTTATCACTGCCTTTTAAAGACTTAAGACAACTATCAAATTGTTCCTCAACCACCATGTCCATCACCCGCGATACGGCTGATTTAATTGCTTTGAGTTGAGTTAAAACTTGTAGACATTCAACATCACTACTCATCATTTTTTTTACGCCTTCGATCTGGCCAATGATGTTGTTTAATCGTGCCTCATTTGTCTTCATAATCGAGTATATACTACACCCTAGGGGGGTGTCAAGCATCTATTATTTCTGTCTTCTTTTTAATCGTCGTAGATCATTAGGAACGATATTTATCTTATTACTCTTTTCGCTCAATAGTTCAGCTACACCTTGGAGTTCAGTCACGTCTGATTGATCAATATATTTTTCGACATTTACCGGTGGTTCATACGTATAATCGGTTGGTTCATTGTATGCGAATAATAGCCCTTCATAATTTCGAAATACCCATTTATGATTACTTTGGGAAACTACATAGTTTGGCATTACGGGAGTTTTACCCCCACCGCCTAATCCATCAACACAAAAGTTAGGTACCGCAAATCCTGACATATGCCCCCTGAGGTTTTCAATAATTTCAACACCTTCGGAAATCTTAGTACGAAAATGGGATATCCCTTGTGACATGTCGCATTGATATATATAGTATGGTCGAATTCTATTGGCAACCAATAACTTCATTAATTTTTTCATCAACAGTGGATGATTGTTTATGCCTCGCATAAGTACGGTTTGGTTGCCCAAAGGTATTCCACCATCAGCAATCATCTGGGAGGCCTTAGCCGCCAAATCAGTCATTTCTTTTGGATGGTTAAAATGAGTATTCATCCATATTGGATGATATTTTCGGAGCATGTTAATTAATTTTTTATCAATTCTCATTGGTAATACGACTGGGACTCGGGTGCCAATTCTGATTACTTCAACATGCGATATTGCCCTAATTTCTTTAATAATTTTTTCCAAGTAATCTGTTTCCAATATCAATGGATCACCACCGGTGATTAGTACATCTCTGACTGTCTTAGTCTTCCTTATATATTCAATTGCTTTTAAAATTTTGGAAAAAGGAGTCGGCAAGTCTGTTTCTCCAGCATGCCTTCTTCTGGTACAGTGTCGGCAGTACATGCTGCATTGGTAGGTCACATACATTATTAATCTATCTGGATAACGATGGGTTATTACTCCCTCAAGTCCTTTAACCGGGCAGTCAGCCTCTTCGTGGAGTGGGTCTTCAAGGTCACTTTCTCCAATATTTGTTTCCTTTATCGAAGGGATAGCCTGTAGACCAATAGGACAATGGGGGTCTTTAATATCTATTTGAGATAAATAGTATGGCGTTATCGCCATACGCAATATCTTTAGCGACTTTTTTATTTCTTCAATCCGATCTTTTGGTAGATCCAGTATTTTTCCCAGTTCATCTGCAGTACCCACGCTATTCTTCATCTGCCAACGCCAGTCCATCCAATCTTTATTGCTAATATTTTTCCAGTAAGGATGTTTTTTGGCTTTAGCATATTGCATATAACAGCACTGTATCAAAAAGCACAATTTTTTCCAAGAATATGAATATATAATTTTTCAATTTTTTGGTAAAGTTTCAGGCAAATTTCAGTATCTAGAATATAATAAGGTCATGAGAATACTTGTAATTGAAGATGAACACCGCATTGCCCAGTCAATTAAAAAGGGCTTAGAACAAGAACATTATGCAGTCGACGTTGCCTATGACGGGCTCGATGGATTTGATCTAGCTACTACTGAAGAATACGACTTAATTCTTCTTGACCTAATGCTTCCCGGCAAGGATGGTCTAAGTATCTGTCAAGAACTTCGTCAAAAATCGATAAACACCCCGATTCTAATGTTAACCGCTAAAGGTCAGATTGATGATAAAGTCACTGGTCTTAATCTTGGTGCTGATGATTACCTTACTAAACCGTTTTCATTTGACGAGCTATTGGCCAGAGTCCGCGCCTTGTGTCGTCGTCCCAAAAACTCACTTTCAAATGTTTTAACTATCGATGGTTTGTCATTGGACACCACTAACTACACCGTATTTCGCGATGGTAAAGAAATTTCCCTGTCAGGAAAAGAGTTTGCACTTCTAGAATTTTTCTTACGTCACCCACGTCAAATTTTGCGCAAAGAGAGAATTATTGGTCATGTCTGGGATTATGATTCCGATATTCTGCCTAACACTGTCGAGGTTTATATAAAAAATCTTCGTCGAAAAATTGACGCCCCGTTTGTAAATAAGCGACCACTACTCACCACCATTCGTGGTTTTGGATATAAACTAGGTTAATTAAAAATGTGGTTTAAAAAACAGTGTTTACATCCGCTCGCATCAAACTAACTGCCTGGTATCTGCTGATCATCATGACTATTAGCTTGGCTTTTAGTTTGTTTATTTATCGAGTTCTTTCTCAGGAAATTTATCGTTTTGCTCGAACTCAGCGTTTTCGTATTGAAGGTCGTTTTTTTATCGCCAATATATCTCCACCGCCATTGGACATCGAACTGATTGACGATACTAAAAATAGACTTGTCATGACCCTAGTGGTTATTAATGGTACTATTTTAGCCATTTCTGGAACCCTCAGCTATTTTCTAGCTGGGCATACCCTTAAGCCAATTCAACAAATGGTCGAAGAGCAAAACCGATTCATCTCAGATTCTTCACATGAACTACGTACTCCACTTACAGCATTAAAGAGTTCACTCGAAGTCAACCTCCGTGACAAAAAATTAAGTTTATCCCAAGCCAAAAAATTAATGGCTGAAAATATTAAAGACGTTGACGATCTCCAGGCACTATCTGATGGGCTGTTGACATTGACTCGCTATGGTTCGGCCCCCAAGCCTCCGGAATTCAATAAAGTTCATCTGGCCGACGTTATGGCTCAAGCGGTCACTAAAGTAGATTCACTATTACTAAAAAAAGAAATGTTGCTAAAAAACCTAGTTAAAGATGTTTCTTTTTCTGGAAATCGTCAAAGCCTGATTGATCTGGTCGTTATTTTACTAGATAACGCCATTAAATATAGTCCCTCGGGATCTACAATTACTCTATCCTCATCCATTAAAGGCAAAACAGTTAACTTTAGTGTCAAAGATCAGGGAATGGGTATTCCTCAAAAAGACATCCCTTTCATTTTTAATCGTTTTTTTAGATCGGATATTAGTCGGTCAAAAACTGAAATTGGTGGCTTTGGTCTAGGGCTTTCTATAGCTAAAAAAATAGTTGATACCCACCATGGCCATATTAATGTTATTAGTACTCTAAACAAAGGTAGTACCTTTACAGTCAGTCTTCAGGTTTAATTAATAAAATAAAGTATGATTTTTAACAAGAAAAACTTATTGATCGGGGTTATTATTTTAGCTTTAGGCTATTTTGGTTACTCTTACTTTTTCAAAAGTGAAGCTTCTAAAACAACTTATCAAACGGCCAGAGCTCAAAAAGGGACTTTGGTTGTAAATCTAGATTCTTCCGGTCAAGTAGCTGCTACCAATAGTCGGACAGTAACCACTACCGCCTCTGGAGTTGTTAAAAAAGTTTATGTCAAAGAAGGTCAACAGGTCCGCACAGGTACCCCAATTCTCTCTATTGAACTTGACTTAAATGGTTCTCAAAAACTTCAAGCAGCTTATGCCGCCTATCAATCTGCTCAAAACAACCTGAAAACTACTGAGGATAAACTTTTATCCCTTCAAAGTGACCTGGTTAACACCAAAAATATTTTCGATAATCAGTATTCTCAAATGTCACCAGACGACCCCTCTTATATTCAAAAACACAATGCTTTTCTTTTAGCCCAAGAAAATTATGACAACCTTCAAAACTCAATAAAACAATCACGTTCTTCTCTTGAGTCAGCTCGACTCTCTTACCAAATGGCTTCTTCCACAGTCTATGCTCCTATCAGTGGTACTGTCTCAGCTATTTCTTTATTCCCTGGAATGATCCTCAACCCCACTAGTGATTCTGCTAACAGCACTAATGCTAGCAATAAAATTGCCATAGTAAAAACTGGCGCTACTCCAGCTATAACTGTCAACCTTACTGAGATAGACGTACCTAAGGTGAAAGTTGGTAACAAAGCCACAGTAACTTTTGACGCACTACCGGATAAAACTTTTTCTGGAAAAATTATTGCTATCGATACCGCTGGGAGTATAAGTTCTGGAGTAGCCAACTATCCAGTAACTATTCAACTCGATTCTGGTACCGAAGACATTCTTTCCAATATGTCTGCCAATGTCAGTATCATCACCGACTTTAAAGACAGTGTTGTTTACGTACCAGTATCAGCAGTCAAATCAGAAAATGGCGTTAGCAAGGTTTCCGTAATGGAAAACGGCACTCCAAAGTCGGTTGATGTAACTACTGGTATCCAGTCAACCACCTCGATTGAAATAGTCTCAGGGATAAATGACGGTGATGAAGTGGTTACCGCTACTGTCTCATCTGGTTCGAGTACTACCACTAAATCTACCTCCTCACCATTTAGCGGTTTGGGGGGCGGTCAGGCTCGATTTATTGGTCGTTAATATGATCAGTCTAAGTAAAATTTCTAAAACTTATAAGAATGATGGCGTCGAAACAATTGCTTTAAGGGATATTGATTTTGAAATAAAAAAAGGCGAATTTGTCGCTATCATGGGCCCATCGGGATCGGGCAAGTCTACCTTGATGCATATTCTTGGGGCACTTGATTCGCCATCATCTGGTCGCTATTTTCTTGATGGTCAGGACATTGCCACACTAAATGATGATGAGTTAGCCGAAATACGTAATCATAAAATCGGTTTTGTTTTCCAATCATTTAACCTTCTTCCTCGTACCACAATTCTTAAAAATGTGATGTTACCCATGGCTTATGCTGGTGTGGAGATGGAGTCCCGGCTTGAAGTTGCAAAAAAATATATTGATCTGGTTGGTTTAACCGATAGGATTAACCATCTTAGCAATCAACTATCTGGAGGCCAACAGCAAAGAGTGGCTATTGCCCGCTCCCTAGTCATGGATCCAAAAATAATTCTCGCCGACGAACCAACTGGAAATATTGCCTCTGATCAGGCAGAAAGTATCATGAAGATTTTTAAAGATCTAAATAAGCAGGGGAGAACCATAGTAATGATCACCCACGAACCAGACATTGCTGCTCACGCCAAAAGAGTTATCCACTTGCGTGATGGGCGTATAGTTAAAAACTAAATATGAAATTTTTAGAGATTGTCACCGAGTCGTTTGGAACCTTAGGACTAAACAAAATGCGCACCGGTTTGGCAGCTTTGGGTATTATTATCGGTATTGGTAGTGTCATTGCCCTGATCTCACTGGGAACAGGAAGTCAAAAATCAATTGAAAACCAAATTCAATCCCTTGGTGCCAATCTTTTAACTATCCAACCAGGTGGGCAACGTAACGGCAATGTTAGGACTGCCGCTGGTAGTAACACCACCTTAACCCTCGAAGATGCCAAAGCCATTTCTACATCATCAAAAATTACTACAGTTAAAAGTGTTTCGCCAGAGCTTTCCAGGAGATCTCAAATAATTGCCGGAAAAAATAATACCAATACCCAAGTTCTTGGTGTCTATCCCAAGTATTCCGAAGTTCGAAAAATTAGTCTCAGCAGCGGAGTTTTTATAACTGAAAATGATATCTCCTCAATTGCCAAAGTAGCTGTTCTTGGTCCTCAAGTAGTCACTGATTTATTTGGTGAAGGTGCCGATCCCCTTGGTCAAAGTATTCGAATCGGAAGTCAAAGTTTCAAAGTTGTTGGAGTGACAACTAGTAAGGGGGGTAGTGGTTTCAACAATCAGGATGATATTATTTATGTTCCCTTAAGTACCGCCCAAAAACAATTATATGGTGTTGATTATTTATCATCCATATCTCTCGAAGCCAACTCAGCAGATGTCATGGTTGATGCCCAAAATGAAGTCGGTTATCTTCTTCTTGAACGACACAAACTCTCAGATCCCACCAAAGCCGACTTTATGATTATGTCTCAAAGTGACATTCTTAATACCGCCTCTCAAGTCACCGGAACATTCACTACCTTACTAGGTGGTATTGCTGCCATTTCTCTACTTGTTGGAGGAATCGGTATCATGAATATTATGTTGGTCACGGTTACTGAACGAACCCGTGAAATTGGACTTCGACAGGCTTTGGGTGCAAAGAAAAAAACCATCATCACTCAATTTTTAGTTGAGTCAGTCATTCTCACTTTTTTTGGAGGAATTCTTGGCATGATGTTTGGTATTTTGACTTCATATATACTCTCCAGCTTGATGAAAATTCCATTTGCTATCTCTATTCCTTCGATATTTCTAGCTATTGGTGTATCAGGTGCCATTGGTATAGTTTTTGGCTGGTATCCAGCACGTCGGGCAGCCAGTCTTCAACCAATAGAGGCCCTACGCTATGAATAGCTTCAGGACAGTTTCAGTAAGTCATCTTACAATTACTTATTAATTAATTAAATTTTAAAATGCAAAAAGAAATTAAGTCCACCTCTTTGGGAAACAACAAAAATATTATAATTACAGTTCTATTATTAGTCGTTTTTACTGGTCTTGGATTTGGTGCTGGAGTTAAGTTTCAGCAAAAAAGGAATCCTAGTTTTAGAGCTCAATTTCCGGGAGGCCAGATGTTTCGTGGAAATGGAGAGGGTAATCAAAATATTCAACGAGGACGAGTTGGTGGTGGCATGACCAATGGTGAGGTCATTGGCGTCGACGAAAAGTCGATCACCGTCAAAATGCCCGATGGTAGCAGTAAAATAGTGCTTTTATCATCCAGTACTACTATAAACAAATCAGCTGAAGGGATGATTACTGATCTAAAAACTGGGGAAAAAGTCGCCGTTTTTGGAACTCAAAATAGTGATGGTAGCCTTACTGCTCAAAGTATCCAATTGAATCCAACTTTTCGTAATCAGCCATCCACCGTACCCACTAAATAATGTGTCTGGATTGTTATAATCAGGCATGTCCCCAAAAATAAAATTTGTCTATTTTGATATTGGTAATGTTTTCATGACCTACGACCATGTATTTCAAAAAGTGGTTAAAGACTTTGGCCTTGACTCAGAAGAATTGGACCGAATATATGAACCTTATGACATCGATGCCAATCTTGGTAAGATAAGTATTCCAGAAATTTGGCCTATACTTTGTCAAAAATTAAAAATCTCAAACGGAAAAGATTATGATTTTATTAAGTCGTGGGTATCTGATTATCAGTCGATCATTCCCATGCATGAATTTATAAAATCAATAGAAGGAATATATCCTCTGGGAATAATCTCAAACTATTATGCTGGATTTTATGAGGAATGTTTAATTCAAGGATTTATTCCTAAAGTGAATTTTACTGATGTGATTATCTCGGCAGAAGTTGGTCTAATGAAACCTGATGCCAAAATATACGAACTGGCCGAAAAACGTAGTGGATTCCATGGCGATGAGATTTTATTTATTGATGATAAAGATGAAAACACTAACATTGCCAAGAGCCTGGGTTGGCAAACATTTTGTTTTGATTATCACCATCCCAAAGATTCAATAACCAACCTCCGCCATAATCATTTTTAAAAAGCGTTCAGTAACTAAACAAAAACTCGTGTTATGCTTTGATTATGGTTAGACCACTCGATTCCTACGACAAAATATTTTCCAATAAAAAAAGGATAATGGCAGTTTTTGCCCACCCCGATGATCTTGAATTATATGCCGGTGGGACTATTTCCCGACTAACTTCAGATGGCAAACTTGTCCGTTCAGTTAAGGTGACCAGTGGTGACATGGGTAGTCGTCTTCTCAAAGTTACTCGTGAGGAGCTCCAAAAAATTCGGGAAACTGAGGACTCAGCTTCTATGGCAAAACTAGGGATTCTTCCCGAAAATAACGTTTATCTTCGCATACCCGACGGTACTGTCGACAATAATCTTAATACCATTGGTCAGCTAGCTCTGCAGATCAGATTATTTCAACCCGACCTCATCATTACTCACAATCCAGAAAATAAAATTATTCGCTTTAGTGATGGCTCCAACTGGGTTAATCACCGTGATCATTTAAATACTGGACTAACCACTGTCGATGCCGCGTATCCTTATTCTCGCGATCTATTGTTTTTCCCTGAACATTTTCAAGATCCACTTGCCAAATCATGGAACTGTTCCGAGTTTTTGTTTGTCGATTCTTTTGATCACCCCGATAGTGTTTTTGTTGATGTAACCGATAACTTGCCCATTCGAATAGCCGCTCATGCCCTTCATTCATCACAATACACAATGGATCAAGCCCAAGAATCAGCAGAATTTTTTACCGATAGATGGGACAAGTCTGGTGCCAAAAAATTTGAGACTTTCCGATATTGTATAGCTGACTAATTTCGACAGAAAATAATTAAGTTGAATATTAATTATGAATAATTCCGTTCTAATCAAAAATATCGACAGTTATTTAGATCATAAAGTACCATCGACTGAAATATCTGATTTTATAAACAATAACCCCGAGATTGTTAATCAATATATGATTGAATTTGATCGATGTGTTAATTCATTTAACAAATTCCGCGTACTCACTAAGTTTCCAAACAAATATTTTTACAAAAATTCACATCAGCTTAATCAGACTCTCGAACATGATCTTCCTAAGTTTAAAACAATATTCACAAAGCTCGAATCAGACCAAGATCTAAGCAGCCGAATATTTCTAATACTAGGGAGCGACACTTACTTAGTCCGAATTTGGCAAGTTAGACCTATAAAACTCTTACTGCCAAATATCCTCCTGTTAATCTACCGAACTACTATTTTATTTTTGAACAAAGAAATTTTAATAGATAGTAAAGGTCGCCGAAAAGTCCAAATATCCTCATCTATTGAAGAAATGGTTTTTTACAATTATCTTCTCGGTGATAAATTAGATATCTATGATGCATTTTCCATCTGGCTCGACGATTGGCGAGACGAAGGTTTTAGTGAGAAGCTCTATCTGGCAGTAATAAATAATAAAAACGTAATACAATAAGCCAATGCCAAAGTCAGTGGTTATTTTTAATAGACACTTGATATAAAACTTTCAGAATGTGACCATCGACAAAAATATCCGACTCTACTACTTTGCCTCAATTTTTGAAGGACTGCGTTTCTTGCTGCCAATTTGGTTAATCTGGTATACACGTTTTCTACCGATGTCTACAGTTGGATTAATTGAAAGTCTGGGAATTATCCTGACTATGTTTTTGGAAGTTCCCACCGGTGCGTTTGCCGACATTTTTGGACGTCGTACATCGGTAATCATTGGAAAAATCGGTGTCGCTACTGCCGCCTTTATCGTAGCCTTCGCTAGTAATGGTAGTCACTTGATAGTTGGATCCATTCTTTGGGGAATTTCTGGTGCCTTTATTTCCGGTGCCAGTACTGCTCTTATATATGACCACTTACTATCAATTGGTCAGGAAAACAACTTTCCTAAAGTAATCTCTATGTCCACCACTATCTCCCGTGTAGGAATAATTATCGGTTCATTTTTTGGTGGGTATTTGTTTAATATCTGGGCACCATTACCATATTTCCTTTTCGGCATTACCAATCTCGTTGAATTGGTGATTTGGCTATTTATAAAAGAACCGTTAATTGATTCTCAAAATTTTTCTTGGGTAAAATATCAACAAAAAATTGCCAATGCTTTTGTCGCCATTAGTCACTCTTCAAAAATAAGATTAATTAGTCTAATTTCAGTAACAACAATTTCGTCTGCTTTTATTTTTCGTGAATATTACAACTATTCGTTTGCTCTAGATCTGGGGTTAAATGCTCAAGACCAAAGCTTTCTATTTGGTGTTAGTGGTATTTTGAAAATGCTTTCAGTAATGGCAATTGGTGGGCTTATTATCAAATATTCTCAAGAAAAAATTATCTATACCTATTTTCTGTCATTTATTTTTGTACTCTTGCCTACGATTATTAGCGGATACTGGGGAGGAATAATCATTATTCTACTAATCGAATTAATCAGTGCCACCGCACCAATTATTTCGGATAGTTATCTAAACAAGGAGCTTCCTTCAGCTGACAGAGCAACCTCAATTTCTTTTATAAACATGTTCTCGTCTCTGACCAACGCAATCGGAATAAGCCTTGGCTTATATTTTATTGGAATAGTTAAAAGCCCCATGGTTTATACAATTTTTGGGATTTTTTTACTGATTATTTCTGGTATTTTTTTTATAATTCAAAACAAACAGCGGGTTGTTATAAAATAAGACAATATGAAAATCAAAATTGATGAACTAAAGATGCTGGTTAATAGTGCTTTAACAAAATATGGTTATTCCAATACGGAGTCCTCTATAATTTCCGAAGTTTTGTTATACGCTCAGCTTCGTGGTAACAACCAAGGCATAGTCAAGTTAATTGGTAAAGGTATCCCCAAGGATCCAACAGCCACTGAAATAAAAACTATTAAAGAAACCAAGCTTTCGGCTCTATTGGATGGGGGTCACAACCAAGGCATGGTAGTTATGAAACAAGCTGTTGATATGGTGATCACCAAAGCCAAAGAACATGGCTTTGGAATTGTTGGATTCAATAATACTGCTACATCAACTGGTGCCATCGGTTATTTTGCCAATAATATTGCCGCTGCAAACTTGGTTGGTTTTGTCTTTGCCGGATCACCCCCAACCGTAAATTTTCATGGGTCATTTGAAGCTATGTTTGGCACCAATCCTTTAGCAATTGGTATCCCCACTGATACCGACCCCATCGTCTTAGATATGGCTACATCAGCCATGGCATATTTTGGCTTAGTTCAGGCTAAAACAGCAGGTCAATCTATACCCAGTGGAATCACTTATGACAACAACGGTAATGACACTACTGACCCAGCAGTTGCTATGGAAGGAGCTATCCGTCCTTTTGACAAATCATATAAAGGCGCCTCACTCTCACTTATGGTCGAAATATTGACTGGACCCCTAACTGCGGCGTCTTATGTCGGAATTAGTCCGGAAAAAGGTTGGGGAAATCTTATCTACGCTATTGATCCCTCAATGCTCGTTGATATTAACGACTTCAAAACCCAAGTATCCGAGCTAGCTACCAAAGTAAGAAACTCCAAAAAACTCCCTGGAGTAGACCAAATATATATGCCTGGTGAAAAAGGCAATGCTAATACCCAAGAGCATCTCAAGTCTGGTGAAATCGAAGTCGAAGACAACTTACTTGCTAGTTTAAGAGAGGTGGTCAAATAAATATACTACCGTATCTTTCCGCAACTATATTTACAATACTTGCGGCAACTTCTTATCTGAGAATCCGCCGTGGTAAAAAGGTCGCTGAGTTTATTTATGGACTTGGCTTCCCCATTGGGGCATTTGTCTGGGAAGACATGTTTGTCTTTTCGGTTTATGGATTATTTGCCAGTTTGGCTACCACTTGGCTCAACCAGTGGAAGTATGGACTTTTATTTTTCTTGGTTTTTTGGCTAGTTAGAAGTATTGGAGAAACCTTGTATTTTTTTCTAGAGCAATTTATAGAACCAAAACATTATCCTCATTATATTGACGAACATTTTTGGTTAATTCGGAGAATTTTTGGAAACATCTCTTATCAACAGTGCCTCATCATCATGCAAGTAATGTTTCAAGTAATTGCTATGAGCTCAATCGTCGGGATTATCGCCCTCCTTTTTGCTTGGAATCAGTTTTAAGAATCTGTCCATGATCTCTCTTTCGTCACGAAAAGTCTGGGTTTTGCAGTGGGATATGGAGTTATAAGCAGGTTCTAAGTTATACTCCAGTATGAAAAATAAGATCGTTGTCATTACCGGAGCTAGCCAAGGTCTAGGAAAGACTCTTTCCCTCAAACTAGCTACCTTAGGAGCTAAAGTAGTTCTCTTAGCCAGAACGGAAACCTTATTACTAGAAATCAAAAAACAAATTGTTGAAAGTGGGGGAGTAGCTGATTATTTTGTCTGCGATGTGACAGTTCAAGATGAGGTTGTGAGTGTATTTGCCAAGATTATTGAAAAATATTTTCAAATTGATGTCCTAATCAATAACGCCGGTCTTTGGACTAATAATAGTCTTGATAGTAGCCACGTTGACCGCATTCTCCAAGTTTTTAAAGTAAATTCAATTGCCCCAATATACGTTACTAATCAAGTCCTCCCTGTATTTGAAAAGCAACAGTCCGGACATTTAGTCTATATAAATTCTGTAGCTGGTTTAGAGATGTCAGAAAACAAAGACTACCCAACTTATAGTGCTAGTAAATGGGCTTTAACTGGATATGTCAAAGCTCTTGATGCCAAATACAGTGGTCGTGACATTAAAGTCACCTCAATCCACCCTGGTCCGATTGATAGTAAGATGCCTAGCAATGCTGGTGACGATTGGGGTAAAGATAAATCTTGGATGATGACTACTGAAGAAGTTGCTGACGCTGTCATTTATGCTCTCAATGCACCCGGAAAAATTCAAGTTGGTTCAATCGAATTAAAGAAAACCAACTGGAACCAATAACTCCTTTTTTGTTTATAGACCTTTTAAAAAAATGAGGTACTATAATTGTAGATTATTGGTTATCTCATAAATGACAAAAAAAATATTTTCTGTCTTCGCCCTTGGTCTTTTAGTTGGAATTATTGTTACTAGCCTTACCAAAAACGTTCAAACAGTAGAAGCTTCTAGAAGAAGGACTACTCCTACCCCTACTCCGATCGCTACCACCACACCTGCACCCCCACAACCAAAATTAGCCGGATACTACCAAGATTTAACTGATGCTGTTCTCAATGGTGCCTTTTTGGCTTACCATGATTTTAGTGGATTTACCTTGACCAACGCTATTATTCGTGATGCCAACCTTACTGCCGCGAATTTTGATGGGGCTGACTTAGGTGGAGTTGACTTTACCAACTCTAATCTGACTAATATGAGTTATACCAATGCCAACTTAACCGGAGTTAAATGGTATAACTGTCCAGAAGGGCCAGGTGCTTGTGGTGTTACTACTTGTCCCGACGGTATCACTACGATAACTACTGACGGTGGTGTCTGTTTTTAAACCACTGCGAGTAAAATAAGTCATGTCTCTCAACAATCAAAATAGGTTTGACCCCACTCCTTACGAGTGGCCTCAAGCCTATTTTGATATCCAATATTTATTCGCCAAAAAAATTGTCGAACTAAATATTGCTCCCGACCTTCCTACGGCTATTTTCAAATACACTACTATCTTCCGACGAATCTACTCCATAAATCCCGCAAAATTAAACAACATTGAGATCCCCGATGACTGGGTAGACATTTGCCAAACGCCAGATACAATTTGGTCAAAATACACAAACAATCCAGACCATTTATATATCGAGCGACCAGATAAGTCCGACGGTTGCCATTTTGGAAGCTTTATCTACAAACCATATCCAGGTTCACCAATCATCCTTGATCCAATAACTGGTTACCAAAAAATTGAACTTCATTTTAACAATCATCGAGGAGGTGGTAAAAGTGAATTTTCCCGCTCAAATATGCCAGTAATGTTTCAAAATTTAGTCGATTTATTTCAATCAGTTGCCAATAGAATGGAGGAAGACTCTTTGTTTCGACCAAAGTATGTGACTCTAGGCTCGTGGATGAATGTCTTCCCGGGAATTAAAGCTGTCTTGCCAAAAGAGTTTGTAAGTTCCAGTGTTATTCTCAATCCACCTGAATTGTCATTTAATGGAGATTCCGTCTGGGGGCAGTTCTTAAAAAACAACGGCGGGGTCAACCAGGAAAGGTATCAACCTTTTATAATTAATATCAATAACGCCGTAGATATGGATACATTAGTAAAATCTTTTCCTATTCCGGTGTTATTAAATCGCGGCCTCATTGATATCTTTTTTAAACACTATAATACAAAAATATCCTGGTAACCATTATATAAACCCTATAAATACAATCATATCCAATTGTTTTTCTGATTAGATGTAAGATAACAGTAGATTAATTGTTATCGACATTATGAGCATAAACAATATTGGTAAAAATGTAACTATCTTTTATTTTGGCTTAATTTTGGGAATCATCACTACAGCATTTCCAATTTTTATAAAAAATGTACTGGCTGTCCGACCCATTCGCACCGATAGTGTAAATTACTATGGTGGTTTTTATAAAGACCTCAACAGTGCCAGATTGACGGGTAATGGCGACGGGATTTTTCTGGCTTACCATGACTTTACTGGATTTAACTTTACTGACGCTGACATGGGGTATGACAACTTAGTAGAAACTAAGTTTATTAATGCCAACCTAACCAGAACTAATTTTACCGGGGCTGATTTAACCAATGCATATTTTTCGGGAGCTACTAACCTTGACACTACCAAATGGTACTCATGTCCAGCTGACGGTCAATGTGGAGAAACCACTTGCCCTGATGGTTCTAAACTCACCACCATGGGTAGTAGCTGTGTTGGCCATCTTCTGTTGTAAAATAGAGTTATGAAATATCGCACTCTAGGAAAAACAGGTATCAGAGTCTCAGAAATAGGCTTTGGAAGTTGGCAACTAGCCAATGATCCCCATATGTGGGTTGGTGCTGACTTGGAGGAAAGTATTAAGTGTCTCTATAAATATGTGGAACTTGGTGGTAATTTTATTGATACTGCCTGGATTTATGGTTATGACGAAAAATTTCCCGATAAGCATCCTTCTGAAGAACTGATTGGTAAGTTTATGGCTGAATCAGGAAATCGTGGTAAGGTCACTGTCGCTACCAAAATCCCTGGTAAAAATATGAAATGGCCAGCCTGGCAGGGGATTGATATTGACGAAGTATTCCCTGAAGACTGGATAATTTCTTGTGTCGAAGATTCTCTTCGAACCCTCCGTACTGAAAGTCTCGACCTAGTTCAGTTTCATGTCTGGCAAGATGCTTTTGTCGACCGCGACGAATGGAAGCAAACCATCCAAAAATTGACTGAAGATGGCAAAGTTAAACATTGGGGTATTTCGGCAAACGATTATCAACCAAGCAACTGTATTCGCGCCCTCGATACTGGTCTAATCGATACCGTCCAGTTTATTTTCAACATTTTTCATCAAAAACCAACTGAAAAACTACTACCCTATGCTCTTAAGAATAATATTGGCCTAATTGCTCGAGTTCCTTTTGACGAGGGTGGTTTAGTCGGTAAATTTAACTCAGACACAATCTTTGCCAAAGGTGATTTCCGCGAAGAGTACTTTACCAAAGACCGACTAGCAGAACTAATTAAGAGAACTGAAGGCTTAAAATTACTTTTTGGTCCAGAAGCTTCGACATTTCCCGAACTGGCTCTAAAATATATACTCTCTTTTGACGCCATCTCTACTGTTATTCCAGGTATGCGTCGACTCTATCAAGTGGAATCAAATCTCGCTGCTTCTGGGGATCGTCTATCATCAGAGCTTATGGAAAAACTAAAACAACACGCTTGGGAAAGAAATTTCTACACCAATCCTGATCCATCTATGGAGGCGACTGGTTTTATAGAAGCATAACCGATACAATATAACCTTATGTCACTTATTACCAACCTTGGGTTGTCTCAACTCAAGAAAAATCTAGTCGAACTAAAAAAAGAATTAGTCCGTACCTTTGACGAGCGCAGTGCTGCTGCGGCTGAAGGGGATCTAAAAGAAAACTCAGCTTATATCTTTATGACTGAACGGGCTCACGTACTTCAGTCTCAGATAGACCAAACATCGGCCGACATAAAAGAGGCTGTTGTTATCGTCCCACCCAAAGACACTCATAAAGTTGCCTTAGGTCATCAGGTCAAAGTCCTTTTTAAAAATGACAATCGACAGTTAACTTTAACTTTAGTTGGTAAAAACGATAATGCCCTTAAACCAGGATGGATTTCTGCTGACAGTCCTCTGGGAATTGCAATTCTAGGTCGACCAGCTGGTACTATTGTCAGTGTTAATGACCAGCCAGTGTCAATTCTCGAGATCACCATTGGAGATATTTCCTAAAAACCCGCGATTAGTAGTATAATCAGTCCATGAGAATTGGAGAAACTGTTGCTGCTGCCCATGGCAAAATTATTAGTGAAAAACTTGGTCACATATATAGTCTGAAACCAACTTTAGATTATATTCGTCAACACCCCCGTGAAGTCGAAGGAATGTTTGTCAACTATTGTTCACTTTTTTATCGTTTTTTAAATCTAGACTCAAAGGAGCTTTCTGTAGTACAAACCGTGGCTGAGGAAATGAAAGATGGACCACATAAATCAGCTGTAGTTTTCCGCGAACGCATTGCTGGACACGAGAAGCAGTTCGTGGAGTTGATAAGGACCGTCGCTGATCCAGGTACTCCCCAATACAAAGAAGGAATTGCCCAGTTATCATCCATGATGACCAATGCCTGGGATATGAAGGTTGATGGCTTATCTCCTAAGGATGGCGATCGCCGCTCAGATGGGGTGATTTGGGGTTATGTCAGAGGATCTTTGACTCCTGAACTTGATGCCCACTTCCTAATTGCTCATGGAACCGAAAGGGTCGTAACGGCAGCTCTTAACGGGACTCCTTTACATGATCTAGTTCAAAAAAAAGACTGGTCTTTTCCAGTATCTACGGCAATAGTTGGACTTGATGGGGTCAGAGGAGTCGGAGCTGGTGGCTATCTTTTTCCGATCTGGCAAGCACCAAGGCCTGCTGGTTTAGGATGGATTAGTCCAGGAAGAGTCGAAGCTTTTCAAAAAGCAGTTGCAGTTTTGAAATAATCTCCACAAAAAATCCCCCCGATTTCTCGAGGGGATTTAAATTTAACTAAATAAATTTAGTAGTTGTCACCACCGCCGTAGCTTCCGCCACCACGATTGTTTCCACCACCATTACCACCGTATCCACCAC
>JBAZZE010000002.1:0-84241 GCA_041658955.1 Candidatus Shapirobacteria bacterium
ATTTAAAATATTGGCAGCGGCGAAGGCAGCCAGTATATTGGAAACTTGATAAAGATAATTACTATCGGTACTGATGAGTATTTTGTTGATATTAAAAGACAACTTGGTAGGGGTTAACTTGATATCAGTGGCTCTATAATCGGCTTTTTCTTGGGTACTGTAGGTAATAACATTTTTGGGATTTAGGGCAGTTATTATTTGGTATGAGTGGTCATCTTTGTTGAGAATGCTGTGCTTAGTTTGCGTAAATAATTTGGCTTTGGTGTTGATGTAATGAGCCATGTCTCTAAAATCGTCGAGGTGTTCGTGTGAAGTGTTGGTGATCAGAGCAACTTCAAAGTTACAACCCCAAAAGCGGTATTGGTCAATTGCATGGGCGGTAACTTCGATAACTGCATGAGTAATCCCCTGTTCAACCATGTTTCTGAATATCTTTTGGACAATTTTAGAATCAGGTGAAGTTGTATGGAGGCCGACACTGACATTTTTTTCACCAATTTTGGCTCCAAGAGTAGAGATAGAGCCAACTTTAACTCCTGATTGAAGTAGTAACTCATGAAGCAAGTTGACTGTGGTGGTTTTACCATCGGTGCCAGTTACCGCAATTAAAGTTAGTTTCTTGGAAGGAAATCCAAAATAAAAATTAAAAAATATACTTTTTGGTAAATGCCAAAATATATTTTTGAGTTTTTGGATGTAGATCTTTACAATTGAAGCGGTCATTTCGTACAAAGGAATTATAACAGAGATGGTAAATTTTCCGCTATTTTATACCAAATTGGAGCAGCGGTACTCGATCCCCAAGGTGAGCTTCGGGGATTGTGAATAGTGACAATCATGGTGAATGATGGATTCTGACAGGGACTAAAACCAATATATGAAGCGATAGTAGTCGAATCTGAGTAACCACCTTTGACGGCTACTTGTGAGGTACCGCTTTTTCCGCAAACTTCAAGAGAATCTGGTTTAAATTTTGCGACTACACCGTTTTCGACACTGTATTTTAAAATTCCTTTTATTAATTCTATTGACTTAGGATCATAGACTTTGGTGGTAACAGTTTTTTGATCTTGGTTGAAATGAGGACTGACTCGAACTCCATTGTTGGCAATGGTATTAAAAGCAGTTAACATCTGAACTTGGGTGACCGCAAAACCTTGGCCAAAAGAAGCTGTAGCCAGATCAATCTCGGGCCAGTAACTTTTTTGAAGTGGTCTAGCTTCTCCGGGTAAATCGATTCCAGTTTTGCGATCAAGCCCTAAAAGCTTAAAGTATTTTAAAAATTTATCTAAGCCAACTTCTTTAATAATGTAACTCATGCCGATGTTATCGGAATTTTTAATAATATCTTTGAGATCAGAATTGGCATGAAAGCTACTATCCCAGTTACTGATATTGTATTGACCGATTTGGTTTGGTCGGTCGCACTTGGTACAGATAAAATCAGGCTGGATAGAATTTGAATCGAGAGCTAAGGTCATAACTAATGGTTTGACGATAGACCCTGGTTCAAATAAATTGGCAATAATCGGGTTGGAAAGTAGTGGGGTGGCACTTGAAGTGGCAATTGCACTAGCAGTGGCTTCAGCACTACTTGAGGCGGTTTGGGCGCTCATAGCGATAATTCCACCAGTGCTTGGATCCATTATTAAAATTTCTCCTGAATCAG
Source organism: Candidatus Shapirobacteria bacterium (assembly GCA_041658955.1). GTDB lineage: Bacteria > Patescibacteriota > Microgenomatia > UBA12405 > UBA12405 > UBA2283. The sequence goes on from JBAZZE010000002.1 coordinate 1,670, forward strand.
CTGAAAATTGTTTGATGCCCTCGGCTAGAGTAGTTTCAATAAGGTGCTGAATTTGGCGATTTACATAGGTGGGAATGTCACTCCCTTTGACCGGATCAATAATCCAACCAGGATGAGTCAGAATGGTGTTGCCCACTGCATCTTTTGTTTCCCAAGAAAAACCAACCTTACCCGAGAGTTGTCTTTTGTAATAACCTGCCAGACCGTTTGGTCCTAAGAACAAATTGCCTAGGTTGCCTTCGCTCAACATTGGCTTACTTATTTTGGAAAAAACAATTCCTGGATCATTGATTTCTTTTATTTGAGGAAGGCTAAAGTATCCAGAGAGACTCAGCCACTTTTGCTTGTCATTTTGAACAAATTTGTTGAGTTTATCGATATCTGATTGGGGTAACTCTGGATTTTTGGAAGTCAATAAAGCAGTAATTCCATCGCTTTTTATTTTTAAGTCAGGTTTGTAAACGTTAGCTTGGAAAAGAGTCTGGTAAGAGACTAGAGGTATTCCGCGATTATCTAGGATATTCCCCATTTCCGGTTTGATGGTAGTAGTCTTAAAACTTTGAGACTGTAATTGTTTGGAAAGTTCCGGGTATCTAACAACTTGGATATAAAAGAGTTTAATAACTATCGCCAAATAGCAAAAAGCGATAGTCAACACCACTGTTTTTTGACGGTCAGGAATCATGGATTAATTTGAATAGTCTTGGTAATTGGTTTTAAGTTTTTAGTAGTTGGATTATTTTGAAGTTTGGTTAGAGAGTTTTGTTCTAAATAGGTGGTCTTATACAATTGAGCTTCAATTTGATTTGTTTCTAATTTCTTTTGAACTAGGTTGGCTTGATTACTGATATCGACAATATTGATTGAGTAAAAAATCGAGAAACCTACTTGAGCCAAAAAACAGATTACTGAGAAAACCAAAAGAACAATATTGGACATTAGTTTATTCTATACGATCGGAGAACTGCTGATCTACTGAGTGGATTACTGAGGGTTTCTTGATGGCTAGCAGTTACTGCTTTTGAGGATGTTGAAGTTATCTGGTTGGGGTGATGTTCCCGAATGAATTGTTTAACAATACGATCTTCACCAGAGTGAAAAGAGATAATACAAATGGTGGAGTTTTTTAATTGGGGAATATCTAGGCTAGATTCTAAAAAGTGTCGGAGATTCTCAAATTCTTGGTTGACCACTATTCGAAGGGCCATAAATATTTTGGTGCTAGGATCGATTTTGGTGCGAATACCTTTGACTTTATAGGCATCACGGATTACCTGGGCCAGAGTGGCACCATCTTTGATTGGCGAGGACTGTCTTTTGGTAATTATTCTTTGGGCTAGTGGTTTACTTAATTTTTCTTGAGCAATTTTGGAAAAAATATTGAACAGTTGTTCAAATGAATAAGTGTTGATAATTTTTTCGGCAGTAAGTTCTTGGGTGGTTGGATCTAGTCTCATATCAAGCGATTGGGGGTCGTTGAATGAAAACCCTCGACCAGGTTCTTTTTGCTGGTTTGAACTTAGCCCAAGGTCGAGTAGAAGCCCACTAATAGGAGTATTAATATTTTCTTTTAGTATTTGAGATAAGTTAGCAAAATTACCCTTAATTGGGTGAAATTTATCTTTGAATCCAGCCTTGGTTATCCGTGTAGTAGCCAAGTCGAGATTTGACTGATCACTATCTATACCATAGACCTCACCTCCATTTTTAAGGATTTCCAAGGTGTGTCCTCCATTACCTAAGGTGCCGTCAATATAGACACGACCCGACTCAACAGAGAGGAGTTCTAAGACTTGATTCAAGAGTACTGGGACGTGATATTCCATTAAGGCTTGGGGTAGTCGCCTGACAGAGTGCTAGTGCCACTACTGAAAACCGAATAACCACCGCGGTATTGCTTGATAAGAGTGAAGAAATTGTTACCAGTAAGTTTGGCGGGTAATGGTACTTCAAAATTATCGGTAGTTAACTTTAGAACCTTATCCTTTTTCAAATCAGCGGTAGATTTGAGGACAAAAGATGATTCATAAGTTGATACCTGACCGTTGGTGTTGTAGAACTTTAAAGATAAAGTACCACCGTTAACACCTTCGTCATATTTGTACTTACAACCGTTGGTACAACTTTCAGTACCAAGCAATAACTTTCTCTCAAGACTACTGGTTACATCTTTAATGGTGTCACCCAAACCTTTTTCTATTTCGACAGATTCATCCTTAGCCGAATAAATTAATTCATACTCGATAGAAGCGACGCTCTTAGGAATTTCACTGATTTTCAGAAAAAGCATATGTCCATCCTCACGAGGGGTAAGATTGATTAGTGGTCGTTCGCCAACAGGAATTTCAATCAATTTTGGAGTAGGTGTGGGAGTTGCCGCTGGAGCAACCTTTTTTGGGCCACAAGCTGATAATAAAAAGGCCGATGCAAGTATCAGGGAATAGTAGGTAATTTTATTTCTCATATAAGGAGTTTAGTTGGATTGATAACCAATTGTCAACTTCGTCAAGTTTTATCCGTGTTTGGGTCATGGTGTCACGATCGCGAATGGAGACAGTGTTGTCTTCCAATGTCTGAAAGTCGACGACGGCACACCAAGGTGTTCCAATCTCGTCCTGGCGACGATATTTTTTACCGATATTACTACTGTCATCAAAGTCAACTGAGTATTTTTTTGATAAGGTTTTCCACAAGTCTTGAGCCTTATTGACTAGTTCTGGTTTGTTGGAAGCTAGTGGAAATATTGCCATTTTATAGGCAGAAACTAGTGGGCTAATTTTTAATACAGTGCGAGTATCTCCACTGTCTAGTTTTTCCTCTTGGTAAGCATCAAGAAGTAAGAAGAAAAATGATCGATCAACTCCTCCGGAAGTTTCGACGATGTGAGGCAAATACTTTTCGTGAGTGACAGGATCGAGATAAGTAAGATCCTGACCGCTGAATTTACCATGTTGGGTCAAATCGTAGTCAGAACGCCAGTGAATTCCTTCCATCTCAGCCCAACCCCAAGGGGCATTGTATTCGATGTCAAAAGCTTTCTTGGCGTAAAAAATCAATTCGTCGTCACCGTGTTGGCGGAAACGCAAGCTATCTTTTTTGTTAAATAGTTTGAGATACCAGTCCATTCTTTCTTGTTTCCAGTATTCGTACCATTTATCCATTTCTGAAGGGTGGGTGAAATATTGGATATCCCACTGTTCAAACTCGCGGGTGCGATAGAGAAAGTTTTTGGGCGTAATCTCATTACGAAATGCTTTTCCAATCTGAGCTATACCAAAGGGTATTTTGACTCGGCAAGAATTGACTATATTTTTAAAATCAAGATAGATTGTTTGACAAGCTTCTCCGCGCAGATAAGCTGCCATTTTTTCACCTTCAATGACACCTATCTCAGTATGAAAAAGAATATTGTATTTTCGAGGGGCAGTAAATTCTCCACCACATTCTGGACATTTTGGAGCATTGTCGATCAAGTCTGGTCGGAAACGTTTGTGGCAAGATTTGCATTCAACCAATTCATCACCAAAATTTTTAACATGACCGGAGGCTTCCCAGACTCGGGGATGGGTAATAATAGTTCCGTCTATCATGACCACATCAGGTCGAGTGGTGACATTGCTTCTAATCCACAAATCTTTCCAGTTCTTTTTCATGAGGGAACCGATGGGTCCGTAGTCATAGAAACCTTGAACTCCTCCATAGATTTCAGAATTTTGAAAAATTATTCCCCGACGTTTACACAGGGAAACAATATTGGCGGTCAGGTCGTTTTGGTTTGTGCTCATAGTACCTAAATTATAAATAAAAAATATAATTTAGGGCTCCAGTACTATCCGGAGGGTTCCACCCTAATTGTCCAGTTTACACTGAACCACTTAATCTGAGTTGTTAAATAGGGAGCCAATCCCCTACTTTGATAATGAATTATAACAGAATCATCCCAACGGTCATTTTAAAGGGTTTATTTAAAAAGTTTACTGCTTTGTAGCGGTCGCTCAATAATTGACTCCAAGAATTGTTTGATTTGTTTTTGGCTTTCTTTGTAATCCTGTATTTGGTAGCTTTGACTGACAGCCTCAGGCACACCAAATCCTAATGACTCCAATAGTTGAATTTCATGACGGATAAGTGAGGAAAATTCATTTTTATTGACAGATTCGATGAGAGCGCAAGTGGTTTCGAAAACATTTTCGAGCTGCTGGTTTTCGGCTATAAAATGGTTGATTATTTCCAAAAAATAAAAAATGAGATTTAGCTGGGTCAGACTTTTGGTCTGTAACAGGGTATGTTTTAGAACTACTGTGTCAGCCAGCCAATAGCGATCCCCTTTTTCATAGAGCTGAGTCTTGATGAGGTTACCGAGTTCCAGACTCCCTTGTCGATGACTTTTACTTGACTTAACGCCTTTGGCACTAACGATAACTTTGCCTAAAGATTCGGTTAATAGAGTGATGACCTCATCTGACTCCAGAGATCGACGATGATTAACAACAATAGCCTTAGTAGTCAGGTAGCGAGACATTAGGGAGTGATTTTGAGTGTCTTATCACTGTTCCAGACAAATGACTCTTTTTGTTTACCGTTGACCCAGACTTCATAGTCGATTGGTTTGGTACCGGGCTGTTTTTGGAGTAATAGACTGTAATTAGGTGACATCTTGACACTACTTTTATAGTTAACAGTAGTCTTACTGCTTGATTTGGCATAGAGAGGATATTTGTCGCCATAGAATCCTTCAAAGACAGTTTTACCAAGCTCTTCGTAGACCAATGGTTCAACCTCAGAACCGGTTAGCTTAATCAACTCGCTGCCCTTGGGGACATAAAAGCGGAATAGATCTCGGTACTTAGGTGCATTGAGACACAAGTCACCTTTTTCAAGGTTACAGTTTGAACCGGCACTAGGGTTGGTATAAGTGGTGGTCACTTTGTGTTCGACTTTGTCACCAGTGACAGTAATTTCGTGTTTAATTTTTTGTCTAATGAAAATATTACTTTTGGCAGAAGCAAAGTTGGCATCATTAAGATGAAAGTAATCAGTGTTGGCATCACTTTGGGTGATGTTGCCGGTGATATTGATCAATGATGCTGACTTTTGGAGCTCTTCATCGGGGAAGTAGAAGAGAATATGTTTTTCATTTACATTATTGAAGAAAGCTTCACCCAAAAGTGGTATCTTAGTTTTTTCAGAACCTAGGGCATTACTAAGTAAAGCTTGCATTAGTGGAGCTAAGAAATCTTTACGATTTTTCTCAATATAGTTACGAGGTCTACCGGAAATCCATTCAAGATCGTAAATGATTTTGGGACAACCATCGCATCTCTTATCTGGTTCGGTGGTAAATGTTCCGACGCGGGTATCGAGTTTACCAAGAACGCCGACAAGGTCGACTAAAACATTGGTATCGATAGCGACTACAGCATCGAAGGTATCTTTTTTACCCATGGTCTTGTAATAAGTGTCCATGAATATCTTGGCATCAGTGGGGAAATCAGGTGAAAGATTGCTATCACGAAGATTTAAGTAAGGAACATTGATGTGGTAAGACTTAATCAGACGTGGTGCGGGTACTTGTGATTGAAGTTTGTCATCGAGATCATAAATGTTACTAGCAGGACCGGGAACAACTTTTCCTTTGTCCATCTTGAGAGTGGCATAAGCAGTCCAAAATCCACCACTAGGTCGAAGCTCACCTTCGTTTTGGAAGATGACCAGATAACTACGGGGTTTGTCTTTACCAAGCAACCAAGAAGTTTTGGATAAAAGTGGTTTACCGTTATCGAGATATTTTTGGACTTGAGATAAAGTGGCCGATAGTTGATTAAATTTGTCATGAATCGCAATACCCTTATATTCAGCTGGATAGCGGTTGATATCGATCTCGTTCAAAGTTGCCGAAATTTTGGTTATTTTTTTATCAATAGTATCAAGGTGGGGAACCAGGCCTTCAATGGAATTGGTCAAAAAAGTAATCCGATCTTCAGTGGTTTTGGCACTACTAGTGGCGGTACCTTTGAGTCCCAAAAAGTCTTGGTAAGGTTCGATGGTTTGAATTAGAACAGTCCCAGTATCCAGTCCTTCAAGACTGACCGAGATCATCCGTTTGGCATCGGCATAATAATCTTTGGCACGTGGAACGGCGCTCAGATAGGCAAAACGACTTAAAGAAACATCTAGGGATTTGATTTTATTTTTGAGATTATCAATTTCTGATTGGGTTTTTTTAAGATCTTTTTGGGCGACGGCATCTTGAAGTAGTTTGGCATCATCCTTAAGTGCCATGGCTTGGGTGTAGAGCTTTTTACCAGGGACATAGACCAAAAAGAAACCAGCAGTGCCAGCGATAGTAACCAAAATAAGCAATACAGAAAGAACTGACACAAAAATCTTTAGAGCTTTGTTAGTTTTTTTAGTCTTCTTTTGCATATCTAGTGGTGAACTATAAGCAGGAGTGGAAGCTGGAGTAACTACCTCAGTGGTGGTAGTTGATTGGGCTCTAGCTTCGGGAGCACTGTTTTTGATGATGGGAGGAATGTCGGTCATAAACTAGTTTATAGAAAAATGCCAGATTTTACCAGCTGGAGATCATTTTGAATGGTGTTTTGAGAATGATGAAAATTTCCTGACGCATTGATCGATTTCGAATATAATTGGCATCGAGTTGAGCCCGTTGTTCAAAGCTCATATCGTTACGGCCCGAGGTTTGCCACAGACCAGTAATACCTGGTTTAGCGGTACGGATGATGGCTATATTGGCTTTGGCATTGGGGTATTTTTTTTCATATTGTTCGAGTTCTTCTTTACGGTAGGCTCTCGGTCCGACTAGACTCATCTCCCCTTTTAAGACGTTGATGAATTGAGCCATCTCATCGATAGAAGTTTTACGAATAAATTTGCCAATGGGGGTTATTCGTGGGTCTATATTGATAGGAAGTTTCCAATCGTCTCTGATGTATTGTTCCCAAAGTTCGGGGTAATTGTCTTTTAAAAAAGCATCCATATCATTTTTATATTTGGAGCCGTTGTACATTGAACGAAATTTGTACATGATAAATTCGCCGCTATTACCAACTCTTCTTTGGCGAAGAAGGGCAGGTCCTTCTGAGGTTAGACGGATCAAAATTCCGATAATAATCATTAATGGTGAAAATAAAGTTAGGACAAGAATGGAAGAGACGATATCGATGGTTCTTTTGGCTACGTTAAAAATAAACACCCGGGTTTTATAGAATGGTTTGTGAGGATTATTGGCGGTCATAATTTGTTAAAAAATATTTTTTTAATTTAGGATCTTCCACAATTTTTTTAACCAGTTCACGAACGGAAAAACTATCGTGAAGATTGCAGACGAGAAGGCTGTCTGGGGTATCTATAATTGCCAAGTTATTTAGTCCAACCAGACCGGTCAATTTTTTCTTATCACCATAGACTAGGCAGTTTTTGCTATTGACCGCCACTAGATTTCCATGATTATTGAGAAGACTAAGTCCTTCTGGTTGTGGTTGGAGATGTTGCCAGATAGCATTCCATTCACCGACATCACTCCAATCAAAAGATGCTTTAAAAATAACCAGATTTTTAGTTTTTTCAGAGACAGCTTTATCGATGGCTAGGGTTGGAGAAAGTTTATAGACTTTGCGAGCAGTAATTGTCGAAGATGACTTCGATAATGTATCAATAATGGGTCGATAATCTGGCTGGTGAATACCAAGCTCTTTAATGATTACTTCCGGACGGAAGGTGTACATACCTGAGTTCCACAGAGCGTCTTTACGGATGAGAATTTGGGCATCTACCACCGATGGTTTTTCAACAAAACGATTGACAGTTTGGAAGTCCCCTTTGGTAGAACTGGGAAGAATATATCCAAAACCAGGATTGGGATAGGTGGGGTGAATACCAATCGCCACAATATTGTCGGTAGTGGAGGCAATCTTAGCGGCTTTGTTGAGGTCTTTTTGGAAATTTGTCCCCAGTTTAATAAAGTGGTCTGAGGGAACTGCAGAGATCACAGCGGTGGAATCTATTTTTTGAATGACTGACGCACCATAAAGGATAGCCATGGCGGTATTCTTTTTTTCTGGTTCGGAGATATAGTTTTGACTGGGAACTGACTTGCCAAACTCTTGTTTTAGCTCTTCAAGGTATTTTTGGTGACTGATGAAGAAAATATTTTTGACGGGGACAAATTTTTTAAAACGATTATAAGTTTCTTTAATTAGAGAATTGTCACCGAAAAGTTGAAGAAATTGTTTGGGACGAGTTGCTCGAGAAAGTGGCCAAAGTCTTGGTCCACTACCACCACACATGATTAGAATGTAGTGGTTCATTTTTTTGTCCATAGTTTTTGTAGATGGTCGCTAAAGTTTAGCATAAAAGTACTTTCGGTGAACCTGAGTGAGTTCTGCTGACAAATATGGGGGTCAAAATGTTTTTTCTGAAATTTATTGATAGCCAGACCAAGGGAAATGGCTGTCTGATGATAAAAATAAATGGCGGTTTTGTTGGGAACTGTAGTCTCACGATTACCTCCCCTACCATAGGCGATAACTGGGGTACCACAAGCTTGAGCTTCGATGGGAGTCAATCCATAATCTTCAAATTGAGGACAAATTAAGGCTGAAGCGTTTTGATATAACTTCACCAGCTCGGAGTCAGTTGGTTGGTTGATGAACTTTATATTTTGAGAATATCTGGCAAGATTTTTTAATCGATTGTGGTCACGACCAGAGCCGGCAATAATTAATTTTAATGACGGATTTTTCTTAAAACATTCAATAGCAATATCAATGCGTTTGTGAGGGACTTGTCGACCGACAATTAGAAAATAGGAATTATGACTAGGTTTGGTTTTGGGTAAGGTAAAACTAGTTAGATTGATACCAGGATTGATGACGATTGGGTTGAGGTGATAAATATTTTGCAGGCGATTGGCAACTGTCTGTGAATTACAAAAAAAAGCATCTGGTCGATGAATCAAAACTTGATCAATTTTTTTGTAGAGTGCCAATAAGGGAGTGAGTATTTTATATATTCCGGGAGTGAAGTAGACATAACGGTTTAAATTATGAAAATAACAAACGAACAAAGAATTGGGAGAGGTCAGCAACCCGTGGCCGACTGTGGTGGTCGTTGAGATAACCACGTCAAATGAAGAAAAATTAAACAGTTCGATAGCCAGGTTATATAGCGGTGTATAAAAAATGGGATTGTTTTTGGCAAAAGGTAGGTTATTTAAAAATGAAGTGTGAACTTTAAATTTTTGGGGAAGCCATGGAGTCTTGGAAGGGTCATGAACCAAAGTAAATATTTCAGCTTGAGGATATAGGGTTAATAAATTTAGTAAGACACGTTCAGCTCCTCCCCAGTTATTTAACCAATCATAGAAAATTGCGATCTTGAGATTTTTCAATTCAACCATTTGTACTAATCACATCATGATAAAAACTCAAAGTTTTGGCTGAAGTCTTGGTCCAAGAATATTTGGAGACTTGATTGTATCCTTGACTGATTAGGTCTTTTCTTAGAGCCGGGCTCTTTTGAAGTTGTTTGATTACTTTAACTAAATCAGCTGGATCCTTTGGGTTAAAATAAAGAACAGACTTTTCATATATTTCCGGTAGACAGCTACTATTGGCAGCGATAACTGGAGTTCCGAGGGCCATCGCCTCGAGTCCGGTTAGAGAAAATCCTTCAAGAAATGCGGGGTGGACTAAGGCTAGAGCTTTTTGATAAACGTTGATAAATTCTTCGTCTGGAATATAACCTAAAAATTCTACTTGCTTAGTAAGTCCAAGTTTGGCGGTTAATTTGACGGCTCTTTCGTGAAATACATCGCGGGCACAAATAATTTTTAATTTAAGAGATGGTATTTTTTGAAGCGCACGAAAAGCAACTTCAATGTTTTTATGAGGATAAAGGTTGCCTGTATAAAGAAGATAATTTTGTGGTGGAGAGGATGGTTTTTTCTGGGGGGCAATTATTGAGGGATCGACTGCTTCATAGGTAGTGACAATTCGAGAGGGGTCAACATGGTAGTAATTAATAATATAGTTTCTCCAAAAATTACTAGGAACAATAAGATGATTAAAACGGATAATAAATGATGACATGAGTAGATACCCCCAGTATTTTGGCCAATATAATAGTGGGGATCTGGTGGTAGTGTCAGAACCTTTACTAAAATGACGAATCAGATCGTGGACTGTGACTACTGATTTTCCAAAATATAGAATAGGTTTATCAAGGTGAGTAAAGTGAACCAGTGATGGTTGGAGTGACCACAGTATTAGAGGTAAAAAAAACTGTTCGGCAAATGTGTAGTGCCGGATTCTGGTGACATGGTATTCAAACTTATTGCCCAAATCTTTTTTAATTTCAGTTTTTAATTCTGGATAAATTATTAGAGTAAAACGATAGCGATCAAATTCAGGAAGGTTGGTCAGGGCAATCAATAAGTTCTTGGTATAACGACCAAGTCCCGTATGCCGTGGCCCATAAAGACGAGCATCGATGACTATGTGAGGATGATTGACCTTTGAAGGCATTTTATAAATAACGGGCTTTAAAAACCCGGTAGAATTCTAAAAGTGAAATACCAAGATTGATAATTGGGTGCATAAAGACAGGATAGTCACTAAATAGATTTTCTTGATAAAAAATTCTCATGGCATTAGTAGTGGCCTTGGCAGAACGAACCTTTGTCTCCCGGCTGGCCGACGATTTAGATTTTTTGATACCAGAAGAAATTCCTTGGTAATGGTTGATTTTGTAAAAAGGAATAAAGTAAAGATTGTATCCAGCCTTTTTGACTTTGTAACAAAAATCAAGATCTTCACCGTACATAAAATATTTTTCATTCCACCAGCCGACTTCTTGACCGATGTTTCGTCGCAACATATAAAATGCGCCGACGCAGCAATCGATGGGCTGGACCTTAGAGTAATCTTGATGTCCGAGAAGGTAGCCATTAAATAGGGCAGCTTTGGGGAATAGTCGGGACATGAAGGGAAGGAAAAAATGACAGAAAGTATTCCAGGGTGTAGGAAATCCCCGATGGCACTCTGGCTGAAGTTCCCCGGTGAGAGTCAGAGTTACGTGACAGGTGGCGGTGTCGATTTTGGGGTGTTTATCAAGATAATCGACCATTCCTTGAAAAGTATTGGGTTCGACTGAGGTGTCTGGATTAAGAAATAAAACGTATTTGGAACTGGGATCAGAAATTTCTACGGCTCGATTGTTACCAGCGGCAAAACCAATATTGCCACCATTTTGAAGGTACTTAAAATTTATTTTAGGATGAGAGTAGCCGGTTTTTTTAATAATTTCCAACGAATTGTCGGCGCTAGCATTGTCGACAAGGATTACTTCAATTTGGGAAGTTAAAACCGAACGGCAAATTGATTCAAACAATTTTTGAAGATAAGTCAGAGCATTGTAATCAAGAATGATGACTGACAAAACCGGTGACTTACTTTTTGGTGATGGTTTCATAAATGTGATTAAGTTTTTCTACACTGGTCTCAAAAGAATAGTCTGCCTTGATAAGTTTTCTGGCTGACTCCCCCATTTGTTGACGATACTTTTTATCCTCGAATAGTTTGTAAACATTTTTAAGAATTTCTTTCTTGTCACAGACAATTGCGTCCTGATAATTGGTTATTTTGATATTGCCCATACCACCTTCAGGGTTGGTAATGACCGGAATTCTAAAGGTCATGCCTTCGAGAAATTTGTTGCGAGTGCCACCCCCGCTACCCATCGGAGCGAGTAAAAGCCAACAGTGTTCATAATAATATTGAAGGTCATGTGGGCCGACAGAGTCAGCTTCGGTAACAATAATATCTTCGGAGTTTAGATGTCCAAAAAAATCAACTGAATTTCGACCGACGATGTAAAATTTCGCGGTTGGATATTTTTTCTTTATTTTTGGCCAATAATCACGAAGAATGATTTCAGCTGATTCTCGGTTTTGCATCCACTTCATATTGGATGCTCCAGAAAGAATTGAGGGGTACGTCGATCGAGGTGTCTTGAGAGGCAGTTCAAAATGTTCGGGGTCGACCCCATCTTCAAAGACATGAATATCTTGACGGCCAGTGGCCTTGATAACAAACTCGCGGTCTTCTTGGCTAAACATCATCACGGTGTGAGTCTGTTTCCAAAACCGAGTCTCCCAGTATTTTAGTTTGAGAACGTCTATCCACAAAAGTGGGGCAACTAGCTTTTTCCAACCCGATAATGATCGGACAAAATGTTCGTAGATGGCGTACTCGATAGTGACATCGACAAGAATGGTGGGGATTTTGACTTCGGGGATATTTAGAATTGGGTAAAGGCAATCACAATGAACAACATCATATTTATGGGTATTAATCTCAGTCTCGATGGCTGATTTTAGATCAGCGTTGATGTAATTAACTAAAAGAAATGGGTACCAGCTAAATCCGGCCATGAGGATATTTTTTAGACTCCAAGTGGGTCCCCTTTTGATCAATATTACTTTCTGACAATATTGCTTAAGATCGCTAAGGCCTTCGTCGTTGCGACTGTAACAGATCAGGGTAATGTTGTTAGTCTTGGACAAATATTTTAGGGTAAAGAAAGAGTGTCGCTGACCTCCTGACTGGTTTAGCCTGGGAATATAAGGCGTGATCATGAGGATGTTGCGTTTCTTTTGGGTCATGGAGAAAGTTTTAGAATAATATAACTATTATTTTTGACTACACTTGGATATTTAGCAATCAAGTCATTGGTATGTTTATCATAATTCAAAGATAGAAGATAGACAGGCCTTGGGGAAAACTCTTTGACCTTGGCATCGATATCATATATTTCGGTGGGCCAGCCAAAAAAACCAGTGTGATAAAGAAGGGTAGTATCGCCATTATTTGGGGCAATAATTAGACTATCTTGGGGGAGAAATTTTTGTGCTTCAATTCCGGCGGTGATGATCATGGGGTTATTGATCCGGTAATAGTCCTTAATTTTAGTTAGAGAAAAATAAGATGAAAGTATAAATAGTGAACTGATGGCTAAGACTTTGAGTGGGAGAGAACTGAAAACAAATTGCGATATATAGAAATAACCAATCCCGCCCAACATGGCTAGAGAAGGAATTATTAGAGTTTGATAATAATCGTGTTGGATATTGCCCTGAGCGATGATAATGAAATAAAGTAAAATCCCAGCGACTAGGCTAAGAGCCATTGGTTGAGAATACTTTTTTTGATAAGCCAGTCCTAGAAATATGGGAATTACCCCAAAATTACCAAGGATGAGGATGCTTAATCTTTCTTGAAATAACCATTGCCACCAATGAGGTCGGAAGGCAATCAGTTTATTGAGAAAACTAAGATTGTAACCATGGTACCAAGCCGGAAAAGTAGTGGTGACGCCATTATTTAGCAACCAATTGCTACTGGGAATGCCTTCGGGGAACTGGGATATCCAAACACGCCATAGAGCAAATGGCGTTAGAGCGATAAGGGCAAAAATGATTAATGACAAAAAAGATTTCTTAGTAAAATATTTGGTTTGGTGAGTCAGGATAATGGTCAATAAAGTCGGAAAAAGAATAAGCCCGGTATAAGGTTTGACCAGAAGTGACAGGGCTAAGGCTATGCCAGAAAAAAGTAAATGATCTGAAAACAGATAAAGAGAAAGTAACATAAAGAAAACAGCAGCTGGTTCAGGAAGAGTTACTCGAGAATAAAAAACATTAAACGGTAAGAACATGAACAGAGCCAAACTAAAAAGGGAAGGCAAATATTGCGAGGTAAATCCTTTGACGATAAAAAATATAAGCAAGCCACTACCAAGAGATAGAAGGATAGAGACTAGGCGTGAGGCAAGAGTCACATTGCCACCGATTAGGTAGGAAACCCCTAGAGACATGGCATTGTAGATCGGGGCTTCGACCATACGATAGCCCTGAGGATTTTCTTTACCTGATTGGGTCGATGAAATATCGTAGTAACGAGGATGTAGAAAATCAAAACCCTGTTTTTGATAGACCTGAGTGACCGCTACAGTATCGGTTTGACGAAAGGAATGCCAATCGGCGACAGGTTCATTTACTCGATAGAGTCGAGCCATGAGGCCAAAAAGTAATACCAAAATGACTAATATTTTTTTCATTTAGAGACTTTTTTCTGGTTGAGGATTTGATAATAAAATCCCATCATGATCCAAAATAAATAGGCTGTTTTTGAGGCTTCAAAGACATCAATTAAGGTGGCATTGATCAGAAATGTAATCATGGCGGCAAAAAATAAAAGTGAGGGGCGGGAACGCACTTGATAAGTCCGGATTGTAAAATATAAAAATATCAACATAAAAGTCACAAATCCAACTACACCACTCTCCCCCAAAAGCCGGAGATAATCGTTGTCGGTAGCCAAAGTGATCGAACCAAGTCCGGTTCCAAAAAGAATATTTTTCTTTAGGGCAGTAATGGCTCGAGGCCATTCGGCATTAAAACGAATTTCTCCAGATCGGGCAACGCCAACATCAGCATCGATGGGAATTTGTTCTTCGATTGGTCCTTTGCGAATAATAGTTGGTTTGGGAGTAACTTTGTTGATGACTGGAGAAACTACTGCGATAGGTCCTTTGGTAGGGGTGATTACAGCGATGGGGGTTGGGGTAACCATAGGAGTGGTGACAAAGAACTGGTTTTTTAGGGCAGGAATAGTGGCGAGTAAGCGCTGATTAAGATCTTTGGAATTGACTAGGCTAAAGGCAAAAACAATAGTCACTGGGACAATCCAAAAATATTTACGAAGTAAGAAAATTGCTAGACACATGCCTCCGTAGAATGCGAAAATGGAGACTCGGGATGCGGTAAGGGTAAGAATTTGAAAAGAAAGAAGCCAGAGAATAATATTGGTGAGCCTTAGCCAAATGTTTTTTTGAGTGACAATGACTCCCCCAATTAATACCAAAACAATACTTAGGAATGCTGCCAAATCGTAGTGACCAGCAAAGGTGGAACTGATGCGGGTCCAATTATCCATTTGCAGTAGTTGGCCTTTGCTAAATTCAGAATTCATGGTCGAAATAACTGGCAGACTAAAATATTTTTGGCCAAAACCATAAGCAATTACTCCTGCAGTTGCTAGAGCTAAGAAAGTATAAAATTCCTTAAGATGTGGGTAATCTTTAGTAGTAGAAATGGTTAAAAAGAAAAGAGAAATGTATTCAAAACGGCGAAGTAAGTGGAGAAGGAGGATGTTTACCGGTTCTGTTTGGTTAATAAAGTAGGCATTAATAAAACTTATGACAATAGCGATAAGATATGCGGCAAATAGTTTGGTGATGGGTTCTTTGAGAACTGGAAACTTATGGCGAAGTTGGTATATAAGCCAAAACAATAAAGAGATAGTGACGATGATATCGTCAAGACGAATAGCCACATAGGTTCCAGTCACTGAGGCTAGAGGAAATTTGGGATACAGAGGGATAAAGATAATCAGAACAGCAAGGATGGGACGTAGGAGAGAAAATCTTTTAAGCACGGCGTAAATATTTATAAAGATGTAACTGAAGAAAACGGTTGATAGATATAAGGTATTTTAATAATTTTTGTTCAACACTTGATCGATGCATTCGGAAGAAAGCACTGATGCCATCGTATTCACGGTCATAAATAATTTGTTTACTGGTGGAGGAAGCTCCACCCAGATGAATAATTTGGGGACCGACTAGATACCACAGTTGAAGTTTGGGGTAGAGCAAATGAATGCGATAACACATCTCCATTTCTTCACCATACATAAAGAAATCAGGATTAAAACCTTTGACCTTAACAATCATTTCCCGACGAATAAGCATAAAAGCTCCAGTTACCCAGTCTTGGGGATGGTCTTTTAAATAATATTTGTCGTGGGTGTAAAAGTCGGGTGAATGTGGATGGTAAGGTGGGATAAAAAAATTAACAAATGGTAAGTCGTCGAGGTGAAGTAGAAGAGAGGCGATGTTTAAAAGCGTGGGGAAGTATCCCCCACTAGGCTGGATGGTTTTATCTTTATTGAGGAGTTGGGCAGTGCAACCATAGCTTTCTGGGTGGCTACTAAGCCAATCAAGGGATTGGCTAATGGCACTGTGAAGAATAATAGTGTCGGTGTTGAGGAGGAGTAAATAATTTCCTTGAGATACTTCTATTCCTTGGTTGTTGGCCCGACCAAAACCAACATTTTCTTGGTTAACAATTATCTTGATGGGCCCTTTAAGTTTTTTGACTTTGGCGACACTGTCATCAGTGCTGGCATTATCAACCATGATGATTTCGTAAGGAGTGTCTTTTAAGCCTTTGTCAGTAAAAATTGACTTAATACAATCAACGGTAATATCGGCGGTATTCCAGTTAACTATGATGATTGAAAGTATTGGTTTATTCATTTTTTTTGAGGAAGCTTCGATAACACCACCATATAGCTATTAATAAGATTTCAGTTCCAAAAAATCCAATTAATCTTTGAGTGAAACTGGTGGGATATGATTTGACGGTAATTTTTGATTGGTACTCAGCGCCGTTGTAGATCAGTTTATTGGCGATTCTTTTTTCTGGTTTGGTGAAGACGTCATTTTGCCAGTCATAACCATTGATAAAGACAGAGCCTTTGAATGGAAAGACAAATTCTTCGAGGTAATAACTTTGGATGGTGTCAGTAATAACTTCTTTGGCTTTTTCGGGTGGATGATTTAGTTGAATTCGCAGAGGACCATTTAAGTTGGCTTTATAGAAAGTAATGACTTCAGTCCGCGATAGATTGGTAAAATATCCGGAGACATTTTTAAGCTGGGTGGTATCACCAGGCAGAGTAGAGCGGACTGAGTTGGTAAGGTCAGGGATGTGAGGTAACGGGACTGATAAATAAGTTACCGCTAATATATTGAAAATTACCAAAAAAATTATCAGAACTTTATTCATGTTATTGAAAGAGCATTACCCGTCCAAGATTGTAACTGGGTTTTTTAATACGTCGATCAGATATCTTTTTCGCAGGGACACCACCCCAGACTTCAAATGCAGGAACATCTTTGGTGACGACAGCTCCAGCGGCGATAACTGCCCCTTCGCCAATGGTGACGTTGGGAAGAATAATTGCCCGAGGTCCGACAAAAACATAATCTCCAATAGTTACTGGCCCAAAAGAATTGTCGTAAGTGTCGGAGTGGATGTCGTGTTCGTCATTGTAGATCATCACCTCAGAAGCGAGACTGCTGTGATTGCCGATGGTCAACGGAGCTCGACCATCAAGAAAACAACGACTACCGACGATAGAATCATGACCAATTTTGATACCACTGGGTTTAAAAAAATTGGCTCCAAGATGAATAGTCGAATCGAGTGGTAGATCCATGCCGGAAAGATTGTAGAAAAATTTTCGAATTAAGTGACTGGGGATATAACCAACTAGTCGGAGAATATAAAGCCAAAACTCTAAGCCAATAGTTATCAGCCGATTGATAGTTTTGGGGATAATGTTGCCCAAATTTACTTTTTGACCAACGTACTCATTCATAGTGGAATTATACCTTATTGAAGGTATTAATAAGCATTTTGGCTGAATTAGCCCAGGTGTAATGATTGGCTTTGGCGGAACCTAGTGCAATCAGTTTTTTACGAAGTACTGGAGACTGAATATCAATCAGGGCTTGGGTAAGGGAAGAAGTATTAGCGGGGTCGATTATGATAGCTGAGTCCTCTAAAACTTCGCGATAGGCGGGAATGTTAGAGGCAATGACCGGAACTTTTGATTTTTGACTTTCAATGGCCGGTATACCAAAGCCTTCGTAAGTACTAGGAAGTACCGAAGCTATGGCGTTTTTATAAAGTGTCCATTTTTCTAGTTCGCTAATATAATCAGTGAAGATTACTGATTTTTCTAAGTGATTGGCAGTAACATGCGAAAAGATGGTGTCGTATTGCCAACCCTTTTTACCGGCGATAACAAGTTGAAACTGAGGGTCTTTTGATTTTTGGAGTTTGAGAAAGTCTGCAAAAGCATTGATCAAAAATGGAATGTTTTTATTTGGTTTGAGAGTCCCGAGATAGAGAAAATATGGTTTGGTAATCCCAAATTTTGTCTTTACCTTGGCAAAATCTTTGTCGGTATTAACAGGAATATCCCCCACTCCATTTGGGACGACAGTAATTTTGTCTGGAGAAATTTTGTAAATTCGATTGATTTCGTTTTTGGTAAATTCGGAAACAGCTACAATTTGGTGAGCGCCGAAAATTGATCGTTTGGTCCAATTGATTAGCTGATAAATGTCTTTGGAGTTAAATTGGTCTTGAGCCTCGAGATACCCCAGATCATGGATAGTGGGGATAGTGGAAACTGGAGAAAAACGAGGTGAATAGTGACTCGGTGACCAAAATAAATCGAGTTTGATTGATTGGGTAAAAAGTCTAAAGGGTAAAGCAATAAATGTCCAAAGTTTTTGGGGACCAAAGACATGATATTGCCAGTTGTCACTTTGCGGTGGCATATCTGAAAGTGGTGGTTGTTTTAAATAGAGGTGGTAAGTATTTTTTTTGTCCTGTCGATAAAGTTCCCAAATAATATTGAAAGCATACTGACCAACTCCGACTCGAACATTATGATTGGCTTCGTTGGCATCTATTCCAATTTTCATATTTATGAATTAAATGTTTTGGTGTAGACCGACAAGGTTTCGGAGGCGGTCTTGGCCCAAGAAAATTTGGCTGCTTGACGATAACCTCGATTAATAAGAGTTCTTCTAAGTGTGGGAGAATTGACAATATTGGTAATTGCTTCAGTTAATTCTTTGGTGCTAGTGGGATTGACTAACAGGGCCGCCTGTCCGGCAACTTCAGCCAGAGAAGATAGGTTGCTAGTAATAACGGGGGTACCGACTTTCATTGATTTGATAATTGGGAGGCCAAAACCTTCATAGGTACTGGGGTAAGCAAGGCACAAGGCACTAGCGTGTAAAGCCACCAAATCTTTTTCGGGAATATAACCCAGTACTTTGACTGAGTTGTCCCCTGGTGGCGAGACGTCATCTCCCCAGCCGTATTTACCAGAGATAGCCAACTCTACTTTTGAGGTTGGATGAGCTCTTTTAAATTGAGTAAAGGCTTGGATAAGTCGGCTCAAATTTTTACGAGGTTCGCGAGTACCTTGAGTGAGGATGAAGTTAGAAAGACCGTATTGTTGGTGGATTTTAGCAATCTTTGATTGTCTTTCTTTGAGTGACAATTTGTGGAATAAGTCGAATTTTTTTTCGGCTGCTTCGTAAATAACGGAGATTTTATCGGCTTTAATTCCAGGAAAAATTCGAGTCAGATCATTTTTAGTACTCTGCGACACGCAGATAAAATGGAAACATTCGCGGACAGCATGGGAGAGTTTTTTCTTAAATGTAGCAATGGTTCGGGGGTGCTGATCTTCGGGAAACAAAAATGGAACAAAGTCGTGAACCGTAGTTATGGTTTTGGCCCGAGTGGTGGGCGGATGAGTCCAGTCCCAAGTATGGAAAATATCACAACGACCAATAAACATTTCGATGGGGAAGATATGAAGATCATTCCAGAGGTAGGATAAAAGTGTAGGCGGAAAATAGTGGCGGAAAATTTTAACGTTTTTGTACTTAGTGAGCTCTTGTATTTCGGCGGGCAGGGGTTGGCGAAGTGAGGAAAAGAAAAGCTTATATTGGTTTTTGTGATCGATCAAAACCAAATTACGGACCAGATTTGAAGTGTAATTACTGACTCCGGTGCCATAGGGAACTGCGGAAACATCAATACCGATAATCATATATTATTTGTTAATTATAAGAGAAGAACGGATCAAATACGATAGATTACGTAGCCTTTCGATCATGATTGATGGTAGGTTGGTGAGTATCTGCGATATTGAATAATTTTTTATAATTAATTTTATCCAGTTACGAAGAGTGTAGTACTGGCGAAGGGTACCCATGTTATTACTGGTACTTCCGCCCAAATGATAGGAAATGGCAGTAGGAATAAGCAAGCTTTGGTAATTATTTTTAGATAAGCGAAAAGCTAGGTCAACATCTTCAATATAGGCAAAAAAAGATTCATCAAACAAGCCGACTGTTTCTATGGCGGATTTTTGATAGACCACTACAGCGGCGGAGCTACCCCAAACAGGAATGTAGGGAGCTTTAAGATTGTCACCCCTCGACTTTGCTCGGGGTAAACTTTCTCGCAATGACGATTTGTAAGGTTGGCCGTTATTTATATTTTCGCAACGTCCGGACATGAAGTATTTAAAACCTTGTGATTCTATTTTTGAGCCATCATAGGACAAGACTGTGCCACAAAATGTAGAATATTTAGGATTTTCAGTTATGGCTTTAGATATAAGCGAGAACCAATCGGGATTTAAGTTTAGGTCATTATTGAGTACACAGACGTAATCGTATTTAGACGTTCGTATCCCATCGTTGACTGCCTTGGCAAATCCAAAATTTGATCTTAAAGCTATCAGTTTAGAATTTTCCGGGAAAAATTTTTTAAATATTTCGGGACTGTTATCGGTAGAACCATTATCAACTAAAATTATTTCAAATTTTGATTTTGGACAACTGAGAATAGCTTTGTGAAGTGTAACCAAACAGGGCTCAATAAACTTGGCGCCGTTAAAGTTGGGTATGACAATACTAAAATTGGGGGAGTTCGATTTTGTCACCGGATTTTAGGTTTAATTTTTGACTATCTCCAGAATTTAGTTCGATGACATATTGGGATGGTGCAGTACTGCGGTAAAGTTTTTGTTGAAGGTCAGGGACTGAAGGTTGAGGTACCGCATTTTCAATATTGATAATTTTGCCATCACCATCAAGGAAAATCATATCGAGTGGTATTAGAGTATTTTTCATCCAAAAGATTTGTTCTGTAGGTGCTTCGGAGACAAAGATCATGCCACAGTTACTGCAAAGTGAAGTTCTTTTCATTAGGCCGTTTGATTTTTGAGTGACAGTAGAGGCAATTTCCAGAGTGTATTCTTGATCCTTTATCTTTAAAGCAGTCTTTTTAAATGGAGTCAAAGCAAAGAAATTTTGATAAATAATGAAAGAAAAAATGCCTAGTGCTATTAGGATGATGATATTTTTTGCCATAGTGACTCCCCTATTCTATCCCAAGTATGGGTAGTTGCGTAGGACAATCCTTGAGAACCATATAGCTTTAGATCCTGCGGATTATTTAGCGAATTTATTTTTTTGGAGAGATCAAGTGGATCACCTGTTCTAAATATTATTCCAGCGTTAGAACGATTAATTAATTCGGTGGAGGTTGGTATGTCAGCGCCGATAACGGGAATACCTCGGGCCATGGCTTCGAGTAAGACAATACCAAAACTTTCTTGAGTTGATGCTGAAATAAGAATTGAGCACTTGTCGAGCAATTTTTTGAGGTCTACATCGGAAAATGAATTAATCAGGGATATCCGATTCTGGTAGGACTTAGGAAGTTTTTTGATTTTTGATCTAATAACCGGAGAATAGAGTGTAGTTTGTCCTGCTAGAGTTAGGGTTGTGGTTGGTGGAAGATGCTTTAGTGAATCAATGATAACTTCGATACCCTTGTGGGCGGCGAATGAACCAATATAAAGGAGTTTTAGCACTTTAGAAAGTTTGAGCCTTGGAACTTTAATTAGAAGGGATCTATCGATGCCATTACCCACGTTTATCATTTTGGACAATGGTATTCCAAAATGTTGATGAAAATAATTTGTTTCAAAATCAGTTAAGGTCCAAATAAAATCTGAAGACTTTAGAGCATGAATTAAAAAAGGATTATGAAAATCTTTATCAGTAGGATGAAAAGAAGCGTTGACAAGAATTTTAGTCTGATGGCGAATAATAAAATTTGAGATAAGCCGCAAGAAATTAGCATAGAGAACAATAGTGGTTGGTAGTGGACCGGCAATAATATAGTCTGGTTTGAATTGGAGATAAAACTTTAAAAACTTTAGAAATGGAAATGGTTTAAAGATCGGTCCTTTGGTAAATACTGAAAATATGGGAAAAAGTCTTGATACAAGTTTTAGTGGTCGATGGAAGATTGTATAAACTGGAAGTTTAAACTTAGAATTGTTCGAGTTTGGTTTAGTAAAGATGGTTCTATATGAATGTGTGAAGTCGTCAGTGGAAGAGGCATCGCTACAAAGAGAGGCTACAGTGTGACCTTGGGTTTTAAAATAATCCCCTACTTTGTGAATAACTCTAGAACCGCCATCGATTGCGGGTGGGCAAATGTGACTGATTAGTAAAACACGGGCCATTTGTTATAGTATAGTTTACGAATATGCTCAAAAAAGTATTGTCTTCGGAGTGGCTTAGGGCTGTCTTGTCAGTTGGACTTATATACTTTGCTTTTAGAAAGGTAGATGTCCTTCACCTGTTTAAAGAATTTACGATGGTACCGCCGTGGTTTGTGGTGGTAATGATTCTCTATTTTATTATGACTACCGCGATGGGCGGTATTCGCTGGAGCTGGCTAGTATTAGAAAAGACAGGTCTAAAAGATTATTGGAATTTCACTCGGGCAGCATATCTAGGTGGTTTTTATGGACTGTTTTTCCCGACCGGACTGGCGGCTGACGCTATTAAGTGGGTACCCCTTTTGAGTCGGTATCCGGAATTATCTAAAACCAAAATTGCTGCTTCAGTGCTGATTGACCGGATTATTGGACTCGCGGCGTTTGTAATCGTCGGGTTTGGGGCGCTGCTTATGGGTCAGTCTCTGGGATATGTGTTTCCCCCTATATTACTATTGGTGTTTGGAGGATTATTCTTCGGAACTGTCGGTTTTTTTATTGTAGTTTTCTTATTTGATTACGAAAAATATTTTGATAATTATTTTGGTAGGTTTACATTGTATAAGAGACTAATTCAGGTGATGGATATATTGAAAAAAGGTAATCGTAGAAGAATCCTTAATTGTTTTTTACTTTCCCTGGCTGCAGAGCCAATTTGGATGATACCAACTTGGTTTTATAGTAATATTTTTGGAGCCGGAGTAAGTCTATTGCAGGTCTATATTTTTATACCGGTAATTTCCTTAATTTTGCTTCTCCCGATATCAGTGGCTGGTTTTGGCGCTAGAGAGAACTTATTTTTATTTTTCTTAGTACCGCTGGGGTATGCTCCAGAAAAAGTTCTTCTGATGTCTACCTTTGGTGGAGTTTTGGCTGTGCTAAATAGCTTAATTGGTGGATTATTAATTTTTATTAAAAAATGATTTTAATTGTCGGAGGAGCTGGATATATAGGTTCTCAAGTAAATAAATATTTAACGAAAGAGGGTTATGAAACGGTAGTGTTTGACAACTTGAAGACCGGGCATGAAGAAGCCATTAAATGGGGTAAATTCTTTAAGGGAGACCTAGCCAATATCGCCGATATTGAAAAGGTGTTTACAGAATATAAGATTGATTTGGTATTTAATTTTGCTGCCTATATTGAAATGGGTGAATCGGTAGCTGAGCCTGAAAAATATTATTACAACAATTTGGTAAACACTCTAAATCTGTTGTCGGTAATGCGCAAACATGGGGTGGATAAAATAATCTTTTCCTCGACGGCTGGAGTGTTTGGAGTGCCAGAAAGAGTACCGATTGCCGAGGATGATCGAAGAGAACCTATCAATCCCTATGGCCAGACAAAGTTCATGATCGAGAATGTCTTTAAAGACTACGGACTCGCGTATGGACTTAAGTATGTCGTTTTTAGATATTTCAACGCTTGCGGAGCCGATCGTGATGGTGAGCTAGGCGAGAGTCATCAACCAGAATCACATCTTATCCCGCGGATTTTTATGTTTGCCAAAGGAGAGCTACCAGAATTTGTAATCAATGGTGATGATTTTGATACACCGGACGGGACTTGTATTCGAGATTATGTTCATGTGGAAGATCTGGCAAGAGCACACGTACTAGGCGTAAAACACCTTCTAAGTGGCGGCGAGAGTAAATTTTATAACCTGGGAAGTGGTAGTGGTTATTCCAACAAAGAAGTGGTTGAAGCCGTCAAAACAGTTACTGGAATTCCCTTTGAAGTAAAGTTCGGCGCCCGCCGCGCGGGTGATAGTCCTCGGCTACTAGCTAGTATCGACAAAGTCAAAGCTGAGCTAGGCTGGGAACCAGAATATAAAAAAATTGAAGATATTGTCAAAACTGCGTGGGCGTGGGAACAGAAGAAATCGTTGTGATATAAGTAAACAGTGATAATAAATATTATTGTTCCGGTATGTAATGAGGAAGGAAGAGCGGTAGATACCATTCGGGAAATACTCATAATTAGTAGGAATAACTTGATCGTAGTGGATGATGGCTCGACTGATAAGACGTTTTCGATATTGAAAAAGAATTTTCTTCTGAACAAACGGATTACGCTTTTGTCTCATGCGTTTAACTTAGGTAAGGGTGCGGCAGTCAAAACGGGGGTGGAAAAAGCGTGGGAGAATGGTGCAGAGGCAATAATTGTAATTGATGCTGATGGTCAGCATAATCCCAAGCATTTGCCAGAATTTGAGAAAGAATTGATTAGAAACAGAATTGTCTTTGGTTATCGAGACATGGGAGTTAAGGCACCACTAGTTCGTCGTTATGGAAATATAGTGGCATCAAAATTGATTGGACTTATATTCAACATTCATAAAAAAGATTTGTTATCGGGATACCTAGCTTTTAGAAAAGAGGTTTATCCCCTACTTCGATGGTATTCGACACGGTATGGACTAGAGACAGAAATGGCCGCAAAAATAGGTAGAAATAATTTGGCTTTTTCTGAAATTAAAATTGATACAATTTATAAGGATAAGTACAAAGGAGTATCGATACTGGATGCCATTAAAATCCTTTTGCAAATCCCAATTTGGTTTTTTGAAAAATGAACATCCAAGGAGTCCAGCTAGCATTACTAGGGTTTGCTTTATTCATGATCTATGTACTATATCTTCATTTTAAAAAAAGAGAAATAACTCCACTAATTTTTTTGGCGTGGATGATTATTTGGAGTATGTTTATCACTGTTGTTCTGTTTCCAAAAATTCTTCAACCTTATTTGAACAATATGTTCATGCTGACAGTAGTGGATCTAATTATGGTGATAGCGTTTATGGTACTGACTTTTGTGACGGTCGAAAATAATATTAAGATCAGAACACAAGAAGAAAAAATGGAAATACTAGTGAGAAAAATAAGTAATGTTAAAAAATAAAATAATATGTTTCAGGCTATGGATAGAAAAAAAATAAGAAACATACTAATTGTCGGAGGAGCTGGATATATTGGATCGCATGTGAACAAGGAACTCTCAAGAAATGGCTATAAAACAATTGTACTTGATAACCTTTCGACCGGAAGTGAAGACTCAGTAAAATGGGGAAAATTTATTAAAGGTGATTTAGGTGACACAGATGTTTTAGATAACGTTTTTAAAAACCATCTAATTGATGCCGTAATGCACTTTGCGGCATATAAAGCTGTGGCTGAGTCGATGATTGACCCAAGAAAATACTATCAAAATAATGTAATAAACACGATAAATTTATTGAATGTGATGATGCGCCACAAGATAGACAAATTTGTTTTTTCTTCTTCTGCAGCTACTTATGGCGATGCAAGATATAACCCTGTTGATGAGCTACATCCACAATTACCGATGAACCCGTACGGTCGGACAAAGTTGATGATAGAACAAGTGTTAATGGATTATTACCATGCTTATGGTTTCAAATCAGTATCTTTTCGGTATTTTAACGCGGTCGGGGCAGATAGAGACTCTGAAATTGGTGAGCGAAGTGGTGCTGGTCTAAACCTGATACCACTTGTTTTTGATGCTGTTTTTGGTAGAAAAAATAGTATTAGTATATTTGGTACTAACTATTCAACTCCTGATGGTACTTGTGTCCGCGACTATATACATGTATCCGATTTGGCAATGGCACATATTAAAGCACTAAGTTTTTTTGATAGTGGAGGTGAATATGATGTATTTAACCTTGGTAATGGAAAGGGCTTTTCTGTTCGTGAGGTTATCGATACCACCAAGAAAATCACTGGAGTTGATTTTAATGTAATTGAAACAGATCGACGAGCTGGTGACTCAGAAATAGTAGTGGCAGATAGTAGTAGAGCTCAAAAAGTATTGGGTTGGAGTCCTGAGTACACTGACTTGAGAAAAATTATTGAGACAGTATGGAAGTGGGAAAATAAGAAGAAAATCTAAGTTTTATTTTTCATTAGGTCGAAAAAGATGCGACGTTTACTCATCGTTCTGGAGTGTTTAGCTAGAACTGGAAAGTATGCATGAAAAAGTGCCTGAGGGACAGTGATTATTGATTTGAATCTATCTATTTTGACTGTTTGTTTGATGAGTCCTGACATATTGCGCAGTCTTTCTTCAATGATTTGGAAGATATTATCTATAAGTTCTTTCTTTGTATAAAGTTTTTGGATGATAAATATCCAGTTTTTGGAATCATGAATATGTCTAAAGTTCCCCATTTTTTTACTAGTACCGCCACCGAGGTGGTATGAAATGGCGGATGGGACCAGAAGTGTTTTGTAACCTAGTTTATGTAAGCGAAGGTTTACGTCAACATCTTCTTCGTACGCAAAGAAATCTTCATCAAATAGTCCAATGTTAATTAAAGTTTGTCGATGATATACAATTACTGCTGCTGTACTTCCCCAAATAATTGAGTTGATCATTCTTTGATTTTCTTTTTTGTCATACACTTTTCCTGAATCTATGTTTTCACACTTACCTGAATATTTGAAGTTTAGGCCAGTAGATTCATAGTGTGTTCCTGCTTTGTTCAAGACAGATCCACAAAAAGTTACCATTCTATTATTTTTAGACCTTTCTATCGCGTTGATTATTTTAGGAAACCAGTCTGGTTCAAGGGTCAGGTCGTTATTAAGTAAACAAACGTATTCGTACTTAGCTTTGATAATTCCTTGGTTCACCGCAGGGGCGAATCCCCTGTTTATTTTGTTATATATTACTGTTTTATCCTGCTTGGCTAGGACTTTGTTAAATACTTCAACGCTATTATCGGAGGAACCGTTATCGACCAGAATAATTTCAAACTTAGAATTGCTGCATAATGAAATAGATTTGATGAGAGCTTTAAGGCAATCTTCTAGATATGTAACACCGTTATAACTAGGAATAATAATTGAAACGTTTGACATTTGTTTTACTAAGAACATTATACCAATACTTAGTTTAATCTTTTATAAAAATATAAATAAATAGTGTTTATATAATTTAATATACTGTTATAATGTAAAAATGAGAGACAAAGTAATAGACGTAGCAAGAGGGATTGCTATTATTTTGGTAATTATAGGACACTCGATACAATATAGTGTACCAGCTTTTGATAGTAATTTAATTTTTAGATACATTTATTCTGTTCACATGCCGTTGTTTATGTTTATAAGTGGTTATACATTATTTTTTAGTAGAAATAGAATAAATATTAATTTTTTGATTAAAAAATTCAATTTACTTGTAGTCCCCTTTTTCTCTTGGTTTATTATTAGTTTTTATTTAAAAAACACTTATTTAACTCAAAGTTTCATCACTAGGTTAATCCAACTTTTAAAGTCACCTGATTACGGATTGTGGTTTTTATGGGTGCTTTTTTTAATAAATATTATTTTTATTTTATTATTTTTTATTATTGATAAATTAAAATTTTACGAACTAGAAGATATATTTATAATATTTGGTATTTACTTAATCTCAATAATTCCAACAAATGTATTAGGATTGCATCTAGTAAAGTGGTATATTGTATTTTTTTGTATAGGTTATTTTGTATCAAAGTTTAAAACTATATTATTAAAATCATTGGTTAATTATCAATTTTTAGCGGTATTGCTTTTTGTACCATTTGCATATTTCTGGAATAGAACAACCCCACCATCTTTTAATTTGTATTTAGGAAACCATTTTACAAGAGAAATTGTAACAGTAATTACTAGTTTGTATTTATATTTAACACCTTTAACAGGGATTGCTACTATACTGTCTGTTTCTAACATTGTTTCAAAACTTAAATATTCAAATATATTTATCTTTATTGGTGGAATTACTTTAGAGATTTATAGTTTACATACTTTTTTCTTACATACCCATGGTCAAAGTTTCCTTAATATAAGTTATACATTTTTTACAACTTTAGCTTCTACAATATTGGCCATAATTATATTGAAGAAAATTATGTTTCTTCGATATATTCTTTTTGGGAGGATAAGTTAGATAAACTTAATTTTGTTAGTTGCAAATACGACCATTTTCATGAGTAACCATCCGTGTTTGAATCTAGATATGTTTGTTGATCCGTATTCCCTGGCTTTATATCGGATAGGTACTTCAGAGAATTTCAAATTCATCTTGGCACAACCAAAAATTAAATCGTAATCTCCAAAAGGATCAAAATTTCCAAAATAATTTCGGTTTTTTTCAAGTTTTTTATAGTTTTCACTTGTAAGTACTTTGGTCCCGCATAAAGTGTCTTTAATTTGTTGATCTAGAAGCCATGAAAATGCAACTGAAAAAAATTTGTTACCAATTATATTCAAAAAACGCATAGCTTCATCTTCCATTGGATAAACTAATCGACAACCGTTTATATATTCACCTTTCCCAGAGTTTATGGCATTGTAAAATTTCGGAAGATCTTCCGGTGGTACTGTAAGATCTGCATCTAAAATCATTAAGATATCACCTGTTGCAATGGAAAAACCTTTTCTGACCGCATCCCCTTTTCCAATACCTGTTTGTTTTGTGTATAAAATATTTCTGTCTTTGTACTTTTTAGCAATTCTAATGATTTCTTCGTAGGTTCCGTCTGTGGATCCGCCTTCTACAAAAATAATTTCAGTTTTTTTTCCCATAATTGGAGTTCTTAAGACGGCGTTTTCAATATTACCCTTTTCATTTCTGGCGGCAATGACAACACTTACAGAGTGCTCCAATGGATTATTTTTTGTGTATCTAGCAATTATGTAATTAGTTAAATTAAATAATTTAAATACAGGGAACTTACCTACATATTTATTTAAAAGATTCGAAAATATAGGTATATAAATTGGAAAAAGAAACCTACTTCCGCTTTTTATAACTTGATAACCTTCTAAATCTAACAAATTACATATATCGTTGGTAGTAAGCCAATTAGTTCTTTTTTGTGGTGCCTTTAATCCTAGTTTTTCAGCTATATCAAGTAGAGGAAGCCATAAAAAGCTGTGGTAGTTTATTATTATCCGGGTATTTTCATTACAATTATTTTTTATTTGATTAAATAGGTACTGAATATCATTTATCTTTGATAATTGGTCAGAAATTATAATATAGTCAAAGGTACCTTTTATATTAATAGAATCTTCTTTTGCGTAAATGAACTTTATGTGACGATATTTTTTTGTTGCGAATTCGACTAAATGTTTTTCAAACTCAATACCCACACCATTTTTCGGCTTTAAGCTATTAATTAAGTAGCCAGTTTTTGAGCCTATTTCAAGAACACTTGACCCTTCTGGAATATTAAATTTAAAGAAAGATTCTAAATCATGATGATAAAAAATATTTTTATTTATCCATTTTTCTTCATTCATAGTTTTTTTAGTTTAAAACGATATCGTTTCCAATTTTTAAATTTGTCACACTGTCAAACATTTGTAACTTTAATGTACAGTCATTGTCGACATTGCTGAACGTATTGTTGATTATAATGTAATTTTGATCATTTAAATGGTTTTCGTCAGTATTGAATAACCATGTTTCTGGAGAAAAAAATGTTTGCCCTTCTCGTATTGGTATTTTTGCTAGAGTGCAACTAATTTTAAAAACGTATTCATCGTGAGGTGTGTAATCATTCTGACTGATTACAGCAGAAAACTGAACATATTTGCTGGTTTTGCTTAACGTATAGGATAAGACTGATATTTTATTATTAAAAGGTTTTGTGACATCAGATTGCGTCTTTTTAATAATTGGAAAAAATATTTTATAGATATTTATATTTTTACCTGTATTACTTATGAATGTTTTTTGAAGTGAATAAGGAATGGCGCTATTTTCAATTAGTTTGTTAAAACTAGTAAATATTTCTAAATCCCGACTGTTCGAAATTTCGTCAGATATTATTATGTAATCAGGATCGATTACTTTAATTCTTGACAGAATATCATCGGTCGAATTTCTATTTAATACTGGTCCGGTAAAATAAATATTCTCATTGGGGTGAGTTTTGGCAAGCAGATAAGAATAATTGTTATGGTTTATCTGGCTTTTACTATCAAGTACAAGGCTATATCTTGAGTATTTTGGTTGTCCAGAAATATAATCAATAATTTCCTGAGTTTTCCAGTTGTTTTGGCTTGGGGAATATAAATGACTTGATGAATCTGTTTTTATTTTGTTAAAAAAAGATAGGTTAAATAGTTGGTATATTGGAAAAATAAATAATAATATCCAAAAAATATTTTGATGTTTCTTTTTAAACTTATATTCATTTATTAACAATGATATCTGTATTGCTAACACAGGTAAAATTGGTTGAATGTATCTAATTTCCTTGTTCACTCCGAATGTTAAAAGTAATGCCGGAAATAAAAACCATGAAAATAAAAATAAAAAGATGTTCAGTTTTTCCCTGTTTAAGTTTTTAAAACTGAATAAGCTTGCGATTAGTAGAATAGAGTAATATACCGAGATCCCATTTCTTGAGATACTTTTGAAATAATTTAGAACCGTTGATAATGAATATACATTTGTTGATCCATAATCTTTGGCAATTTCACCATAAGATGTTGAAATTGCAAACTTTGAGATAGTATTAAAATTTGGATAATACCAAGTAGACGATACAACAATAAAAATAAATATTGCGACTGAAATATTTATTATTATTTTTTCTAATGGGACATTTTTTTTGGTAATTTCTTTTATGAAAATATAAACACTTGGAACTAATACATACATTGGAAAGTTCACTTTGGTAAGTAGTCCTAATGCAGCAACTATACCTAGAGAGATGCAATTACGGATTGAGTGAAACACATTGTCTTTGAGCAATATCTGCAAAAAGATAACGACAAGTAATGTAAGTAAGTACTCAACATAGAATTGTCTATTCAATGCATAAAATAGAGGCATAGTTTGAGTAATAAATACCGAAATTAATGCTACTTTTATATTTACTAATTTTCTAACTAATAAAAATAAATAATAGTTAAGTAACAATAATGAGACCCAATTTACTATCATAGCAGCGTTCTCTTTTGGTCCTAATATAAGGTAAAAAGGTAGTGGTAGTAAGCTTAATAATGGTGCTTTTTGACCACTAAAAGCATTAACGTAGCTTTTTGAGAGTCCACTCAACCCTTCAGATTTATAGCTGTTGTATATATGTATTGAGTTTTCTAGATACCAAGATTGATCATACGATGGAAGCGCGGTATCTCTTTTTGTCCAATAAATGTTAATCGCAACTAATAAAATAGAAAAAAGGGCTAGAAATATATACTCTATCCTCACTTTTTTCAGTAAAGTTAAGGAAATCATTTGAACAAGGTTAAATATTTATCAAGATTTTTGGAATCATCGAGATATTTGTGAGAATATTTTAAGCAATTATCGGCTATTTTTTTATAGAGTTTCTTTGAATTAGACAAAAGACTAATTTTGCCTGCAAATTCATCAATGTTTTCGGACTCACACAAGTAACCATTACTTCCGTTTGTGATTATTGTAGGTAATCCACCGACTGATGAAGAAATTACCGGCTTCCCCATGGAGAGTGCTTCTAAAACAGTATTGGGTCTTCCGTCTACTCTGGATGTTAGGACAAGGACATCGCTTGCATTCAAGAAAGCTCCCGGATGCACCATTCCTGTAAGTAATATTTTGTTATTGAGCTTTAACTTGTCAATTAAGTCTTGGCATTTTGCAAATTCTGGTCCTGGTCCTGCTAGTACAAAAAAAAGTTTTTTGTTTGATCTAAGTTTATCTGCTATTTTAATAAATATATCTGGACCTTTTTCTTCTGAAAGTCTTCCTATAAATGAAACAATAAACTTATTATGTGGCAGACCAATAGGCCATTCAGACATTGTTTTCCATCTTTCAATTTCGGTTAAGTCTACACCGTTTTGAATAAGAGTTACATTGCTAGAGGTTTCATTATAGACTTGGACTAATTCGTTATAAACGTTTTCATTTTCAGCGATAGTATGATCAATGTATTTGGAATATTTGCGATTGCTGGTAAAGTGAACATCGGTGTTGAATTGTTGGTCAAAGATTTTTATGTGAGGAAAATCGACTTTTAATTTCGGGAGAATTTCATAAAAGTATTTACTACCACCCAAAAAAATGGTTCCTATACCCCGTGTTTTTATGAGATATAAAACAAACTCATAGTACTCCTTCTCATTTGTGTAGATATTGGGAAGATTGAACAAGTCTTTAGATATGTTGGAATATTCCTTTGACGTGTCTATAAGTAGTTCGTCAGCCTTAAGGGATGTGACAAATGATATATGAAAATTATTTTTGACAAGTTTTTTTGAAATTGCCCTGAATCTTTTATCAGCACCGCCAACTATGGTGTAAGGTAGTGCAAAAAGTATGTTTCTTTTGTTAAATTGTGTTTTTTTTGAACCGGCCATATTCTCAAGTGGATTGGTTGCAATGTATCTATCATTACGTTTGTAAAATTTAATTGAAGCTGTTTCGTTGGTATACAAATCTTTGTGAATTTCTTTTATAGTTTTGTAGAGTAAGTCGTTATTTTTTCTTGCATTATCAATCATTGAAACACCATGTTTTCTATATAAGAATAATGGCTCTTCGACAACAGAACCCATTCCACCATTTTTGGCTATGTTTATCCAGAATTCCCAGTCTTCATATCCCATTTTTTCCATTTTTGTCGAATAACCTCCGACTTTTTCCCATATTGATTTTGTAAATACTGAAGAAACTATTTGGCTATTGGATTTCATTATTACTGCCAAGTCTAGTGGCTGTGTTTTCCAAATAAAGGAACCTCCTTCAAATTCTTGTAACCATGAACCGCAAACGTCAAGCTTATTTGTTTCAAGGAGTAATAAAGTTTTTTCTAGGTAAGTAGGAGCGATCATGTCGTCTGCGTCTAAGCAACAAATATATTTACCTTTAGCTACCTTTGTGCCATTATTTCTAGCCGTGGGTAATCGGCTATTGACTTGGTGAATTACTTTTATTTTTGGATTATTTATTTCTGAAAGAACTTTTTTTGTAAATTCATCAGTCGATCCATCATTTACTACAATAATTTCAAAGTTTTGAAAAGTTTGTGACAATACTGAATCAATTGCATTGTTCAAATATTTTCCGTAGTTGAAACACGGGATAATTATACTAACTAATGGTTTATCGTCTGGCCATTTTTCAAGTGTAAATTTAACTGGATGATATTTTATTTCGGTAACTAAATTCTTGATCTTTTTTTTGATATTCTTTAGTTTATTTTTTATTCTTGAAACTATATTAGTCCTATTCGGGATAATTTTATCCAGAACACTTAACCTAATAAACATTATTATTTTCCATGAAAGGGAATTTTTTATTTTTAAAATCTCATTATTTAAAATAAAGACATTTTTTTCATGTTGGTCAATTATTTTACTTTTCTCTTCCAAGATATTTGTGTATTTTATTTCTAATTCAGAAAGTGATCTGTTTTTGTGTAAACTATTTTTTTGTGTTGCTTTTAATTTTTCACCAAGTTCTTTAATTAGGCTCCTGGAATATATTAAATCAACCTCTTTACTAAGTATTATGTCTAAATATTTTTGACCTAAAAGTTTTTTATGTTTATTTAAAATATCTGACATGATGGATATTCTATTTGAGTCAGAGTTTTTCAACATAGAGCCTTTTCGATCTCGATAAAAGAATAGGACTTCCGGTATAACAATAGAGGTGTAACCTTTAGAAATTATTGAAATCCAAAAGTCCCAATCTTGGTAGCCAGATAATTTTGTATTGTACCCATCTACATCCTCCCAACATTTTTTTCTGAACAAAGAACTTACTGTAAGTGTATTTTTTACAAGACAATTTTCAAGTGTCATTTCCTCAGTTTCCCATATATAGTTGCTAGATTCGAAGACTTTTGCCCAACAAGAAACTATACCTATTTTGTTGCTAGTTTTGATTTTATTTACTAGTTTCTTTATATAATTTTTATCTACGTAATCATCAGCATCGATACATGCGATATATTTCCCATTTGCTAACTTTATAGCATTATTTCTGGTGGCGGCCAGTCCTTGGTTTGTTTGGTCAATAAATATAATTTTGTCCTTATAATTTGCTTTTAGTTTTGTTAATTCTTTCAGAGAATAAGTATCGTCAGATCCGTCGTTAACAAGAATAATTTCAATGTTTTTGTAGCTTTGGTTAAGACAACTTGTAATACATGTCTCAACATATTTACCTAAATTAAAGTAAGGAATTACAATTGTTACTAAAGAGTTCGATTTGTTTTGGATCACTTGCGTTTGAATATTTGAATGTTATCTATGTACCAGTATTGAATGCCGTTTATTTGTTTCATTTTGTCTTTTAAATTTAGTGTTAGTTTTTTGTCATAATGAAAGCCTTTGTTTTTGAACTTTTGCTCCCACCACTTTTTTGATTTTAAATTGACATGATCATGTCCAGTTTGACCTGGTGTAGCAGCTGTAAATATAATTGTGTCACTAGATTCCGTAAGACTTTGGATTAAGTTTGTAGAAAACTTTTCTTCAACATGCTCTGCAACTTCTAAGCATAAACATAAATCAAATTTTGATGTACTATGGTAAACATTTCTTAAGTCAAAAATTTTAAAATTCTTGGAGTTTATTTTTCTGTACTTGAAATTTGATTTACTACCATCAATACCTAAAATTTTTATATTGTGTTTTTCAAAAGGCTTGATTATATCCCCAGTCCCGCATCCAAAATCAATTACCGAATTTGGATCTATTTGTTTAATGATAAGTAGCGCGAATTTATCTACCCAGTTTTTATCTCTTAATTCTGATGTGGCAAATTTATCATCATAAATTATGTTTAGATCTAGTTTTAAATATTTTAAAATTCGTATGATAAACGTGTTTATTTTGTTGTACATATATGATCTATGGGATTTGTAGTATTTTATCAAGAAAAGTAATAGATTTATCCCAAGAATAATTTTTAGTGGTCTTCGCTCCATTTTTCACCAATCTTGAAAAAAGTGAATTGTCTCTTATCAATTTTTGTATTTTTTTAATTGTGTTTTCTATTTCTCCAGCATTAGTTACAAGTGCATTTTTTCCGTCGACAATATATTCATCATAGCCTGTTACTTTGGCAACTATTGGTACACCTCCACAAGCCATCATCTCAAGTGGAGGGCCAAAAAATCCTTCTACTGTAGAGAGCTTTAATAGTATGTCGCACGAAGAATAGATGTGACGCATCTGATCCATTGGAACTCTTTCGAAAAAACGATCACAATGCCACTCTGGTTTTGGTTGTCCATCATAGGAGACACACCAGACTTCACAGTCAATATCTTTAATTACTTTGAATGCTTCTTCCATACCTTTGAATGGCAAATTTATGGCACCTTCAAGTAAAATACGTTTTTTATTTTTTGGTTTTGTTTCTAGTGGGGTATCTGGATAAAAAATATCAGTATTTATCCCGTTTGGGACATAGTAAGATTCTTTGCCAAAATTGTCTTTGAGAAATATTTGGAGCCACTTGGCTATGGCAATAAATTCGAACGGGAAAGTGTAGGTGCGACGCACACGTTCTTTCAGATAACTTCCTGTAGGATAAAAACGGGTTTCGTCTGATTGAACTAAATATATTTTTCTTTTAACGTTAAGGAGTAAGACTTCATAGGCCGTGATCCAGCCGGTGGCGACTACCGTCTGGTAAGTTTCGATGAGTGTTTTGTTGCCCTGAAGTGGAACTACTTTAACCTCTTGCCCTGGAAACCAGGATAAATCAGACTTGTTGTCATGGCTGGCAATAAGAGTATTGTAACCAAGTTTTTGTAATCTATTAAGATGTTCACAAACTACAGCAACTCCACCGGTGATATTAGTTGTGGGAATAATGTAGCAGATGGATTTTGGAATAGTTTTTGTTTCTTTCTTTTTGGAAAATTTTGAAGATAGATATCGTAATAAAAATATAATGTCTTCTAAAACATATTGAGGATTTCTTATCTGAGTGCGAATTATTTCTGGAACTAGTTTTCTATATAGATTCATTTGTCTTATACCACTCAATAGTATTTTTTAGTCCAGTTTTAAAATCAGTACTGGCTTTAAAACTGAATTCTTTTTCTGCTTTTGAGGTATCAAGACACCTGCGGGGCTGACCATCTGGCTTTGTGCTGTCCCAGACAACCTTACCTTCGTAACCAACTATTTCATTGATTGTTTCGACTAATTCTTTGATAGTGATCTCCATTCCTGAACCAAGATTGACAGGGTCAGAACCATTGTACTTATCTGTCGCCATGACAATAGCCTTGGCGGCATCTTCGACATATAAAAATTCACGACTGGCACTGCCGGTTCCCCAGACTTCCATGGTGGGACTACCGGAATCCTTGGCTTCTATGGACTTTTTGATGAGAGCTGGAATGACGTGTGAGGAACTGGGGTCAAAATTATCACCCGGCCCATAGAGATTGACAGGGAGAAGATAAATAGCGTTAAAACCATATTGTTGGCGGTAGGCTTGGGCCTGGACCAGAAGCATTTTTTTGGCAAGACCATAAGGGGCATTGGTTTCCTCGGGATATCCGATCCATAGGTCAGATTCTTTAAAGGGTACTTGGGTGAACTTGGGATAGGCGCAAACAGTGCCGATGGCCACAAATTTTTTGATGCCGGCTTTGCGTGATTCCTCCATGAGCTGAGTGCCCATGATGATGTTGTCATAATAAAGTTCACCTGGTTTTTCGCGGTTGAAACCTATTCCGCCTACCTTGGCGGCCAGATGGATGACAGTATCGATCTCTTGTAACGATTTTTTAATTTGGGGAACGTCTGTAAAATCTACCTCAGCGTGAGTTGGGTAATAAATATTTTGAGGGCTTACTCCTGCATCAATTAATTGTTTTTTAACATTTTGGCCCAAGAAACCACTGCCTCCGGTCAGGAGAATTTTTTGATCAAACATTATTAGTAGTCCGCCCAACTATTAACCTTGGCTTCGTTTTCGAGGTCGAATTGAACCATGATGGACACTAATTCTTTAAAATTAATTTTAGGTTCCCATTTCAATAACTTTTTAGCTTTTGATGGGTTACCTAATAAAAGGTCGACTTCTGCAGGGCGAAAATATTTGGGATCAACTTCGACTAATATTTTTTTAGTTTTTTTATCATAACCTTTTTCATCGACACCTTTGCCTTTCCAGATAATATCGATACCAACTTCTTTGAACGCCAACTCGGTAAACTCACGAACACTGTGAGTCTCACCTGTGGCGATGACAAAATCATCAGGTTTGGGTTGTTGAAGAATTAACCACATGGCTTCGACATAATCTTTGGCGTGTCCCCAGTCACGCTTGGCATCGAGGTTGCCTAAATATAATTTATCTTGCAGACCTAGCTTGATATTGGCAACTGCTCTGGATATTTTCCTAGTTACAAATGTCTTACCCCTTCGAGGTGATTCATGGTTGAAGAGGGTACCATTGCTGGCATGAAGCCCATAACTTTCACGATAATTTTTGGTGATCCAGTAAGCAAAAACTTTGGCGCAACCATAGGGGGAACGTGGGTAAAATGGAGTGGTTTCATTTTGGGGTATTTCGACTACCTTGCCATACATTTCACTCGATGAGGCTTGGTAATAACGAGAATTAGGTGCGTAATTACGGATAGCTTCAAGAATGCGAAGTGCACCATTAGCGACAATATTGGCCGTATATTCGGGAATTTCAAAACTAACTTGGACATGGCTTTGGGCTCCAAGATTATAAATTTCGTCTGGCTGGATTTCACGAATTAGCTTATCGATAACGGTAGGTTCACTTAAATCACCATAATGCAAAAAGATATGTACATCTTTATTGTGTGGATCGCGATAGATGTGGTCGATACGACTGGTGTTGAAATTACTAGATCTTCTGATAATTCCATGAACTTCATATCCTTTTCCTAATAGCAATTCAGCAAGGTAGCTACCGTCTTGACCGGTAATTCCAGTGATAAGGGCTTTTTTGGTTTTATTGTTTTTGATCGTTTTCATATGTTTGGCAGACTGTAGCGGTGTCTCCGATTTGTTGAAGTGCATGATGATTTATATAAATAGCACTGGTGCAAAAGGCTCTGACCTGCGGGAGTGAGTGAGAGACAAATATAATGGTAACACCAGAATTTTTGAATTCTTCCATTTTGGAAAAACATTTGGCTTGAAAAGCGGTGTCGCCGACTGCTAGAATCTCGTCGACAATAAGAATTTCGGGATTGACATGAATGGCGATACTAAAGGCAAGGCGCATGTACATTCCAGAGCTGTAATGTTTGATGGGCTGGTCTATAAACTCGGTAAGTTCGGAAAAATCAAGAATACTTTGGAAATTATCATCGATTTGGCGACGGCTAAGTCCGAGTATGGCGCCATTAAGATAGACATTTTCTCGGCCGGTCAGTTCGGGATGCATGCCAGCGCCTAGTTCGATAAGGGGTGAGACTTTACCATGGACATGAATTTTACCCTTACTAGGACTCATGACACCGGCAATGAGTTTTAAAATAGTGGACTTACCGCTTCCATTGGGTCCGATAACGCCGACACACTCCCCTTTTTTGATTTCAAAACTGACATTACTAAAGACGGTAAATTTGTCGACTGTTTTTTCTCCGTAGATCAGAGCGGGAAGGAATTCTTTAAAAGTTTTCTGATTGTTGCGCGAGAAATCTTTGGTTACTTCATCGAATTTGATGGCTATATTATTTATTTCCATAGTTAGACGTTGTCGGCGAATATCTTTTCGCGGGACTTGAAATAAGCTAGTCCTGTTAAAAGTGTAAAAATTGAAAGTATAAGCGCTATCGTCAGAGACAAATAGTTTGGCTCCCCTCCACCAAGGATTGTTTGGCGATAAGCATTAATTATCACTGCCATTGGGTTGAGTTGAAAAAGAAACTTATATCTCTCAGGTACGATATCCGCAGGGTAAATTATTGGGGTTAAGTACATCCAAAGCATTAAGACAAGGTTTAGTAAAAACTGAATATCACGATATAGGAGGTTGGCGGCAGCAAAAAATAAAGACAGACCCAATGTGAAGATTTGTTGAATTATAAAAATAGGAATTACCCAAAGAATATTGACATTAATAGGAATCTGGTAGGCAATCATGTAGAACACGAGGATAGATAGGGCAAAGAGAAAATCAATTATCTTGGCTATGGTTGTGGCTAGAACTAATATAGTTCTAGGAAAATAGATTTTGGTGATTAAAGAGGCTGAGCTTACTAACGAACTGCATGAAAAAGAAAGAGAGTTGGAAAAAAGTGTCCAAGGTAGTAGCCCGACGAAGAGAAACACTGAATAAGGAATGTGTGAAGAAGCATTGGTGGGAATGCGCATGATGACAGAGAAGGCAAAAGACATAACCAACATCTGGGCTAAAGGATTGAGAATAACCCAAAAGTAGCCAAGAACTGACTGCTTGTAACGGGCCTTGACCTCACGACCAACCATCTGCCACAGAAGCTCCCGCCATTTTACGACCGCATGGAGTTCTTTTAGTAGAGACATCACGAATCTATTATATACGTTAGAACGGTGATTGGGGGTGAATAGGCAGAGGTTTGAAGATTGCGCGTCACTGTCCGGTGCTTTGATCGGACCATGTCGCTCCTCGCTATGACGTGGTGGTGATTGTAAGTTAAAATAGTGACATGAATAAGAAAGTGGTGGTGGTTACTGGAGCAACTGGGAATATCGGCAAGGTGATGGTAAAAAAACTAATCGATAAGGGTTATCTGGTTCGAGCATTACTTCGTAAAGAATCGGAAAAACGTTGGAAAAATGAAAAAAATATCGAGATATTACGAGGCGATATTAATGATGTAAAAGTTCTTAAAAAATTATTTGAGGGTGCTTATGGAATTATTCACTTGGCGGTAGAAATGGACTCGGCTTTGCCATGGAAAACTTTTAAGGACGTTAATATAGATAGTGTAAAAACTATTCTAGAAATTGCGCCAAAAACTAGTCGCCTACTATTGGCTTCGAGCGTGGTGGTTTATAAAGATACTGGTAAAGAAGCTCGGGACGAAACGTGGGATCTGAAAACTACTGGTGGAGTGGATAAATATATTCGATCAAAACTTTTGGCCCTGAAAATGACTCGTAAATCGAAAAGAAAAGTAATTACGGTCATGCCTAGTACAGTCATTGACCATGAAATTTTTGGGAGAGAACAACTGGTGAGTAACAATCCTCTAATAAAATGGTTGTGGAACAATGTGGGTGGTGGGATCCCGGGTGGCCTGATGGCGGCTGTGGGTGATCGGAGCCGGATAATGAATTTTGTGGAAGTAAAGGATGTATCTGAAGGAATAATCCTCGCTTTAGAAAAAGGAAAAATGGGTGAAGAATACATTCTTTCCGGGGAAAGTCTTACCACTGGAGAATACCTTAAAGAAATGTCTAAACGTTGTGGAAAAAGTTATCTAAAGATTCAAATACCCAAATTCTTTTTAAGATTATTTGGAATAGGACAAGTGGTGAATATGAATTTTTCGTATAAAAAAGCCCAAAAAGAGTTAGGTTATACTCCTAAATGGAAACTATGACCCGAGGTAAGAAAATATGTACGATAGGTGGTGGTTCAGGAATGCCGATAGTAAATAATGCTTTATTAAATGCTGGGTATAACCAAATCTGCTCTATCGTAACTACATTTGATAGTGGTGGCGATACTGGAAGAATGCGGACAGATGAGAGAGGAAAGATATTGGCTTTTTCTGATTATTGGCGCTCACTAATCTCATTGTGGGATGATTCAAAACAAAAAGAAGTGTGGCAA
Source organism: Candidatus Shapirobacteria bacterium (assembly GCA_041658955.1). Classification (GTDB taxonomy): domain Bacteria; phylum Patescibacteriota; class Microgenomatia; order UBA12405; family UBA12405; genus UBA2283. The sequence continues at coordinate 42,787 of JBAZZE010000002.1, forward strand.
GAGATGCTCAGATTTCGCGATGGTAGAGAAAGAAATTTTGGAAATATATTTTTTCAATTTTTAGCTGAACGATCGGGAGGACTAAATTCAGTTGATGAATTGTTTTGTTCGCTAACTGGAGCTAAAATTTGTGGTCAAGTAATCCCAGTATCAAACGAGCCGGCGCATGTTTGTTTTGAAACACAATCGGGTAAACAATATGAAGGCGAACATTTTTTGGATCAACTGCGGATGTCGAGAGATCGGGTAAAAAATATATGGCTAAGTCCAGAGGTGGAAGCAAGTAAAGACGCTTGTAGAGCGATAGAAGAATCAGAAGCGATTATATTTTGTCCGGGGAGTATGTATGGTTCGTTACTGGTCAATTTGCTTATGCCGGGAATTAGAAAAAGCATTATTGCCTCGAGAGGTAAAAAAATATTGATGACCAATATTATGTCGACAGCAAATGAGAATCATGGATTTGACACAACTAAGTACCAAGAACTTTTTGAAAAGTATTTGGGAAAGAAAAATATTATTGATGTGATTCTGATGGCGGATATAAATGCTTTAAAAAAGGTTGATCTTAAGAAGGTGCTGGAATACTACGCAATGGAAAGCTCTTTTCCGATCACTAAAGGTAGTGGTACAGTCAGAGTGGTAGAAGATGATATTGCGACTATCGAGAAAAAGAATATGCGTCTACGACATAGCGAGATCAAACTGTCCACAAGTTTAAAAAATCTAATAGAATAATAGAATATATGTCTCAGAAAAGACTCAAAAAGATTCGAAAAATCCAACAAGAAGTAGAAAGTGTAAAGGTCGTGTCAATACCTGAAGGTGAAAAGCTGAACATTATTAGAACTATAAAAGATAATTGGATATTTTTGGTGTTGATAACGGTGGCGATTATAGCGGTATTTGCCAATGGAATGAATGCAGCTTTTGTGTCGGATGACTATGCGACGATTCTAAATAACCCTGATATAACAAAGTGGTCATATGCTTTTCAGGGTGGGGCGTCGACTTATTTTATAAATAGTATGGTCGCCAAGATGTTTGGGGTAGTGCCACTCCCCTTTCATTTGAATAGTTTGTTTTTGTACCTGATTACCTGTTATCTGGCTTTTGTGTTTGTACATCATTTATTTGGGCGAGGAGTGGCTTCAATTACTCTGTTTTTATTTGCAGTTCATCCAATCCATGTGGAAGCGGTGACCTGGATATCGGGTAAGCCATATCTACTGATTGCGATGTACGTATTGCTGTCGATGATTTGGTTTATAAAATTTATTGAAACTGAAAATATTTGGTATTTAGTCGGGACATTTCTATCGTTTGTAATGGGGTTTTTGACCGACAATCCCCGTCCATTTTCTTTGTTCTTAATAATGCCTTTATACATGTGGCTCAAAGGAGTCGACATCCGAAAAAATAAATGGTGGAAGTATTGGCCACTGACACTGATTCCGATAGCCATAATCACGGTGATTGTGTGGCCACATATTATGATGCGGGTTGGGGTAGTTAATTCAGGTGTAAATACCTCAGATAGTTTGTTTTATAACCCATTTTTTCAATACCCCACCGGAATGGCCAAGTATTTACAATTGTTGTGGGCTCCAATTGATCTTACCTTGTACCACACGATGTATGTTTTCCCGGTATGGCTAAACTGGGCAATCCTACTGATGTACTTAACTTTGATTGGTTACTTTTCCTGGAAAGATAAGAGATATGCATTTGCTTTAATCTTTATTTTTGCGGCAATACTTCCTTCGATGATGCCAGTAAAGGTTAGCTGGTTGGTAGCAGAACGATATGCTTATCTTGGTTCACTAGGATTTTGTCTGTTTTTGGGATTAATTCTTCATGAAATGTCAACCAAAATTAAATGGGTGGCTGGCGGGCTAATGGTGGTGATACTAGTCTTATCAAGTGTTAGATTAATGTTGCGAAATATTGACTGGACTACAAATCATAAGTTGTGGGTAAATACTTGCCAAGTTTCACCAAATTCTCATAATGCTTGGAACAATATCGGCGATGATTACGATAAACTGAAACAATACGATAATGCGGTAAAAGGTTTTTCTCAATCAACAGTAATCAAACCGAATTATGCCGATGCTTTTCATAATCGGGCCAATATCTTTTTTAAGATGGGTAGAAATGATCTGGCGCGACAAAGTTATAACACTGCTCTGTACTACAACCCAGGGTTATACCAGACTTACCTAAGCCTGATTAATATTGATTTAATCGAAAGAGATTTGGATAGTGCCCTTAATCATGCTAAGACAGCCCTGCAAGTAAATCCAAACGATCCAACAACTCACTACATTTTGGCAGTAGTCTTGTCGCAGAGAAATGAAAATCAACAAGCGATTGATGTACTCGAGAGATTGGTTAAAGCTTATCCCGGTTATCGACAAGCACAAGAGGCTTTAGTTCAGCTAAAAGGAATGATTAAAAAATAATGAAAAGAATATTAGTCCTAAACCCACCTTCAAGTGATAAGACAATCAACCGTGATATGGCCGGAGGCCTCGGGTATAGCGCTGGAGCGGGAGTAGTTCTGCCGCCTATTGACCTACTGAATGTGGTGACTACCCTGAAGAAGAAAAACAAAGTCTATTTTGTGGATGCTATCGCTGAGAAGATTGATGAACTGTCGTATTTTGTGGATCTGATAAAAAGCAAAAAAATTGACATCGTTATTTCGGGATTGGCGCTACCAACTGTATCTGAGGATACTGAATTTGCTAAAAAATTAATGGATAATGTACCTGGATTACGGGTAATATTTAAGACTGGGATTAATTATAAACAAATCCTCGAACGGGTACTCAAAGATTCGGGAGCAGAACTAATAATTTTTGGAGAGTGTGACCTAACTATAGAAGAATTTTTAAGCGGTAAGAGAAGAACCGGATGTGTTTACTGGAAAAACAATAAGGTCGAGTTGGCACCAATGACAATTGAGGATCGGATAAAAAACTTAGACGAACTTCCCCTGTCGGCTCGTGAGGAAACAAAAATTGATCGATATCGCTATGTACTGCTTCCGGGTGTGGTGACAACCATGCAAACAAGTCGGGGTTGTCCATATCCATGTGGATTTTATTGTCCCTATCCCCTAGTTCAGGGTAAGACTTGGCGAGCCATGAGTAATGAACGTGTCATTAAAGAATTGAAGGTTATCAGTAAGCTAGGAATCAAAAGTGTACTGTTTCGAGATGCTACGTTTACGCTGGATAACAAAAGAACTGAAGAGCTATGTAACCTGATAATTAAAAATAAGTTAAAGATTCGCTGGTGGTGTGAGACTCGGATAAATGTACTAACTCCGGATTTGTTGAAGATTATGAAAAAGGCGGGGTGCCTCGGTATTAACGTGGGCATTGAAACATTGGACCAGGAACTGATTATTTATCAGGGAAAGCCAGGAGTAACACTAGAGTCGATACAAAAAATAAGAGCGGTAGCTAAGGAAGTGGGAGTTAGACTGCATTTTCTAATGATCATCGGACTGCCAGACGATAATTTGAAAACAATGTCCAATACCTTTGACTATCTAGTTCGACTTAATCCTGAGTCAGTTGGGTTTAGTACGATAACTCCGTACCCTGGGACAGAAATGTTTGCTGATGCGATGAAAGAAGGACTAATCCAAGACTTTGATTGGAATAAGTTCAATGGAAATATTAGCAATATGAGAACGAAGTATTTGTCATCTTTTGACATGATAATTCTTCGCAAGATGCTACTAGGAACAGCTTTCATTATGAAGCAACCTCCAATAATTTCGGTTCCGGCAGTAATAGTGATAAAAATAATTCTCAAGATATGGAAAACAGCCAGAAGAGAATAAGGTTTAGTATCATAATTCCGACTCTAAAAAGGCAAGAGATCTTAAAAGAGGCATTGGCACTACTAAATAAGGAAATCGATAAAACCCGTGACGAAATCATAATTGTGGAAGGAAAAAATGGCCCATCAAAAGCCAGAAACGAGGCCATAAAAAAAGCTAAGGGGAAGTACCTACTGTTTTTAAATGATGATAGTTTTGTGGAGAAGGGGTTTATAAAATCACATATTGATTTTCATAATTTGCATAAGTCTGAATCGGCTGGAGTAGTGGGGCTGACCGAAAATCATCCGGAAACTGTAAAGATTCGGGCAATGAAATGGTTGGTGGGTCAAAGTGGGCTACACTTTAATTATCGATTTAAATATACTGATAAAATCCGTCAAATCCCCTGGTATTATTTGTGGACCTGTAATTTTTCGATGAAGAGAAGTTTTCTTATTAAAAATGAATTGTGGTTTTGTGAAGATTTTCCAACTGCGGCTTGGGAAGATATTGAGTTTGCTTTTCGGGCTAAACAAAGTGGATTAAAATTGTATTTTGATAGTCAAGCCAAGGTCTGGCATTTTCATCAACTAAAGTTTATTGATATAAAAAATCGATTCATAAGTCATGGTCGTGGTTTGTATTATTTGAAGTCAAAACTTCCAGTAAACTTTTTACCATTTTTAGTAAAAAACAATATCGGAGGAATAATTATGTCAGTAATGGAATGGCGGATTATGAATCGAATTAGAAACATATTGGAATGGATTGTAAAAACCACCGATAATTATCCAAATGTAATCATGCAATGGTTAGTAGTTAAATGGAAATCAGATGGCTATACCTTTGAATCTAAAAAAATGTCCGGTCTGTGAGTCAGCAAATAATCTGGAATGGAGTGTAAATACTAATTATCTAGAGTGTTCGAAGTGCAAGTGTGTCTGGTTGGAAAAGAAGTCCAAAAGTACCTATGATAAGGATTATTATGATCGGGGAAGTAAGGGCTGGTTGATGAAAGTAGTCGACATCTTTTCTTTTTGGGACAGGTACCATACTTTGAATTTGTCCAAAAGTGACAGAATTTTGGAGATAGGCTTTGGTGAGGGTAAATTCTTAAAAGAGCTAATGTCTAAGAAATATAATGTTGCCGGGGTAGAACAATCAGAATATGCCAGAGATAAAATGAAAAAGATTCTTGGCTCTGAAAATGTTTTTGATGATATTGAAAAGGTTTCGGGAAAATTCGCGGTGGTAGTGATGTACCATGTGTTGGAACATATTCAGGAACCAAAAGAATATCTTAAAAAGATAATGAGGATATTAATTCCGGGAGGGAGATTGATTGTGAGAGTCCCAAACGTAGATTCATTGGAGGCCAGACTGGCTGGGCCTAATTGGTATCACTTAGATTATCCGAATCATCAGATATTGTTTAGTGAAGCCGGACTTATCAAAATGTTTGAGGATGTGGGTTTTAAAGATATCAAGAGTCGTAACTATTTTGGAGAATACCGGCAAGTTTTGGGTTACTCGATACTGTCCAAGCTGGGACTTAGACTCAACAAATGGCAGTTGATTATTTTTCAAATAATGACTATCCCAATACTTTGGATCTTTTCGGTCCTAGTGGTTCAACATGGAGTAATTGAGGTTGAGGGAAAAGTTGGTAATTCCAGTAATAATACATAAGCCAGTAGGTGTGACGAGCGATTTCGATAAGAGGTCCACCAATAAATTCACTAAAGATACGCGAATAGTTACCTGAACTGATGTGACTGTTGATGCGATTAAGACAATTTTTGAGATAATATTTTTTGGTGATAAGGGAAGGATTAAAACGGGTGGAATGCCACTTAGATTGGTAACGGATAATATATTTGATGTCGATAGTGTCATTAATTTTGGCTTTACCGGTTTGGGCGCGGATTAATTCACTCCAGTTGTTGTGAGCTGAGGTGCGCTGAAATTCATCGCTACGCATGAAAGCGTCACCAAGGTAGGTTCCGGGGAGTGGAGAAAGCACTGAGGCCCAGACGATGTCTGGTTTGGAGCGAGCGATGAGGTTGTCGGTCATCATAACGTCTTCAATGGTTTCGGTGGGCATGCCAATCATTAAATTGGCATTAGCTAAAATTCCGTACTGGTGACAAAGGTTGATAGCATATTCGTTTTGTTTGGCATCGGTCCCCTTGTTGATGACTTTGAGCATCCGGTCGGAACCAGATTCGATACCGAAACAAATCATTTTGCAACCACATTTTTTGACCATCTCCATTACTTCGGGATTGATGTAATTGACACGGGAGTAACACCACCAATCGAAGTGGAGTTTTTCCTTGACAATAAGGCTACTAAATTCTTCCATCCATTTGCGATTGGCAGTCAGAGTATCGTCCCAGAAAATAATACTTTTAACGTGATATTTGTTGATAAGTTGTTTGATTTCCTTAATGACATTGGGAGCGGAGCGGAAACGGAAAGGTCGTCCAAAAAGTTTGTCGATGGTAGGTTGACACATGGTACACATAGCCGGACAGCCACGACTAACGAAGAGGTTGGCGTATGGGTAAGACATGGGAAAAAATAGATCATAGGCATGTTCAATGTAATGACCACTTTGGAGAATTTCCCGATCTGGAAATGGTAGAACATCAAGGTTTTTAATGAATTCCTGGGGAGGATTCATGATGATCTCTCCTTTCTTGTTTTTATAAGCAATTCCTTTGACTTTTGATAATGGTATTTTTTTATCAAAAGCATTGATTAGCTCAACGGCAGTTTTTTCGCCTTCGCCGTAGACTGCGGCTTCAATGTCGGGAATGGCGGCGGCTTCACGAGGTAAAACTGAAGGGTGGGGTCCGCCGATGATTAAGTGAGCTTTGGGGAGAATTTTTTTGACATCTTGAACTAGATTTTCGATCAGGTCAGCTTCGGTGGTAAGTTGAGAAAAGCCAATGTATTTGGGATTTAGTTTACGTAAAATTTTGGCGAGAGCTGACAGATCAGGGAGAAGTCGAAGATCTATCTGTTTGGTAGGAATGTGGTGGGAATTGAGGTAGGCAGAAATATTGGCGATGCCAAGTGGAGAAACATAATGGTGGTAGCGATCTTTGTGAGGAGGTGTATATTGACCAACAAAGATGAGGACCACTTTTGTTTTCATTTTAACTATTATGACAGCTGTAGGAGTTTGTGAAAAGATGGTAATATAATTCTATGAAGTTGAAAAAACGAGTTCTGGTAGCCAATTCTGTAGGTAAAGATGATGATGGAAATCATTACATCTTATTTCCTTCACGGTGGTCAACTTGTGTTGGCAAGACAAAGTCATTTAATTTTTATCCGTATGAACTAGGATATTTGTCTTCAATGCTAAAACAGAATAAGGGTTTGGAAGTTAAAATGGTTGATGGAAATTACGAGGAACTGGATGCCGAGCAATATTTTGAAAAATATAAAAATTTTAAGCCAGATTTTTTGGTGGTTGAGACATCATCTGTCGTTTACAAATATGATCTTAGATTTGCCCTAAAGTTTAAGAGAAAATATGGAACTAAGATAATATTTTGTGGACAGCATCCGACAGCCTTTCCAAAAGAAGTACTAGCTGATGGTGTTGATTTTGTGGCAACTGGAGAATATGAACCAGCGGTAGTCAAACTAGTAAGCGGTGGTAAGGCAGAATCAATTGATGGCATCTATCCAAACCCAGTCAAAGAGCTACTAGATGTACATACACTCCCCTTTCCTGAGGATGATGATATTAGTCGGATGAACTACACCCGAATTGGTGGATGTGATTATAAAGAAATTGAGTTTTTCGCTACTCGTGGTTGTCCAATGAACTGTAACTTTTGTGTAGCCAGACAGACTTACTATGGTAAGCCGAACTTTCGAGTCAGAGAAGTACAAAACGTGATTGATGAGATTAAATATCTCCGAAATAAATATCCGGAAATGGAGGGTATTTTTTTTGATGAAGAAAATCATAATTCCAATAAAAAGTTTGTGATGGAGTTATGTCAGGCCATAATTGATAATGGACTGCAGGATCTGAAATACGATGCTATGTGTGGGTATTGGACTTTTGATGAAGAAATGCTGGCTATGATGCGAAAAGCTGGTTATTATAAAATCCGAATTGGTATAGAGACTGCATCTGTAAAAACAGCCCAAGGAATGGTTAAAAATGTGAATGTTGATAGGATCATTGAAGTACTAAAAATGGCTAAGAAAGTGGGGATGAGGATGTATGCTACCTTTACTTTTGGTTCGCCTGATTCGAATGTGGTGGAAGACGGTAAGACTTTGGACTTGATTGAAAAGTTAACTAAAGAAGGCTTACTGTGGGATTTCCAAGCTTCGGTGTGTACTCCCCAACCTGGGACACCTTTTTATAATCTGCTTAAAAGCCGGGGAAATCTGCTGACCGATGACTGGCGAAAATATAATGGCAATACGGCAGTCTACGAATACCCGGATTATAAAAAAAGAGAAATCGAGAGTAACTTACCAAAGGCCGCATGGCTCTACCTAAAGACTAGGGTGAGAAGAAGTGGTGTGGCGGGGACAGTAATGGAGATTGTTAAGCGCGATGGCTGGAACTCGTTTGGAGTCAAGCTAGTAGCTTTTGGCAAAGCCTACTATCGAGCGATAACTGCCTGATAGATATTTTCAAATCGAGTTTTCCAATTCCAGTTCTCAATTGTTAGGGCGCGGGCGTCAATCGAGTGTATTTTATAAAACTCCTTGTCAGTTAAAAGTTTGACGACTGCATCGGCAAATTTATCAACATTTGGAAGCGGTACTTTTACCATCCCTTTTGGATAATAAGTTTTGAGTGCCGGAAGGTCAAATGATACTCCGGGAAGTCCCCAAGCCATAGCTTCGGCGGCGGCCATCCCCCCACTATCATAGGTAGCTGGATGAAGAACTATTTTACTATTTTTAATGAGAGCAAATTTTTTTGGGCCTACTAAAAAGCCAATTACTTTTATATTTTTAGTTAGATTTAATTCTTTGATCCGAGAAGTCATTCGACTCATCAGTTCACCATCACCAACTATAACCAGTTGTGCTTTGGGAAGTTTTTTAGTTACTCGTGACCAGATTTCGATCATTTCCATAACTCCTTTTTGATTGTGGAGGCGGCCTAGAAAAAAGGCATCGTAATGACGTTTTGCTATTGGTTTTAATGAAGAAATGATTTTCGAAGAAGGTATGGTGACTCCGCCTTGAACGATTATAATTTTGTTTTTTGGTAAACGATTGTTTTCGAAAATTTGGATATCAGGAAAGGACGTAACAAACACAAAATCTGCCAAAAGACGGGCAAGTAATACAGTCGGTCTTTGGGCTAAATAATAGATAAGACCACGAATCGGGTGGTGGTTAGTTAGATAGGGTGATGTCGGGTCTGTGGGAAAAGGGGCCAGAAGATAGTAACCACATAGCCATTTTATTTGGGGATTAAATATTTTGGCAAAAACACCAAATGTCAAATCACCATAAAAGTCGGAAGAAGTGTAAATATACTGGTATTGTTTAAAAAGTTGCCAATGAGTAAGGCTAAAGATTTTGGCGGTAATAAACCGGAGAGTATGGTGAATGGTTAGATGAAAAGTAGAAAGGTGGGTGACAGTAGGTAGTGAAGTAGTGGTAATAATTTTGAGATTGAGTTGGTTGCGAAGAATAAGTCGTTTGGCTTCGGGGGATGCGAGAGCGGTGATGTCAAAGTGTGGTTGCCAATATTTGATGAGGTTTAGAAAAATTCGGTCTCCCCCGCTGAGGCTAGTACCAAGGTTGGCGTGGCAAACAACGAGTAGTTTTGGCTTGAGCATACTCTGATATTATATAGTGATGAAAGAGGAAGTGAGAATTAACTTAGGTTCGGGTCCGGATGGGATAAAAGGCTGGATTAATTACGACTGGGGATTGTTGCCACTTTTTGGGAAGTTTCCATTATTTAGAAAGGTATTAGTAACTTTAGGGATATTGGATAAGAGTTACGAAAGAAAGTGGGAGGGAGTGATTCTACATGATTTACGCAAGGGAATACCGATGGCCGATAATAGTGTGGACTGGGTTTATAGTTCTAATTTTTTAGAGCATTTGGAAAAATATGAAACTGAAAAGTTATTATCTGAGTGCCTTCGGGTACTAAAAGTAAATGGAAAAATTAGAATAGTCGTGCCTGATATTGGCAAGGTAATGGAGAAATATAAAAATACTGGGGATGCTGATGTATTTTGTCGGGAATTTTATGGATATGATAAAGACAAAATGTTTGGAGTAAGTAAATCAGCTGTCAGAGGTCACCAATGGATGTACGACTATCAGAGTTTAAGTAATCTTTTAAATAAGGTTGGTTTTGTAAAGATAACTAAATCGACTTTTCGCAAGAGTACGATGAGAGATATTGAATTACTCGATCTTTCGATTCATCAAGAGCTGGGACTGTATATTGAAGCGGAAAAGAATTAGTAGTGCTTAGCAATAAAAAGAATATTGTCAGAAGAATAATGTTTTTTGGCGTAAGATAGACAATTGCTTTTTAGTTTTTTCAAAATGGATGGATTTTTATAAAGCTTTTTAATGGCGTTCTCTAGGTTTTCAGATGTAGGGGGTACGATTAGAGCGATAGTTTTGTCGACTGCTTCGGTGGTACCACCGAGGTTTGAACAGATAACTGGAGTACCACAAGCGACTGATTCGGCCAAGACTCTTCCCCAGCCTTCTTGATAGATAGAGGGTAGGCAGAAAATAGTCGATTGTTGATAATATTGAGGTAATGACCGATATGGGACATCACCAATTAATTTGATGTTGGAGTGTTTCAGAGATAGTTGACGAAGGCTGTTATATTGAGGTCCGGTACCAATAAAATTAAAAGTAATTTTAGGAAATTTTGGTGCTAATAATGCAAGAGTTAGAGCATTTTTAGGTGGTATTAATCTACCAATAAATAAAACTGAAAAATTGGATGAAGTTTTTTTAGTTGGTTTAAAGCGATACAGATCAATCCAATGGTAATAACGAAAAATATTTTTTTTGAAAACACCAAGAGATGTTAGTTGTTTTACTGATTGGTTTGATTGGGTTAGGACACAATCAGTACTATTTAAAATATTTACCAAAAGATTAGTGGAAAAAGAGTTAAGTGGGACGTTATCGTAAGTCGAATAAATAGATGTGATGTGCCGTTTTATATTGAATACTTTTTTAAGTATGTTGCCAATCAGGGCAGAATTTAGTCCATGAGAATGGATAGTGTCGATGTGGGGTCGATTGACTAATAGCCAGACGAAAGAACGTAATAACAAATATGGGGTAATATAAAGAAAGTTGACTAGAGGGTATTTTTCTAAAATATGAAAGAGGTTGTGACCTGGTAAATAAAAACGACGAATATATAGATGATCGGTAACTTCAATTTTGTTATAGCTGGTCTTGGTAGAAAGTGGAGAATAGGTAAGAACAACTTGGTTATAATTACGTTTCTCGAGTTCGGAAGTTAGGTCTTCAAGATGGGTTTCGGCCCCACCAATGTTTGGTCTGAAGAAGGGAGTGATGTGAAGGATTGTTTTTATTGGTGCCATTGTTTTCGGTCTAGTGGTTTTAATAGGCCTAGTTTAAATTTGATGGTTTGGGTGCCGTAATTATAAAGGGTTATTAGACAAGCTAAGGGATGAAAAAACCATGCTGGATCAGGTTTTTTGATAAAACCTCGGAAGGTGTCATAAATCATCGGAAAAATAGTAACTACATAAAGACAGAAACGGATGGTCGGCATTAAGTTGTTTTGAGTTAGAGGGTAAGTCCGGTCGTGTCTATAAGTATAGAGGTCGACAGCCCGACGTAATTGTTTACGATTGAATTTGGAAATGGAAGATTCACAATAGGTGTGGATAATACCAACTTTGACTTTGGCGAATTTTAGAGTTTTCTTCTTAGTAAGAATGGTTGATAAAAAGTCGATGTCAAAAAAGTAGTCTCCAGACAAATATTTCTTGGCGATAGACGAGCGATAGATGGTGCCGTTGGCGCCGATAGTTGGAAGTGGAGATGTACTGTTAAAACGAATAAGTTGGTAATATTGGTGGTCAACAATATTTAGATTTAACCCGGTCCAAGTGTTACTGAGTAGACTTTGCCGATCATAATTTTTGGCAATCAGAGTGTAAGGATCATTGACTCCAGTTAAGGCGCTATAGCGTTCGATAAACCCACCTTTGGGTCTGTAAGTGTAACTCCATGGTTCAGCGCCAATTGTGTTTGGTGATGAGATAAGCGGGATAAGCATTTTAGATAACCAATCGGTATCTGGGAGGATGTTGTCTGAATCGACTAGGGCAACAAAATCAGTAGTAGCTTTTTTGATACCAAAGGCTTTGGCTGACTCTCCTGTTTTAAGTGGATTGTGAATCACTTGAGTACGATAAATATTGGTTATTTTAAGGGTTGAATCAGTCGAGCCCCCATCGACAATGAGAATGGTTATTTTATTTTGGGGATATTTTTGATCAACAATTGACTGCAGACAATCTATTAGAACAGACCCAGAATTTAAGGTGGGAATAATAAAAGTTACTGATGGAAATTTAGAGGATACCGCCATAACGATGGATGAGTGAAAAAATCCAATAATCTAGTGGATAGTCAAAGAACTTTAGTCGCCAACGAATGGTAACTAAAAGTAGAGCAATATAATAACCAGTGGTAAAGGCAACTTTTGCCAGTGGATTTTTTAGGCGAGGATACAACATGGTATAGGTATCTCGGTCCATAATTCCAAAAATATATTGAGTTAACATGGCAGTTAATCGAGCATCATGCGAACTAATCCACTGTTGGCGAATCGTCTCCTTGAAAGCGTTTTCGGGTGACATAAGATAATTGGTCCACTGCTCAAAACTAGTAGGTGCTTTTAGTCCTAGACTCACTGCACGGTTGTATAATGATGCCCCAGGGTATGGTAAAAATACGTAGTAAGTATAACGGTTACGATTGCTAATTTTTAATAATCTATCGATAAGACTTAGTGTAGACCGGTATTCGGTAGCTACAAATTCGTCATTTTCTTGGGGATTTTTGGACCATGGTAGGCCGACTAAAAATGAATAGAGAATTTTAATATTATGTTGGTGACAGAGCTGAGTGAATTTGACTATTTCGTCGACATTCATGTCTTTACTGATAAAGTCGAGTGATTTTTGATCACCTGATTCGGCTCCGGTGAGGATCATAGTGCAACCAGCTTTTTCCATGAGATCCCAGGTTTCTGGTTTATAGCGACTAAGCTGCCCAGCTCGACCGTTGGCATTGCCAAATTTGATGGGAAGTTTTCTCTCGATTAATCCCTGACAGATTTTTTGGACTCGGTTTTCATCAACAAAAAAATTGCTATCATAAACAGCAATTGAGTCGGCACCATAAGTTCTATATAAGTTTTCCCATTCGTCCAAGACTTTTTCAGCGGGAACGGCTTTCCAGCTGCGTTTGTTGACAATCTCTTCAACACAAAAGGCACAACGATGAGGACAGCCGTAACTACTAATATAAGGTGCCGTTCGAAGTCCATATTCAGTGGGGATGGTACAGTTGCTGACATCGATGAGGTGATAGGGAAGGGGTGGAACAGCTGCCAGGTCGACAGGTCCCCTGTCTGGTGTTTCAATAATCTTCTTTCTTTTTTTATAGACCAAACCTTTGACACTCTGAAGATCAGTTTTGTTTTCCAGAGCGTGGACTAACTCGGTAAAGGTGATGTCACCTTGACCTTTGACTACAATATCGACATGGGGATCTTTGACAGTTTCGTGAGGAAGAATTGAAGGGTGCCAACCACCCCAGACTATGGGAACTTTGGGATATTTTTTCTTAAATTTTTTGGCTAATTTTAAACCATCATATATTTGGTGGCCAGTCATGGCACTAATACCAAGACAAATAGCATCTTTACCAGAGGACAATAATTCTCGTTCGTAATTTTTTTGAAGGTAACGAGTGTATATTTTGATGTCGTAATTTTCTTGATCAAGATAGCGGGAGATGGCTAGTAGGGCTAAAGGCACTCCATGCCAGTTTCTTTCATAAGGTAGTGGGGAGGGAAAGAAGAGAAGAATTTTTTTGGACATAAAGGCTATTGATTGGTGTCTTTTGAACCAACTTATAGCCTAATTTTAACAGATATTGATGGAGTGAGAGACTGGACTGCGTTTCGACACAAATTACCTTGGGATGATACTTATTCCAATTGTTACTTTTGAGAACTGTTAGGTCATGACCTTCGGTATCTATACTAAGTAGGTCAAAATTATCGCTATTTGATAAATGTTTATCAAGGACAGCCGATAAAGACGAAACTTTTATATTGGGGGTACTAACTAAAATAGAATTATTTTTTAAGTTATGTTGATATTGTTTTTCCGAAAAGGTGGAATTAACATCAGGAAACATTTGATAAAATTTTAGAAGTCCGGAACTGTCAGATATGCCAATGTTAAGGTTGATATCACGATCTCTTTTTTGTTTATAAAGCGAGAGGAGTTGGGGGTTTGGTTCGATATTTATACCCTGACTCCCGTGTAGATAGAAAAAGTAGGTGTTGTTAAATTTTTGAGGATGATTGGCACCGATATCAACGTAGAATATTTTTTTAGAATTTAAAAGTTTTTTGATAATCAGATCCTCATTGTATTGAGAGTAGGATTTTTGGAGAAATTCATAAAATATTTTGCGATAAAGGAACTGGAGTGTAAGTTTGATTGTCCAATAAAATCCGTAGATACGGAATTTAGTTAGTAGCTGCCTTACTAACGAGAGGGAAGTCTCGGAGTTTTTTGAGGTATTTAATGGCATAGGTAAATAGATGCTTGATATCGTCTAAAGAGCGGATAGACAAGACTTTACGAATTAGAAAACGAGGAGTGAGAATGCCATGGAAGAGACTCTGGACGAGTTCTAACTGTTCATTGTCGGATAGAGGTGACTTCATTATGGGATGGCGCATGTCGTATTCATTCCAGTCCTCAGTTTTTAACCAATTGTTGTCTTGGCATTGCTTGAATAATGGGGTACCAGGATAAGGGACTACAATAGTTGCTTGCATACTGTCGGCTAGACCATCACGGAAAAGACTACGAGCCTCTTCAAGGGTATTAAGGGCATCTTGGCGAGTTTCCCAAGGGTAGCCGATCATAATGGTCAAATGTGGTTCTAAACCGGCTTTTTTGGCCATGATCAGTGTTTTGCGTGAGTCTTCTACTTTGGTGTTTTTGACAATCATGTCGAGGGTTTTTTGGTTACTTGATTCAAGTCCATAAAGAATAAACCTAAAACCAGCTTTGCCCATGAGGTCATATTGTTCTTGGTTGAGGGCCCCAAAGCGCATATTACAGCCCATGACAACTTTTTTGTGAAGTCCCCTCTTGATCATCTCGTTACAAAAGTCGCGCAGCCAAGGCCCGATAGGTAACGTCCCGGCATCGTCAAAAATTTCTCGAATACCAAGTGAGGCCATATATTCGATTTCATCAACCGTGTGTTTGACTGAAAAATTACGAAAATTATTGCCTGGGAAAATACTAATCCAAGAACAAAAAGTACATTTACCCCACCAACAATCTCGTCCAGTCATCAAATAAGCGCCGGGGTGGTATTTGAAATTGGTATTGTCATTGCCGTAGAGTTTCCAATTGGTGAGCTCTCGGTTGATGGGAGGAAGAGTGTCTAGATTGTGATGTTTTAGGGCAAATTTGCCAGTATTAACTATTACCCGTTTGGATTTGGCAGAGGTTTTAAGATTGCCACGTCGCTTCGCTCCTCGCAATGACGTGGGTTCTTCCTTTGACCAAAAAAAGAATCCTGGCTCGAGTTTTGTACCATTTACTAAATGTTCGACTAAATTCATCGTCATAAAATCGTAGTCGCCACCGGTAATGACATAATCTACTGGCGAATTTTTGAGTGATTCTTCGGGCATTGCGGTGACATGGTCACCGAATAGAACAACTTTTAGATTCCACTTATTGTCCTTAGAAGCGGCTGATTTTAAGTCTTTGATAATAGCCCAGTGTCGTTTGATGGTGGGAGTCTTGGATTCGATGGCCACAAGTGATGGCCGCCATTTTTTAATTCGAGCCAACCACTTTTGATAAGATATTTTTTCAGCAATAGCGTCATCCCAATAGACTTTGTATCCCAGATTGTGAAGTGCAGAGGCACCATAAGCCGGAATAACTGGCAAAATTACATTGCCGGTGTTGGTCCACTGAAATTGGCGGTTTTGAGCTAGAAAGGGAATACCTTTGTCGGTTTCCAATGGTGGGTAAGAAATGGCAATTGAAAAGCTCTTTTTCATAAACTAATACTATATTGGTAGGAGTATATTATCAACCTCCAAGATAGCGATCTTTACTTAACCGGTGAGGTTTAAATGATAATTCTGAGGTAAAGAATCCCCAGATAAATAATAAACCATAATAGATATGAGTGAGCGGGATAGTAACTGAGGCTAGAAGTGATGTTAATAATTTATTTTTATTAAAAATAAATATAAGAAAGGTTAAAATTAACAATCCTAAATAAACAAAAAGTGGAATAATGTAGAAAGGAACTTTAGAGAAAAGTAAGGGAATTGTGAGGCAATAGATGACAAAAAGACTGGGAATTAGGTAACCGATTCGAAAACTAGTTTCAGGGTAAATACGAGCGAAGTTGCCACGATGAAGGGCATATCGCGTGATTTGTTGAAGATGAGGAATGATGACTGATCTTCGATGGTGAAATACCTTAATAGAAGGGTGATAAAAAATTATTTTATTAAGTTTTTTAGTTAGGTCAAGGCAAAGGATAGTGTCTTCTCCTGGCCAATGATGAGTGTTAAAACCCTTTACTAAGTTAAAGTCGGTTTTCTTGACTATTAAATTGACTGAAGGGAAGTCATCGACAATTCTTGAGTTTGAAATAGTGTTACGATAAACGCCAGCTCCTCCACTGCCCATGAGTGATGACCAGACTAATCCAGAAGCTTGTTGATATAGGTTGTCTGATGGTGGAGTTAGACAAGGACCACAAAAAGCAGCAAAAGTTGGGTGTTTAATAATTTGACGATAAATATTTTTTAACCAATTTTTATCAGGATAGGAGTCATCGTCAATGAAAGCCAAGTAATCCCCTTTTGATTTTTTGGCACCCAGATTTCGCTTGACTGCTGGAGAGAAAACGCCAGACATCTTATCGTCAACTATTATTAGTTCAAAGTTCTTAAAAGTCTGGTGTTTGAGCGCGGCTATTGTTTCCCGAAGGTAAGGGGTAATAGTCCGAACCGGGATTATGATTGAAAAGTAGGGAGTCTTATTCATATTCTCCGGTGTTAATTCTCATTTCCAAATCTTTGTCGTAAACCCATTTGCGGCGATTTTTATCATCGTAATAATGAATAATATAAAGCCGGTAAAATACCGCTAAAGAATCTTTTAGACATAACAAAACAACTTTCATAAATGAGCTATCAAGATGGGTTCCGGAAAAATCATAGTTAAGTTTGATGGGAGCTTCATAAATTCTGGTGAAACCAAGATGTTTGGAAACAGCCAAGACTTCGAGATCAAAGGCAAATGTTTTGATAAGTAAACGAGGGAGGATTTTATTGAGAACTTGTTGCTTAAATATTTTGATACCAGCTTGGGTGTCATGAAGATTTATCCGGAGTAAAAAAAGTGAAATTAGGTGAGCACCAAAACTAATAATGCGACGATGAAGAGGGTAGGATATTTGCGAGGCAGGATGAAATTTGCTTCCCACCACAATATCGGCTTCATACCATTCCATGTGTTCCAGAAGCATGGAAATACCGTTGGGGTCGATTTCCATTCCTGAATCTATAAAAGCCACATAGTCGCCTTGGGTGTGGGCGGCCCCATAACGGATGGCATAACCTTTACCATGATTTTGATTGTAGCCAATTACTTTTAAGTTGGGGTGATGAATGGTACTGGCAATCTTAAAAGAGTTGTCGACACTTTTTCCATCAATTACAGCAATAAGTTCGAATGGATAACGAATTTGTTCGAGTGTCTTGAGGATGGTGTTCAGGTCTTTTTTGATAGTAGATTCCTGACGATAAACCGGGACAATTACTGACAAAAAATGTAATTGACTTTTCATCGATTTTTTATCAATTCATAGACCGCTAAAGTTTGTTTGGCTGTTTGTTGCCAAGAAAAAAACTTGGCACGTAATATTCCCAACTTAGATTGTTTAACTAATTCAGCTTTATTTTCCCAAAGTTTCTTCAAAGAATTCTGGAGGTGATGTTGTTTATATGGATCAAAAGTAATACCAACTTCTCCCATAATTTCGGGAAGGCTTGTCTCTGAACTATAAACTACCGGAGTTCCTGATTGCATGGCTTCTAGAGGACAAAGTCCAAAACCCTCCGCATATGATGGTTGGCAATAAATTGTAGCTAGGTTATATAAATACGGTAAATCTCCACTGTCAATGAAACCCAACCGGTGAACAAGAGGATTACTAAATAATTTTTTTAGGATAGATAAATGTTTCAATTGAGGGCTAGGGATATTCAATAGATGCCGAATTAAATCCATGGGTCGACTGATACTTGGTTTTTCGAGTTTTAATTCGTTAATATCGATAGCTTGTTTGCCAGCAATAACCAGAGGATAGTTTAGATTTACACAGGCTTTGACTAAGGAAGGAATATTTTTATTCCAATTTATATCACCTGTATAAAAAACAAATTTATCAGGTAAATTGTTTTTCTTTTTTATTTGGGCTAATTTTTTTTGATCGGTAATTGGTTTGAAATCAGGGGTTGCTCCTTCGTAAGTAACGTAAATTTTATCTGCAGGATATCTTAAATTTTCAGATATTATATTTTTAGAATAATGGGAAACAGTAATAATATAATCTGACTGGCGGGCTTTTAATCGCTGAATTTGCCACTTCATAAAACCTCTTATTCCTGAGGGAAAATGTTTTTTAAATTGGATCGGGATGAGGTCATGAATGGTGATTATTTGAGGAACTTTGGTTTTGGGTGGTAATGTCAAATAAAACGGATCGAAGTAGGGATAATGAACCAAATCATAATCTTCAATTTTCAATTGGGAATCTTCAATCAGAAATATTTCGAAGTTTTGATATTGGGGATTTGACTTAACTTCGTGCTGAAGTGCAGTAACCAGGTTGCGGGTATAAAAACCAACTCCCCTTTTGGAATTGCCGTCGTTAAGTGGAGATACGTCGATGGCTATTTTGAATTTATTACCCATATTAGTCCCAGTCCTTACCAATAGTTATTTTTTGATTGGTAGAGGTGAGTTCAAAATATTTTACATAAGCTAAGGGGAAGCGAAGTGAAGAATACCAAGAAAAGACAAAACCGGAAAAACCGTCAAGTATTCCTTTGTGACGAATGTAAGTAAGCAAAAACCACCAAATTGGTTTGACTAAAAAGTAATTCAAAAATGAAAGAAAAGATAGGGGAATTTTCTTTTCCTGAAGTTCGGTGGCAATGTTTGAGGTATAACGGTTGTTTCTCAGAAGATATCTAGAAAAAGTAGGATCGGCAAAATGTAAAAGATCGGAACTAAGCCAACCTACCCGCCCATCGGTTTGAATTTGTTCATGAACATCTTTAGCTGGTTGTCGGCTCAAACTTTTTCTAAAAAGACGAATTTGACCATCAGGATAGACCCCACCATAGCGGATGAATTTACCGAGAAAATAATTGAGACGAGGTACAAAAAAGGCAGTGTATTCGTTCGAAAGTGAGCCGTATTGGCCATCTCGAGCCTGAAGAATTTGTTGATGCCGTAAAAATAAAGGATGAGAGTTTAATACTGAGTTTGATTGTTCGGTCATTTTTTCCGAACTAAGAGAAAGTAATTTTTGAATTTCTTTTGATAACTCTTGACTGACTGCTTCATCAGCATCAAGCAATAACACCCAATCATGCTTACATTCATCTATCGCCATTTGCTTGTTGATATGAAAGTTTGGTTTGTTGGTGGTCGATATGATCCTAACAAAGGGATATTTTTTGGCTAGGGTAACGGTGTTGTCTGCTGACTGGCCATCAACAATGATGATTTCACTGGCTAAACCTTCTATGCTTTTTAGACAACGATCGATATTGGCCGACTCGTTGTAAGTGGCAATGGCAACTGAAAGTGGAGTATTATTTTTCATAGATTCTAAACCCAATAGTACCTCCGGGAAGAACTAATGAAGCGATAGGTACTGCCTTGATCTCTTCATCCCCAGCGATAACTAAACTTTTGGCCGGGATGGAATCCCAGTTGATTTTACCAAAATTGAGGTTATCAATCTTCTCTACGGTAGAAAAACCGTATTTATCAGGTGGGGTGAGTTGAATTTGAGGTTGTATTTTTTGGGGAGGATATTTAGTAAAAAATAAATACAAAATGTAGGGTTGGTCGTAGGTTGAAGTAAAGTAGATCTGATCATATTTTGATTTTTGACTATCAATAAAGGGCATTAGTGAAGAAAAACCAGTGTTCCAAGCATATGGGTATCGTTGAGGAGCATGGACAAAATAAGCATCGACAAAATAAAAAATCGAGAATATATAGAGAACAGTAATAATAAAGAAATTGTGTGGTCGATATGACTTGGTCAAATCGATAATTCCAAATAATCCTGCACCTATGAATATTGATAAAGGAATAACCATGGGTAAGGCTCGGAGGGCTGATGGTGCTTGAAAAGTTAGCGAAGAAGCCAACGGAGATATGAAGAGTAGGGACAGAGAGAGAAGGGCTAGTTTTTTAGTGTTTTGATTTTTGAGTAAATAGATTATTCCAATAATTAATAGAGGTAGCTCGATAAGATGTAGCTGTCCCATATCTGGAGACTTGGATCGAGGTACTTCATCACCTTTTAGAAATAAGAAATTTAAATCAAAATGGGAGACGTATTTTTGAGCCCAAGAGATAGTATAGAGGACCCGTTTATTATGCATAATTCGGTTGGAAAGTAGTGTATTGCCATGTTGATTAAGTAGTTCTTCAGAACGAGCAATTGGACCATAGTCAGCGGTGAGGCCGACACCGCCAAATCGTGCAGCTCCACCACTACTCAAAAAAGAAACTAGGACTGGGACAGCAATAACTGCGGCAAAAAGAAATGGAAAAATAATTGACTTAAAGTGGGAAATTAGGAATTTAAAATTAGTGGTAAATAGGAATAAGCAAATTAAAGGGGCGACAATTCTAGCTGAGTGATAGACATAAAGAGAAGCGACAAAAGATATTAGCGAAAACAGAAAATATTTTGTCTTGGCCGAATAAATGTATTTATAAAACAGATAAATCCCATAAGTCATAAAGAACAGAGCAACTGATGATTCCCAGGCGCCACGACTAAAGTGAATATGCCATGGAGAGACACTTAAAATAAATGCACTGGACAAAGCAAGCGGATGCGACGTAGATAATAAAAGTACGAGTTGATAAAAGATGTATATAGTTGCTAAAGATAGGATTACATTGGGAAGACGAACTGCCAATGGAGTTAGTCCGATGGCTTTTATAAATGGCATAGCCAGATAAACATAACCACCTGGTTTATAGTCCCCAAAGGAACGAAAGTGTAGAGGCCAACTGATGCCATGTTCATCCTTGCCAGTCTGTAATAAGGAATAAGCATTGTAACCAAGGGCAGCTTCATCAGGGTTTAGAGCGGGAAGAGTATCTATGCGGTAGATTCTCAATACAAGCGCTAATAGTAATACCAATATTAAAAATATTTTAGTTAGTTTCATAAGCGTAAAAAGTAGAAGTATTATTGATAGGGCTGAGTGGAGTTAGGGTTTTTAGGTCAATCCCCTGTCTGATGGCATCATCATAGGAAAGGATTAAGACTTGTTTTGGTTGAGTCTTTTGAAAGCTAAAACTGGGTACTTCAAACTTAATATTGTCAATTTTTGAAATTTTTCCAGTATCTTTGCCATCAACTGTAAGAGATGCTTGTGCTTGATAATCCCTGGGTGGATATTTTGAGTAAAAAAGATAATAGATATATGGTTGACCGTAGAAATCGGTAAAAGTGACTTGTTTGTCTTTACCATGATCGATGACATATTTGGCAGCTTCTTGATAACCGTAGAGTAAATGAGCCGGAGAAACTTTGGTCATGTGATGGTAATAAAGGTCTTGATAGTAAATAAAAGAGACTAGGTAAGCAGAAAAAATGGTGATGGGTATAAGAATGCTTTTAATTTTGTTGAAAGTAAAAATAATTCCTTTGGCAGCAAAATACATTAGAGGAATAGAAAGTGACAAGGTTCTAACGGGTTGAATGCTATCTTTTGTAAGTGCCCCGGGAAGTGGCCCAATAATTAGCCAGAGTAGAAAAATAAAATCTGGCTTTTTGAGGGAAGAGACAAGAGTAGAAAAAATTCCCAAGATAACAAATATAATTGAAGGATAGAGAATAACTCCAATATATGGAGCTGAGTGTCGTTGAATTTGCCAGTCACCTTCAAATATTAAAAACTTTGGAGAAAAATGATTAAAGTAACGAGTAAGGAAATTTTGAACAAAAAAGATGGCTTCGTTATGGAAAATGTTGTAGTTTAGTTGATTACTCTCACCTATAATTTGCCGGGTGTCATTGGTAGGTCGATGATAATTCCAAAGGGCGTAGACACTCAGCCGGTTGGCATCATTTTGGGTAACTAGTCCGTAAATAATTGGGAGTGAAAGCAAAATAAGGGGAAGGGCAAGACGAAGAATGTTTTTGAATGATTTGAATACAGAAAGATGGGTAAAAAAAAGTATTGATAATAAAAGCGGGGTCATTATTTTGCCACCTTGGTAGGTATAAAACGTTAAACCGAAAATGAGCGAAGACCAGATTAGTTTTTGATTTACAAAAAGTAAGGTAGCCAGCGCTAATTCGAATAAAAGGACATTGGTTTCCCAGGCACCACGGCTAAAGTGAATATTCCACGGGTTAAATGAAATGAGAAGAGCAGTAATTAAAGCTAGTTGCTTAGATTTTGGACTAAGTTTTAGAATTAAAAGATAAATAAGAAGTGGTAGAAGAGAGCCGAGAATAATCGAAGGGAGTCTAACTGAAAGTGGATTTAGACCAAAAATAGCGACAAAAGGAATGGTAAGGTAGACGTATAAACCAGGTTTGTAGTCTCCAAAGGATTTGAAAACTAATGGTAGAGTAGCGCCATATTCATCTTTACCTGTTTCCAAAATGGAATAGGCATTGTAACCGAGTGAGGCTTCATCCCAAAGTAGTGGAGGATAGCTTGAATTGAAGAGCCTTACTCCTAGAGCTAAAACAGTGATGAGAATAATGGCAAATCTATTCATAGCTGATGATATCAAACGCGGGTGAGCCATCGAGAAAGTTAATGGTTTTAATTACTTTTGAACTTTCTGTTGGGTAATTTTGGGGACTGGATATTAGAAGAGTGTTTTTGGGAAATTTCATGTCTTTGATTTCCCAATCATTTTTAAATTCAAATTTGTCAAAAGCGTCAACCCAATACCAATCAGAATGAAAGTTGGTGGATAACTTGGGATCGTTTTGATAAGTGGATGGACTGATTGGCCAATAAAATAGAAAAAACTCATGTGGTTCACCATACTTTTTGGTAACAATAATTCGATCATATATAGAATAATTTTCCTTTGCAATATCGATTGCTTGTTGGTAGCCAAATTGCCAGGCAGAAGAATATTTTTGATTGTAACTAAGATATTTTGACCAATAAAAAAGGAAAAATATAAAGATGGTAACTATGATCAGCCGATAATCAATTTTTATTTTTGAGATACCGATAGTTATAAAAAGAATATAAAAAATTAGACCGGTACTGGAACGAAGAACAGGAAAATCACCAACGGTTAGAGCTGCTGGTAATAAAGTAACGAGAAGGATAGGAATTAGATAAAAATACCGACCATCATTTAATGAAAATAAAAGACCGATATACAAAAATGGCATCAGGATTAAAAAGATAATCCCAGTTTGGGGTACAGAAAGTTGCTGATTTTGAGTGCCATTTATAAACAAGGGAAAGGGGTTAAATTGGTTTAAATAATTTATAGACAAAGTTTGAAAAAAGTAGACAGGGCGATTGTTTATTAGTCGATTGATGAATTGTGGACCAGTAAATGAATTTCGCTTGAGGTTAATAAGATTCACAGCATTGGGATTTATAATGCCCACCCAACGATTGCGAGCAAATGATGTTGGCGAGAAAAGATTGATCAAGTTGGGAATTACTAATATTGATAAAACTATCAGAGCGGGGGCTATTTTTTTGGTGATTTTAAAGGGATGAAAATAATATAAAACCGGAAGAAGTAAGGGAACGATAATCCGAGTATTGTGATAGGCATACATGGATAGTCCCAGAAAAACACTAGAGTATAGAAGGTTAAGGGAACGGTTTTTATCGAGAATAAAGTGATAAACACCCATTAACAAAAGAGTTTGGGAAAAGGTGGATTGAAACACCCCGCGAGAAGGAAAAAATGCCCAAGGTAAAAAAGCCGCTAATGTCATAGCGATTAGGGCAAGGTGTTCCTTTTTAAATAAAAGTTTGGCGAAAAGGTATGTATAAACTACAAAAATTAATGAAAAAATGACAGTTGGTAGACGAATACTTAAGGCATTGAGGCCCAAAAGTTTGATAAAAGGGATGGTGAGATAAAGGTTGAAAGTAGTCGGATAGTCACCGTATGCTCGGAAGTTAAAAATAGGGAAAGCAGTCCCCCACTGATCACGGCCTGTTTCTAAAATAGAATAAGCGTTGTAGCCATGGGAGATTTCGTCCCAATTTAATCCCGTGGGAAGAGAATCTATTTTCCATAAACGGAAAAAGGTTGCTAGAAATAGAATTATCCAGAAAAATGTTTTATGATTTAGCTTCACGATATAGTTTGATTATATATAAAAACACTCCAATTAGGCTGAGAATGTTGGCAAAGGAGCGGATAGGAGTGTTTTTGAATTGTAATAAATATTGGTAGTGACCTGCTGGTAATTCAAAGCTAATTTGACCGTATTTTGGGTCAATTTGGTAATTTGTTTTTTGATTATTAACAGACAATTCCCAGTTTGGAAAATAAGTCACTGGAAGGATGATGTTGGCACTAGGAGTATCAACAGTAAGCTCACCACTGATTTGATGGCTGTTTTTGGTAAATAAAATGTTGGTTATTTGGCCAGTGATAGTGTTTGCCTGGGTGGGAGCCATTATTTCTGGGAATGAAGTGGTGGAACGAGGCCAATAATCTTTTAAACCGGCTCCACTTTGGCGATAAATTTCCTGGGTAGTTAGTTTTTGACCATCGGTAAGGGTGGGGTACCAAATATCTTCTTTGAAGTAATTAATATTTAACCCAATGGTTAGGAAAATGATTATTAATAATAAAAATTTGTTTTTGGTAACGATTCCAGAAATAAAAGAAAAACAAAATACGACAAGTCCCAAAAAGCGCCAAGGAAATTGATAGTAAGGCATAAAAGAAAGAATCTGCCAGATAAAAGTAGATCGGTTATGAGTTAAAAAAGTCGCAAAAAGTCCGATGCCAAAAAAAGTAAATATAGTTTTTTTGAAAGATGAACGGATGGCAATTAAAAGGGCAATAAGGGGAAGTACCCAATGAACAATACCTATCTGAAGAGAAAGATCATCAACAGGTCCCCAAAGCGAGGCGCCGTAACCCCAAAAACGAGAAATAAATAATTGGTTGATAGTGGCAAAGTGAATAATGTAGTTGAAGTAGCCTTGAGTCATGCTACTGACAGTAGTAAGATTTTTTTCAAAAAAAGCCGGAATAATGAAAAAAGCAGATAACAAGATTGAATAAATCGAGTTTTGAATAAGGTAACGAGTATTTTTATGAATAATAGAAAATATTAAAAGTACTGGAAGAAAATAGACTAGAGTGAGGTTGTGACTTAAGAGAAGGGCGGTGAGAGAAATAATAAAAAGATTGGTTCGTTTTTTATATAAGGAATACATGATAAGTGGTAAGAGGTTGATGGCCCAGTGTTCGGCTAGAGCACCTCTGACAAAGCTATCTAAGGAATGATATGGAGCAAAAGTATAAAGAACACTACTGACAAGTCCGCCAACTGGGCCAAAGAATGAGGAAGAAAGTAAATACATGCCAAGTGAGCCGATAAAAAAGGGAATAATGAATGAAATCTTCAGGCTATCAATCAGGGATAATCCGGCGAGATGAAAACTCTCAGCAAATGCGTAAGGTAGAGGGGAATAAAAGTTAAAAAGTGGGTAGGTGTATCCGAAACCTCCGTCGGGAATCAAACGACAGGGAATTTGACGGTCAAGAACACACTGGTGAAATTGAGCCAGTCGGAAAACATGCATATCATCTTGCATACTAAAGTAGCCAGGGCGCCATAAACGATGTGAGGCAAGTAGAGCAAAAAGAAGAGGAATAATGATGATTAGTTTAAATTTTTTGATCATAAATTAGAAAAGATCTGAAAAGCTTCACCTTCTTGGAATTTTTTAGGAAGAATCTCTTTAAGTGTAAACCTATTTGGAATAGTAACTGATTGTGTTGTAGGGATGACAAAAAGAGTTGGAGTGGTAGTAGAAGGAAATGCATTTAAGTTTATTTGGCCAAAGCAATAACGATTGTCAAGACATTTGCCTGAAAAATAATTTGTATTTAGTTCGGTCAAATGAGCAGTTAGAGGTTCGTGGGGAAGAAATGGATAATAATAAAGAAAAAACGGAAGAAACGGTTCGGCTGTGTCTGAAAAATAAATCTGATGGTCAGGATATTTGGTGGTAGCTAGTACGGCTTCTTTAAGGTTAGTGTGCCAAGTTCGGGCAGATAGCTGAGGGTAGTGATTTTGATAATAATGCCCAAAATTTATGAGAAGTAACAGATAAAATGGGGTTATTAGAGGAATTTTTGAAAGTGCTAGCGAGGAAAAATAAATTAATGAAGGAAGAATAATTATTAGTCTGGTGGCATGTGGACCAAGTGAATCGCGAGTCAGGGCAAATGGAATCGGACCTAAAATAAGTACCCAAAAAAATAAAAGGCCTAGTTTGGTTGGCTTTTTGAGATATAAATAAAGTCCGTAAAGTATCATGAAAAAATCAATGATGTAAAACATACCATGCTGACCAAAACCTTGACGGAGGTTTTTATCACCTTCGAGAAATAAAAATTCTGGAGAGAAAGAATATAAATAGTTTTTGACAAAACGTTCTACGATGAGCTGATACTTGTTATGAAAAAGATAGGATAGAGGTGGGGTGGGAACACCCACTTCGTCAGGATGTTCTAAAAGAATATCTTGGTACCTTAAGGTATCAGTGATTTGTTCCCGATGAGGTTCGGTAAAGATACTAATATAAGAAAAGCGATAACCAGCTCGACCTTTAAGGGTGTCGACTGCTAGTGGAGTTAGGACAAGTAATCCAATAAAAAACGAAATAATTAAAGCTTTGGGTTTTGGTTTCCAGATTAGATAACAAAGAGGAACTAGGAAGACTATAAATAACTTGGCAGTGCTGTAAAAGTACGCAGAAAGCGATAAAGAAATTACGGAGGCTACTAGATAGATAGTTTGGTGTTTTTGGTGGTGTTTTTGCCAAAAGTAAATACCGGTTAGTAGACAAAAAATCATGCCGGAAACTTCAAATCCGGTGCGACTGTAGTGAATGGCCCATGGGGAAATGGCTAAAAGAAATGCAGCAAATACAGAATTGGTTAGCAAATAAAATACCGCAACAGACAAAATACCGAAAATTGCTGATGGTAGTCTGACACTCAGTTCGGGAGATGAAGTAAAATTTTGGACAGCTGCAACAGAATATATATAGAGTGAAGTTCGCCAATCGGAAAATGATTGAAAATGGACGGGAAATTTGTTGCCAAAATAGTCGGCATGGTTTTGGTTAAAGGTTTTGGCTTGGTAGCCGGCATCAACTTCATCAGAAAAAAGTGATGGGGGTAGCGTGGTAATCCGACTTATCCGAGGAAAGACTGCCAGAAAGGCAATAGTGATAAAAATAACGATGGATAATAAACGCCGGTTCATGTGATAATAGTTTATTTTATACTATCCACAATATGATTAGTTTGTTTAATTATCCACCAACTGAGGAACAAATTTGGATTCTGATGAAAGTGGGAATCGGCGGTGAAGCTGGGCTATTAGCTTTGCGGATATTGACAATTTTATTAACGGGAATAGTTTTGTGGTTGTGGTTTAGTAAACTCAAAAATATATTATCGATAAAAAGTTCGATATTAGCAGTTGGCTTGCTTTTAATATCCCCCACAATGTGGGTGTTATGTTGGTCATATCCGTTAATGATAGTAAAAATAGCTGTAGTGCTTTTGATACTGTCATATTTAAAAACCAAATGGTGGGTGGTGGTACTTATATTACTAGGAATTGGATTTTATAATGTGAAATTCCTTAAACAAAATCCGGCAATATTATCGAAGATAACTATGGCTGATGCCAAAAATGAAGTAAATATGAGATTTATGTCGGAGGATAGCTTGCGAATAAAAATGGAATTACCTTTGTGGTGGCGACGAATAGGTTATAACAAAATTTTTATTACTTATCGTGAGGTTTTGGCTGAAGCTTTACCTTTTCTTGATTTGGAAACTCTTTATTTTCAGGAAGTACATCCGATGGAGCAAAAGTCAGTGGTTTTGTTTTATTGGCCGGAAGTTTTTATATTAGTAATCGGAATTTATTTTTGGGTCACTTCAAAGATAAATAAAAACGCTATGAACATGCTGGTAATTTTGATACTAATTGCTTTTACTGATTATTTATTTTCAAATACGGTGGTATACCAACGATTTATTTTGATGTTAATTCCACTGTCTTTAATTATGGCGACTGGTGCTGAAAAAATATTGACTAATAATAAATATATCGGTGGATTGGTGACTATGGTGGTGCTGTATGCAGTCTATGTTAATGGTTATGACATTACTCACCGAGCTGACTTTTGGCTAGACAATCGTCCGTTAGTCTATAAATCTTGGTATGCCGGAATCAGAACTCTTGGTGTTGAAAATTATCCAAAAATTTATATTTCAACCCTGATCGGTAACAGTGATAATTACTGTTGGTTTTATCTTGGAGAACAATGTAAGTCTGAAAGGTTCGTATTCAATAGTTTTGATCTTTCTAAGGGTAATATTGATAATGGTCTATATGCTGGGTTTACAGGTGAATTTGTTGGCCCAAGATTTAAAAATGATTTTAATACTGATTGGGAAACCCAACTCCCATCATTGGGACTGACTTTAATTTCAAAAGAAAATATTCGAGATACTGTGGCGTACAAGTATGGTAACGATATTGGTTTAGTGGTCAAAAAATGAAATCAAAGATAGCTATTATAATCGTGGTGGTAACGATGGTGTTGGGAATAATCTTACGGTTTACTGGACTTGATAAGTCCCCTCCCTCACTAGGATTTGATGAAGCAGCTCTTGGTTACAATGCTTATTCACTTTTACTTACCGGAAAAGATGAATATGGAAATTTTTTACCAATATCTTTACGCTCCTTTAATGATTTTAAACCGGCTTTATATGGGTATTTGACTATTCCTTTTATTAAAGTGTTTGGTCTAAATGAATCGTCAGTACGAATGGTGTCGGCTGTGGCAGGGATTGTGTCATTGTGGTTTTTATATAAATTTTTGTCAGTTTTTATAAAGGACAAACTAGTTTGTAGCTTAGTATTTTTATGGCTGTCTTTTGAACCGTGGAGACTGCATTTTTCCAGAAACGCTTTTGAGACACATCTCTCATCAGCATTCTTTTTAATGGGTGCTTATTTTTTAATAAAAAATAAAAAGATACTTTGGAGTTTATTGTTCTTTGGTCTGTCTGCCTATAGCTATCATTCGGCTCGATTGAGTGTGCCAATGTTGATAGTACTTTGGGGAATAGACCCTTTAAAATGGTTTTGGATGGATAGTGTCAAGGAAATGGTTACCTCAGTTTGGAATGGAGTAACTAAAATGTGGTGGATACTGGCACTATTTATTATTATAGTCATTCCAGTATTTATGGCCAATAGTAGTTTGGTGTTGACTCGATTTAATCAAGAAAACGTATTCAAAAGATTTTATCCATACGCACCAAAAGAATTTGTACAAGGTATAAACCCCTTTTTGTCGTTTAACTCAAATGCTTTGTATTACTTTGGAGGAATCATAAGTGGTCATGTGATGTCTTACTTCTCTCCGATTAATTTGAATTCGAGAATATACGCTTGGGTAAAAATGTCACCACAATTTATACCGGGAATGGGGATGTTGGGATGGATTGAAGGAGTAGTGTTTTTATTTGGGTTGGTAGTGGTCTTTAAAAACCTAAGAAAATCTTTTGAACACCGCTATCTTATTTATTGGATGATTTCTGGAATTGCTCCGGCGGCGGTTACTTGGACTTGGTATCACCCATTACGTTCTTTAAATATATTTCCGGCGATTGAAATAATAGTGGCCCTGGGAGCGGTGGAGATATTAAGGATGATTAAAAACAAGCTGTGGTATGTCTTAATCGCTGTTATTTTAATAATAAGTGTGGTTTACACTATTAATAACGAATTGCTTTATAGTGCCTATGAAAACCATGGTGAATATCAACCGGGAGGTTTTAGAGAAGGAATGATGACTCTAAAAGAATTATCAAAAGATTATGATCAAGTAATAATTGATTCTCCTCATGCCCAGAGCTTTATATTTGTACTTTTTTATCAAAAAATTGATCCAAATATTGTCCATAAATATGCAGATATTCGACCCAAGCCGGGGGTGGAGGGAAATTTAAACTTTAACTTTGAGAAATTTGTTTTTAGACCAATTGATTGGCCCAAGGATAGGAATCTGAAGAAAACGATTATTTGGACTGATGACACGATGAGTAAAGAAGAGATTGAGGCCATTCCAGGTGCTAAACTACGTATGGTAGTGCCGAACGCTTTATATGACACTGCTAGAATAATAACCATCGAATAAGATGAGAAAAATATTGTTATTGGCGGCGACATTATATTTACTGGTAGCACCTTTCACTTATCATCCTGATAATAAACTGGTACTGTACTACGCAACTCTAGGTAACGGAAAAGTTTGGGATATCTATAGCTACCTCAATACAAATTATGATGCTGCTCCGAAGTTCCACTATCCACCAATGCATTATTGGGTGGTGAAAGCAGAATACCCGCTAGTTAGACTGGTTGGTGGAAAGGGAATTGAAAATTGGTTAAGACGAGGGGCAAACGAGGCTTTTGATGACCCTAATATATTTATATATAATTTGGCAACAAAACTGCCTATCTTAGGATTGGTGCTGCTAACCGGTTGGTTAATATTCAAAATCTGTTTGCAACAGGGATTTAATAATTACAAATCGAGGTGGGCGGCTGCTATATGGTTGTTTAATCCAATTATTTTTTATAGTGCTATTGTCATGGGACAAAACGACATGTTGGCGATTGCTCCGTTTATGGTGGGTTGGTACTTGATGAGTTCATATCCTTGGGTAGCGTTTGCAATATTCGGAATAGCTAGTGGAATAAAAACATACCCGTTAATATGGGCAATATATTTGGCATTTACTTATGTAAAGTTCCCCATTTGGAAACGACTTGGACTAGTTATGGTCAGTATAGGTATCTATTATCTGACAATGGCACCATTTTTGAGATATGAATACTTTAGGACTGATGTTTTGTATTCTGGTTTGGCGACACGGATGTTTGAAGCTGGAATTGATATTGGACTGGGTGATAGAGTACTGATTGTGCCACTACTATTGGGAATACTTTTGTTGGTGGCTATAAGTAAAAAAATAGGTAAATCATTTGTGAATACTGCTAAATTATTGGTCGCAGTTAATTTAATCATTTTAGGTTTTATCCATTTTCATCCCCAGTGGTTTATTTGGATAGTACCTTTCTTATCGATATATCTTGCATCACATAAAAAAGATTTTTTGAGTTTATGGCTTTTATTGGGAGTTATGGTTGGAGTGGTGTTGCTTTTTGATGATAAGTTTTTATACTGGGGACTATTGAGTCCTTTAAACAATGGACTGTTAAACTTGCCTTTAATTCGTGATGTATTGGTTGCTAAAGGCATGGATGTGATGTTGCTGTCGAATTTACTACATACTTTGGCAGCGGCTGTTGGTGGTTATTGGTTTTGGAAAGTATTAAGTGAAAAGAACAAATAGACCTCTTCGAATATTTGTTGTTCTATTGGGAATAATGTTGTTTTTGGCTGGGTTATTTTTGGTGGTGTCAGTGATACCCTCAAAAGTTACGGTTGAAAACTTTAGGCTATATTCCACTTTATTCCCTAATTTATCGGAAAAGCAAAAATTTGAAGCCAATTTTGTATCTATTTATCCTGGTTTGGAGCGGATTGATGTATTGTTCAAAAACCCAAATTTAGAAAGTCGGGATGAGTTGAAAATAAAAATATTGAGAAATAGCGGTGAGATAGTTTATCAACAGGACTTTTCGGGATTTAATTTTGGTGATACTTCACATGCTAGACTCGATTTTCCAAAAGGAACCGTAAGAAAAGGAGAAAACTTGTCGGTGTTAGTTGAATTGACCAAGGTAATCGATGGGAAATTAATGGTGGGAACAAAAAATGGTGAATTGAATTTTATTCAATACTACAATTCGAATACTGCTGGCGCTGTAGTGGGTAGAATGGTGAATACTTTGAACAAGGTTGTTGGTCAGCCTATTGTGGTTTTGTTACCAATAGCTTTTGGAGTGATGACAATATGGTAGCTATTATCAAAAAGAATATTTGGCTAATTTTAATCTTATTTTTGGCGATTGGGTTGCGGATGTATCGGTTGGATTATCTTGAATTATTTGGCGACGAAGTTGATGCTGGATATCAAAGTTATTCGATATTATTACACGCTAAAGATTATCGAGGAAATTGGCTGCCACCATATATGGAAAGTTTTTCAGAATGGAGAGCGCCAGGATTGATGTATACAATGGTGCCGTTTATTAAACTATTGGGATTGAATGAATGGGGAGTGCGGATGCCGTCGGTCTTTTTTGGAGTGGTGTCTATAGTCGGGTTTTATTGGCTGTTACTAAGATTAAAAGCGTCCAAAAAAGTAGCTTTATGGTCAGTATTGTTTTTAGCCATTTCTCCGTGGCATATCCAATATAGCCGATCGGCTTTTGAACTGACACTACTATCGGCAATGTTGGTATGGGGTATGGGTTATTTACATAAGGGAATTATTGAAAAGAAAAATATTTATGTTGTATGGTCAGCTCTGGTATTTTCTATCTCTATTTATACCTACAATACGGCTAATATTTATGTTCCATTATTTTGTATAGTGATGCTAATTCTGTTTAGAGCTAACTTAAAACAAGCTTTTGTTTTGATAGTTTCCGGGGCGATTATTTGTCTACCACTTATATACCAAATAGTCTTTGGTCATGCCGCAGAGAGGTTTTCAAAAGTATCAATTACCAATAATAAAGAAGTAGTGGCAATGATAAATGATTATCGAAATGCTGATAACTCGTCACTGATGTCAAAAGTATTTTTTAATAAGTACACGGTATCGATAAGACGAGTCTTGTTTAACTATACAAATGCATTTTCAGGAGACTTTTTGTTTAGAACTGGAGATGTAACTTTTAGACATTCACTCCATCAAGTAGGATATTTGTATTGGGTGATGTTGCCACTAATAATCATTGGATTATTAAGTGCCAATAAATATATGGTGATGTGGCTATTGATTGCTCCCATACCTTCTAGCCTGACTTATGATGGTTATAATCATGGTTCCCGATTGTTTTTATTAGTATTCCCTCTTTGTTATCTGGCTGCCAACGGATTGGCAACTGTGAAAAGACGATGGAGTGTAATTGTGGGATTGGTATTGATCTTTGAATTTGTATTTTTCCAATATTATTATTGGAATTTTTATCGTGATGAGTCTTGGAGGTGGTGGCATACCGGTTATAAATCGGCGATGACTTATGTGCTTGAGAATAAAGAACATTATGATCACGTATTGATTGATAATACCTATGAGCCAGCACTAATCAGATATTTATTTTGGAATAAAATTGATCCAAAGGAGATAACGAGTTTAGTTGATAAGGGTAATTATTGTGTTGATAAAGTGTGTTTTATGGATTTTGGAGATAAATTTGATATTAATCATCTTGATAAAAAAACTTTATATCTATTATCACAAGAAAAGAATATTGGTGGATTGCGGGATTTAGAAAAAGAACCTCCAGAAAACTCTGAAGTTTTAAAGATCGTCAGAAATTTTTACGGACAGAGTGTGTTTTATTTAGTCAGGGGTAAATGAAGTTTTTGACTTAGCCAGATAACTCCATTGATCAAATAGTGATTGAAATAGCCATGATACTTAATACTGCTGGGAATTAGACGGCGCCATTGATTTTGAGCAGTAGCCACAGTAGTACCAGAAGCACCATGGCGATGGATTACTTGGCATTGTGGATAGTAGACAACTTGTTTGCCTAGTTTGCGGATTTGGCGACAGAGCTCGAGATCTTCATAATAAAAAAAATATTTTTCATCCCAACCACCTATTTTTTTGTAGTCATCAGTTCTTATCATGACTGCACCACCAGAGACTGCCCAGACTGGGATTGGTACTGATGAGTTGGGAGTATATTTGGTATAGGAGCTGACTTTACCCAACCAATACTCTTTAAAGGCGTTGAGAGCAGTTTGAGGTGGCATTACCGAGCCTTGAGGGGACAAGTCAGGATTTAAAAATCTAGGGCCGAGTAATCCGATGTCGGGATTGATACGAAAATATTCAACCATATCAACAATAGTATTATCAACCAGTTCCATATCTGAGTTTAGAAAAAACAAAGTGTCGGCAAGAGCTTTTTTGGCACCAACATTGTTGCCTTTACTAAAACCAAGATTGGAGTCATTGCGAATATAAGTGATTTCTTTTAGCTTGCCGAGTTTTTGCTGGGTGTCGTCCGTCGAGCCATTATCGACTATTATTATTTGAACAAAGCCAGCAGGAGTGTGTTTGAGAATGGTATCGATGCATTTTTTGGTAATATCGGCGGTATTCCATGTAGGGATAATTATGCTAAGTGTTGGTTTCATGTTTTCTTTTAATTATGTATAGATATATTATAAAGGTTATTAGTGACAGAAAAGAAATATAGGTTCCATAGAGAAATGGACGGTTGATGTAGCGGAGATGAAGAGAATATTCCCCTTTGGGGAGCTCGATAGATTTGAAGGTACCCAGGTAATCACTTATAGGAATATCTTGGTAATTAATACTGGCCAACCAATTAAAATTATCATTATTTTCAAATATTATTAAATTGTTTTTTTCAGTTGTCGATATTTTAAATTCCCAGGAGTTGTCAGTTTTTTTGATCAATTTTAGGCTACCTGGTTTAGTTAATTCATACATAGGTTTGTAATTGGGATTTGTCATGACGGCGACAGATCCAGTCTCTTTATAAAGTTTCCAGCCTTGATCTATAAGAGTTTTTGGAGGTAAACCACTAGGACTAATGTGATTATCTTTGTCTTTTTTGAGAACTAAGGCATATTTAACGCCCAATTCTCTGATCGTAGGAATTTCTGAAGATTTCCATTCTATAAAACGAGTGGGGTCGATAACAAGTTTTTCTGATTGAAGATATTTTAGATATGAAAGGCTGAGGGTGGGATCGTAACCTTGGGAAGAGCTGAGAGTATAGGCTTGC
This sequence comes from Candidatus Shapirobacteria bacterium, assembly GCA_041658955.1. Classification (GTDB taxonomy): domain Bacteria; phylum Patescibacteriota; class Microgenomatia; order UBA12405; family UBA12405; genus UBA2283. The sequence continues at coordinate 78,467 of JBAZZE010000002.1, forward strand.
CACATATTGGGAGGAAGTAATTCAGACTTTTCCCTCTCAACTCGATAGTAGTCATTCGTAGGGCGAATACTTTCTAGTAAATCATTTTTGGGAAAGTAATATGAACTGGGGGTAAACGGAGTGTATTTTACAGAAAAATATAAGAGATCAAAAAGGGTAAGACAAATTGCAATAATGTAAAATATTTTGCCTTTAAGAAAGCTACATAAAAAGAGAATAAATAATAATCCTGAGGATAAGGTTAGATTACGAATAGAAATACGTAGATGAGAATATTCTACTGACCCAAAGTATTTAAATATAAAAATAGTTAGATAGAGCGAACCAATAATTGTGAAAGGAACCATAAAGTTTATTTTTTTACCTGAGGAGAAATGTTTGGTGGCCATTATTACCGAGGCTAAAATGGTAATAACAAATCCCCTACCTGCTGGTGACGTTGAGAGTAAAGGTATATTTAATTTGTAGATTAGAAAACCAATGGGGTATTTTGTAGATAGGAGTATTCCAAATATGAAAAGGAATATTAACCACTTGTCGAAAGTGGTGTATTTTTTGGAATTAATTTTATCTAATAACCAACTAATACAAAAAGTGAAAGGAATAATTCCGAACCAAACTAATTTTTCTTGAAAATTTGAATTAATGCCCCAATAATTATGGGTAGATGGAGTTCCAAAAAATCCTGGAGTTATGAGAGAAGAGATAATTTCAAAAGGATGTATAAATCCATAATTATTGCTTTTTACAAATTGATCAAGTGATCGAATAGAATGATTTAGAATATCAATACTGGGTAATAGAACAAATGAACCGGATAGTAAAGAAAGTAAGAGGGTAAAAAATGTCTTTTTAATTAGCTTTTGAGCAATTATATAAGTACCTACAATGAGTAAATAATATAAATAGGTTTGGGGATGGCCGGATAGTAATGCGAAAAGGTGAGAAATAAATAAAATTACCTTAAAACCATAATGATCTGATTCTTTTATTTTTATTATTGAGTAAAGTGTTAGGGGAATAAAAGACAAGGTAGATGAGACTGTCCCCCAGGTAAGCCAACCAATAAAAAATGATGAAAAAGAAAACGAAAGACTCCCGAAAACAGAAGCTAGTGCGGAACCAGTAACTTTTTTAAGAAACAAGTAAGAAAATAATAAAGAAAGTAAAAGTTGAGAGGCAACAATAGCCGACATCGCGTTGATTGAGTTAAAAAGCAAATAAAAAATGTTTAAAGGAGAAAAAAGAATTGTGTGAAACCAGGGTGACATAGCCTGACCGGAAAGAGAATATGGATTCCAAATGGCAACATCTCCTTTTTCAAGAGAATTAAAAGCCCAATTGCGCCAGATCCAAAACTGAGAAACAGTATCGGTAAGTATGGGATTTTTTACAGGTATTCCAGCTACTGGACCTAGCTTTTGTTCAATAAAAGGATAATACATCCCCGAAATGATATCGCTGGGAATAGGGTGAAGATGGTTAAATATCCATGGCGAAAAAAAGAATGTCCAAACTAAGACTAGAAACCACATTAGGGAGAGACTAATAGATATGAATCAGGGGAGGAAGAAATGTTTTTGAGAGTAACGGCATCGTCGAGATGACTAACTTGGGTTAAGAGAATTGAATTGGTTGGCATCGGATCACCAAGTTTCCATATATTTAGCGGTTTTTTAAAATAAGCTTGTTCGTAAAATAAGTTGGCATCATTGTGACCAAAATAAAGATCAGATTGGATATAAGGTTCTAAATTTTTGGCTTTTGATTCTTTGGATAATTCTAAAAACAAAGGGAAATAATTGTTGGAGAATGCCTTTTGTGTGCTTAATTGTTTTGGATAGACAAAAAAGTAATAATTGAAAAAATCTAGTGAGTTAAAGGTAATAAACAAGGTCAATAGGATAAGAGAGAGTCGTTTATATTTGAAATGTTTGGAGACTACGATATGACGAACCCCAAAGGTACTAATAAGAGCATAGAGGGGAACTAGGGACACAAGACGATGACTGTACTCGGTTGATTTGGCTATTCCAAAGAGCATGGGGGTTAGAAAAAAGACAGCTAGAATAAATCGGTGTAATTTGGTTTTTATAGTTAAAGCATAGAGACCAAGAATGAGTAAGGGCATGGTACTAACCAACATAGCCCCAAAGTATTTCATTTCATATATCTTGCCGATATCTGGCTCGGAAAATAGGGCGTATAGGTTGATATTGGCTAGCCAATAATGGAGATAGTAGCGGTAGCCTTCGATGGGTATAGAACTACGGTCGAAGATGGCTCCGGGATATTTTGATTCCAAAAATGGAATAATTAAGGCAAAAGGAGCCATGGTTAATCCAAAGATAATAATGGGTTTAATTGATGTCACGGAAAGTTTATTCTTTATGGCAATCAGGAAAATGGTTAACATTGACCAGACTGGAATAATAATGCGCATACCTTTAAAACTATAAAAACCAATACCAAGGGCTAGGGCACAGAGAAATAAATATATATTTTGGTTTTTCTTGTAATAAATTGTTACCAGAAGCAACCAAAGTGAACCAAAAACCGCGGGGAGGATACTTTCATTACCAATACGAGTTGTGGAAATAATTATCGGAGAGATGGCGTAAAACACCATAGCAATTAGAGCGTAGAATTTTTCTTTAATTAAGAGCCTGGCAATAAAATAAATAAGAATCGAAGCTCCAAGAGAATAAAGAACGTTGACTAATTTAAAGGCAGTCAGACTGGCACCAAAAATTTTAAATAATATGGCTGAAGAATAAATTAGTACTGGTTGTTTCCAATCAATGTGATCACTAGAAAGTATAAAAAACGGAAGTAGTCGTTTATTTTGATCTCTTAGATTTTGAGAAATGAGGATGGAGTTATAAGAAATTGAGCCTTCATCAGTTTCCAATCCGGGTGGAATTTGGAGAAGCTTAAATGTAAAGCAAAAGATAGTGATTACTAGGATTAACAAAAATAAGAAATTATGAAGCCTAGTGGATGTCATTTGAACATGTCAAAAATTTCCTGATCTGTTCTGACGGGAAAAACAATCGGAGGTGGATTGGATTTTATTTGACGTCGAGCAGCCAAAATTATTTTGATATAGTTTGGCCCAAAAGCAACTCTAAAAAACTGAGTAATTTTATTGTCTAAAAGTAATTTTGGATCGGTAATATTGCGCCAAACAGTAAGAAGTCGATTGCGTTCTTTGACATAGTCAAGATGTCGCTTGGGAAATTTGGACATGGTTGACTCGTGCTTATGTTCGATGATACTAGATGGATCCCAGAGCAAAGTGTATCCGGACTTCCAAGCCCGATAGCCGAGGTCGACATCTTCTGAGTAGAAAGGTGCATAAACATTGTCAAATCCACCAAGCTTTAAGAATTTGGCTTTGTCGATAATAGCACCACCGCCAGAGACCCAACCACTTATATGAAGCTTGTTAACGGGCTGACCACGGTCATATTGAAGGTAACCATCTTTCCAAAAAATACGAGACCAGTTTTCATTGCCTAGTTCACAAAAGCCAACACCAAAGACTTTGGGGTCTGCCATATGTTTGTAAGCGGAAGTAATATAACCTTTGTGGGGGAGAATATCACTGTTTAGTAAGACGACATATTCACCTTTAGCTGCTTTAACAGCGCTATTGCTATTTTTACCGAAACCAACGTTATTTTTATGTGTAATAATCTTAATTTTTGGGTATTTTTTTTGGAGTGAGCGGATATAAGCAACACTTTCATCTGGTGAGGCGTCATCGGCGAAAATTATTTCATCGGCTTCTGGAGAGTTCTCCAGAACATGAATAAAATATTTTTGAAGAAGATTAACGGTGTTCCAGTTGGTGACGATTACGGATATTTTTTTCATAAATTTAATATTTGACTAAAATTTGTATCAAAGGCTTCTTTTGAAAATTTGGTGGATACCTCAATAGATTTTTGAGAAATCTGAGATAGTGTTTCGGGTGAGCCAATTAAAAGTTGAGTCTTGGCAACTAGATCTTCGATAGTGTTCCATAAAAAGCCAGAAAGACTATCGGTAACGATTTCATTTAACCCACCTTTGTTTATTACAATTGGGACAGCACCGGCGGACATGGCTTCAACTGGAGCAATTCCAAAATGTTCGGTGTTTTCGGGATGTAGTTCTTGATCAACGTTGTAGCCGGCAGCATGCCAATAAATTTTGGCGGACTCATAAAGACTACGAATTTTGGCAAAATCAGGATTTACTACAAACTCGACTGGTAATCCTGCAGAAAGGGATTGGAGGTGAAGTAGGTAGCTATTTTCGTCAGGAGATTGGAGACTACCACCGGCTAGGACTAACTTCCAATCGGTTCCTTTATTTTGGTGACTGATTTTTTTAAATCCTTCAATCAAAATATCTTGTTTTTTGGAATTTAGTAAATTATCAAAACGGCCTACAGATAGAATTATATTTTGTTTTGGGGTACTAGGATCGAATTGTTTGACATCTACAGGTGGATAGAGAACTTCGCACTTATTGCCAAACTTACTAAGAGCGTATTTTTGGGTAAAGTTAGAATTACAAATTACACTTTTAATAAAAATCAATTTGAGCTGATTAACTAATTTTTCTTTAGTAGAAACTGATTTTATAAAAGGAACTTGGACATGGAGTAGATTTTTTTTAGAAAACAAAAAAGGAATACTCCAGTCGCTAAGGTAAAAGAATAGATCGTATTTTTTAGTAGTATTGTATTTGTGAAGAAATGATTTGGCTTTTTTTAAAACATCATGTTTGTTGGGTCGACTGACAATCTTGACGATACCTTCTCGATCATCGATACATTCAATTCGATGAGGGTGTTCATTAAAAATATCGGGAACAATGTTGGCTTTGGAAATATCTAGTTCAAAGCGATCTTTGGCTTTGGTAAGTATATTTGGGTCACCTGACCAGAAAATATCGACATCATATCCATGATTTAAAAGTGATTCGACAACGCTTAGGCAATAACGCTCCCCTCCTCCTAAAGTATCTAGATAGGGGTCATATAATGCAGCCTTAGGCATGTTTATTCCTTTGTAGTTCGAATAATCTAGCGTAAATCATATAAGTGTCAAATACTTCGAATATCACAGATATCCATCCTACTATACCATCACGCCACATGTTTTGGACAATAAGTCTTTCCCAAAATTTGGTAAGCATCATCCGGGGAAAGCGCCACCAAACTACTGGAGGATGATTGTCTTGGAATAAGGCTTGGGCTTCCATATCGGTCCAGACGATACTTTTTTTAAGCATGGATGTTAGGTCTTGATGGGTATAGTGAAGAAAGGCTGATTTGAGGTAACCCAGCTCACCTTTGATGATTGGTTCTTCATGGAGAATCCCTTTAAAACCACTAAAATCTGAAGAGCGAAAAAGTCGTTTGACATAATCAGGGTACGTACCGCCATGACTAACTCGGTGACCCATAAAGTGATTTTGGCGAGGAATTACATAATAAGAATAAGTGGTTTTTTTAAAGGATATGGTTTTAATAATCTCTTTTTGAAGTTCGGGAGTTATAGCTTCATCGGTATCGACATAAAGAATCCATTTTTGAGTGGCCATTTGCCAGCCTAGATTGCGCCATTTACTAAAATTGCGGTTGTAGCCGTCGGTAGTATGAGTAAGCTTGATATTGGGGACAAGAGATTTGGCAATATTGACTGTATTATCGGTGGAATTGGCAGCTACTAAAATTATTTCTTTAGCAAATTTACATGAGTTAAGACATCGTTTAATATC
>JBAZZE010000002.1:84251-100257 GCA_041658955.1 Candidatus Shapirobacteria bacterium
TTATTGATAAATCTTGTTTCATTTCCAACTTCCCTTGTTAAGTCGATTGATGTAAAAATCGCGAACACCAATTCTTTGCCAGGGGTAAGGTGAGGTAAAAAATATTTTAATAGAATCTCGAAAAAGGGCAAATTTTGTTCGGAGGGTGCAATAACGAAATCCAAAAAGGAGACGATTACGAGTCAAGAAATAATCATGGATTGGTCCCCTGCCAGAAGAACCAGAGTTGACATGCCAAAGAACTGATTTCCAAATGTAAGCAATTTTGTATCCGTGTTTGAGAATTTTACGAGAATAATCGGCGTCTTCGGAATACATAAAATAACGACTATCAAATGGGCCAATCTCCTTAATAACATCAGTTCTAATAAGAAGACAGCAGCCACTAAGGTAATCGACATTGGGGTTATTGGTGTCATATTGGCCATGGTCTACTTCATCAATACCGAGGTTTGAACCATAGACATTTTGCCAATCAATTTTACCGCCGACGCTCCAAAATACCTTACCCTTTTCTTTTTCAACGTAGCGTTCTTTGTGAAATTCATAGCCGGGAGCAAAATATATTTTGGGACCGACCATGCCATAGTCTTTGTTTTCCACCAGAAAATTATGCATGATGGAAAGAAAATCTTTTTTGACGATGACATCGCTATTGATAACCAAGACATAATCAGGCTTTTCTTTTAAAGCAATATCAATGCCATAATTATTTCCATCTACATAGCCCAAATTTGAGCCAGTATCGTGAATTGAGACTAAGCGATTGTTGGAAAATTCTTTTTTGAATTGGTCTATAGAACCGTCCCCTGAACCATTGTCGATTATGAAAATTTTGTACTTGAAGTTTAGATGTTCTATCTTAAGTAGAGAAAATACAGTATCAATGGTTAAAGTGGGCGTTCTCCAATTTAAGACAATAATGCTAATGTAATCCATTATAAATTTTTAGTTAACCGACAAAAAAAGTGTCTGATTCTAATAATAATATTACTGACAGGGTTATGGGAGTATTCCTGAAAATAAAATTTGGTAAACCAGAAACTATGTTCGAATAGTCCTTCCTGGGTGGCTGAAACAAAGGATTCTTTTGATAATACCTTATCGGCAAAACCATACTTTTCCCATAATCTTATGTAAATTAGACCAATGGCAAAACTTTGAAGTAAACAAAATACCAAACCATGCATACCGTCTTTGAACCCTTCGGCAAAATAAAATCGGCTATTAAACTCTTGCATTGGTTTGAGAATTAGGTCGGATATTTTTAGTTTATAGCCGGCAGCTTTTAGTTCGTCTGCTTGAATATGGCTATAGCGAATTGTTTGATTGAGATATTGAGTGATAGTCGAATAATTTATGTGGCGAAGTGCTAGCTTTTCGCTGTCGAGAATGGTTAGCCCATTACCGGTGGTATGTGGTTGGCTATGTATTTCGTTTTTCCAAGTAACATGGTTTTTTTTAAAGAATCGAATTAGATAGTCTGGCCAGCAACGAGAATGTCGAATCCATTTGTCAAAAATAATGTTTTTACGAGGGATTCGAACCCAGTCAACATCAGAACGTTTGGTAATTTTTAAAAGTTCACCTTTTAGGGTTTTATTGAGATATTCATCAGGATCGAGTAGAATTATCCATTTACCAGTGGCTTTGCTAAGACCATAATTTCGAGCAGGTTCGACGTGCTTAAGCCAACGATAGTCATAAACCTTGGCACCGGCGTTAAGAGCTATTTCCCGGCTATTATCGGTGGAATGCATATTTGTAACAATTACTTCATCGGCGAAGCCCTTTAGAGTTTTGAGACATTTTTTAAGATTTTCGCCTTCGTTACGGACGTTTATTACGGCGCTAATTAGCGGTTTTTGTTTCATAGGGTGTATATATTTTATCATCTAAGGACCTGGTAGATAAGTGTACCGCCTTCATTATAAATTTCCTTAATTGAAAGTTCACTGTGGTTTAGGGGGTATTTTTCAACTTGAAGCCCGGTTATATAAATATAGTCGATTTGATTATTAACTAAAAACCCTCTATCTTGGAAGATATTTTTTTGTTCAAAAAATTTCTTAGAAGCATCAAGAGTTGGTTTGAAGTCAATTCCAGAATTACCAAGATTCATTTCGTCTTCTAAAAATGTGGGGTGTTTTGAATAGGCAGAAACATAGCTAGTTGTCTCATAAGCGTAAAGAGGAACTGGGGTAAATTCAAAGTTAAATTTCTGATAGTTGTCATAGGGTACTGTTAAAACAATTCCTTGAGGTTTTTGAGATAAATAATCCAAGGCTTTGATTTCGTTACTAGGAAGCGCTGAGGGTGGTATGGTACCGAGGTACTGAGGAATTGACCCAATTAGGGGAATCACTGAAAATAGAATAATAATAGAAATAAGAATTTTTTGAATAATATTTTTTTGGGAAAGTATAAAAAGAGTTAGGCCGATATTACCGAGAAACAATCCATAGTACATAAACTGAATAGTATTCCAACTAGTTCCTTTTTGGATAAAAAATGTAGGTATTAAAACAGTGAATAGAATTAGGCTATTTAGCATCCAGGTATAAATATTTGTTTTTTTATGGGGAATGAATCCCAAAATTCTCCAACCAAAATTACCAATTACAAACAAAACTAAGGTAAACGTTTGTAGAGTTAATAATCTGGGACCAATACGACCAGATGATTCGAGTGTATATCGCATGTTTGCTAATCTAGGAATGTAAAGACGATCGGGAGATTCGATCATACTATTGATAAACCAAAACGGATGAAATTCCAGTAATGTTAAGCTGGTGCGGTTGTAATTAAAAAACAAAGCTGAAGACAAAACCAAGGAAATTATCAGTAGATACAATGGGCGGAAATTTTTAAATTTAATAATATTGAAAAGAACAAAATAAGCAAAGATTCCAAATCCGATGGGTGCTGAATAAACTTTCGTGATTGGTAATAAGACTAAAATTAGAATAATGGATAGAGATGAAAAAACATTTAATTCCTTAAGAAGTGGAGATTTTAAAAGAATAAAGATTAGTAATAAAATTAAAACAAGAGAGAGTTGGTAAGGAGGATTTATCTGATTTGAGGGGGACTGCATAGCCCAAAACATGCTTTCACCAGATAATGTTCCATTTCTAAATATAGTGACAATCCAACCAAAAGAATTGGCAAAGGTATTGAGAAATAATAAAGTGTAACCACCAAGTTTTTTATTGGTTAAAATAATTCCGATTTGAAAACTTAAATAACAGAAAATAATGGCAGTTATGACGGGTAATAACTGGAAAATAAGAAAGTTAATCGGGATTAAGGTAAGTTGGTGGAGAGTACTAACCAGAATGTTGTAAAAAGGATGGTAGCCTTGGAGTGGCACCGAATGATACATGGGAAGAGTTAGGCTTAAAGGATTATGGATTTGCGAACTAAGACTCTGATGCCAGACACCATCATGACCCATGGCACCCCAGTAACCAATACCAAAAGAATAAGTTAGACCACTTTTAATTAGTGGAATTACTTGAATAATTACACAGATTAAAAAGAATATAATAGTTAGGATTTTTTGACTTTTAGCCATTTTAGTTGATGGTAAAACCAGGTGATTTCTTTAAGAGTAAAGCGGTACTGATAGCCAAAATAAATAACTATTCCAAAAAATATTTTTAATAAGATACTAAAGATCGGGTTTACTCCAGTGGTATTGATTATTAGGGCAGAGATTATCAAAAGAATAGTCGCTATCAATGGATGAACAATAGTCTTTAGGACATTGATACCAAAAATATCACGGGCTATAAGCCAAACAATAAAAGAACTTAGACCAACGATTAGGTTGGCAGTAGCGGTACCAATGTAACCATATTCTTTACTGAGTATTGGAAAAAATATCCAAGTAAGAACTGTCCACATTATCATCAGTCGAGTGGTGATGGTGATCTTACCAACTGCATTGAAAGCATTGGTCAAAGGGGTGGTAACAGCAGCTATGGCGGCATTGATAGCAAATAAATACATGGGAAGAATAGCAGGAGCCCATTTACTATATTTAGGAATAATACTAATTAAATCTGGAGCTACGACTGAAATACCAGCCAGAGCAGGGAAGACGACTATGGCTATAAAAAAGATACTTCGGGAAAGTGATTTTTTTAATAATTCGGGATCATCCTGGATTCTGGCAAAAGTCGGAAAGGTAACTTTCATGATGGCGTCCATAAAATTCAGAGGTATCCTGGGGCCTTTTTGTGACCAAGCTAATAGACCAAAAGAATCGCGACCAATAATACCCGCGACAAGTAAATTGGATAGTCTGTCCTTAGCCATGGCAATAAATGAATTTAGTTGAAAAGGTATTCCATAACGGAATAATTCTTTGGCAGTATCAAAGGAAAAATAAATACCAATATTCCAAGGGGCGCGATAGTAAATAATTACTAGACCAAGGATGCTTCGAGCGAATGTAGCAATGGCATAAGAATAACCACCAAAGCCGAGGAATGCGAAGGTTACGGCGATAATGTAAAAAGCTAGATTCTCAATAATGTCGACAGTTGATAATAATTTAAAATTTAATTCTCTTTCTAAAAGTATGGATGGGACAGTTTTTAAGGAAGCAGCTAAAAAGGAAAAACATAAAGAGATGGTGATCCACATTTCTTTATTGCCATAGGATCGAGACGAAGAAATTTTAGGATAAATTATAGCGACAGAGATAAGAGCAATTATTACTAAAACTTGTTGTATAAAAAATGAGGTACGAAGTTGTTTGAGGGTGGGGGTGTGTTTTTGCTGAATTAAGGTAGGAGCTAGGCCAACATCAGAAAAATATCCAAGAATACTAACTGATTCAGCGACTATGGCAAAAAGCCCGATTTCACCGGTGCCAAGAAGTATGGTTAGAATAAAAAAACCAAGCATGGAAACAGCTTGGATACCTAGATTTCTAATAGTAAGGAAAATGATACTAGTAGTAGTTTTGACTTTTATGTTTTCAATTTCTTGGATTTCCATAGAGTAGTGAACAGCAGACTAGAAAAAAGTATCAGGGAAAATAAGGACAATATATTTGAAATTGTTCTGATTGGTGTATCGTGAAGTTTCAAATATATTTGATGATCACCCGGTGTAAGGTCGAATGTAATTCTTCCCAGAGAAGGCTCATGATTAATTTTAGTAATTGTGTTGTCTATGCTTAGGTTAAAGTCGGGAAAGTAAAGTACTGGCAAGATGATTTTGGCTGGTTTTTTTAGACTGATATTAAAAAACAACCAGTCAGTTCCTTTCTTTTGGCCCGACAAAACATACTCTTGGGTAGTTAGATTGATTTCATCGATATAATCACTAGCTGGAGACTTGGCGGCGGTTTGGGCTGTTTTGGGTAAGTAATCATAAATTCCACCAGTGACTTGATTGACCCAAGCTTTTCCAGAGAACTTTTGATCATCATTTATTGGTCCAGAGGTAACGGGGGTAAATAAATGAGAATAAAATATAAAAATAGATAAGGTAATAGCAAACAAAGCAAACAAACGATAATGAGACTTTTGGGGTAACAAAGAAATTGTAGTGCCGGCAAGAAGGGACAATAAAAAGGCTGAGATATTTAGAAAACGCCAAGGGAATTGGACTTTTTGAATGATACTCAGCAAGCTCCAAATAGGTGTGGAACGCTCGTGAGCCATAAAGATACTGAAAAATGAAAGTCCAAATAAAATAATTGGAAGCCAACTGATTTGACGAGTTTTAAAATATTTGATGCCGACTAAAAGAAGAGTAATTAGAGCCACTATCCAGTGAATATAACCAACAGAAAATGACATTCCATCAGCGGTACCCCAGACAGATGGACCATCTCCCCAAAAGTTGGATAAGAATAATTGATAAAAAGAAACAAAGTGAACAGAAAAATGATAATAGTTCTGAAACATTGATTCGATTTGAACCATTTTAGATTCAAAAAGAACCGGGAATGTAAAGAAGCCCGAAATGAAAACGGAAAAGACGAGTGATAATCCGAGAGTAAATGCTCGAATGAAAAATTCTTTGGTAATACGGTAACTACTTATGAGCCAATAGAGTAACCAGATACCCAAGAAAGGACTAAAAACAAGAGCCATGGGATTGTGAGATAGAAGAAGTAGTCCATAAGAGAGTGACAAAAAAAGATGAGAGCGAAGATCTTTTTTGATAATAGCCTGTCGAGCAAAATAAAAAATAAAAGGGAAAAATGCCGCGGCCCAAGCTTCGTTCATGGCTCCCCTGATGTATACATTGACTGAATGGTATGGGGCATAGTTATAAAGTAGAGCGGCAACTAGTCCAGATATTGGGCCAAAAATGGAGTTGACTAATATATACATTCCAAAAGCGGCAACAATGAATTGTAAAGCGGCGGTTAATTTGACTGTGGAAATAAAAGAAAAGCCTAAAACTCTAAAACCCTCGCCAACGAAATATGGAAGTGGCGGATAAAAATTAAAAAGTGGGTAACCATAACCATATCCTAGATCTGGAGTCCAGCGACAAGGAATCTGACCGTCCTGAAAACATTTTTCCATTTCTAATTGTCGAATTAGTTGCATGTCATCATGCATATTCCAATAAATACCTGGTTTAAAAAAGAAGGTAATACTGGGTATTATTAGTACCAAGAGAATTATTAGTGGTTTTAGACGAGTAAACATTTTAATTTAGCTTTAATAATAGTAGCTCATCACCATCTGGCTTGGGATAAGAAGATACCTTAGCGACCAGAGAAGAGTCGTGTGGGGTAAGCTTTAGCCTGGAACTGTTAAACAGCATATAGACTTCATCGCCATGATTTCGAGCGTCAGTGAGTTTTTCAGGAATAGAAGTAAGATCGAGTCCAACTCCAAAAACAGTTAATTGTGGTATTTGATTGGTATAGATTTGAAGACCATCTGGAAGAGTTCCAAAATAACCTTCAGTACCGACAATTACATTAGCACTCTTGGACCGTTCGATTAGGTACGAAGAAACTTCACGAATCCCCCAACCAGAGGTCCAGCTGGAAACATAACCGCTTTCAGTACTATAGAGTTTTGCATTAAACGGAGTTTGCGACAATTTAAATATAAAGATTAATCCGGGAATACAAAGAATTGCCAGAATTATCAAAGTCTTTGAGAGGGTTAACTTAAACTGAGACAAACCTGAGGCAATAATCAATATTAGTGGAGGTAAAGTGAACAGAATATATCTACCAGTAAAGACTTTGGCGATAGCCATATTGGCAATTAATGGGAGTATCCACCAAGAAAAAATAATTAAAGTTAGTTTCTGATTAATTTTTTGGCGATAAATGTAAAAACCGAGTAGTGACACTATTAATAAAGGAATTGAGATATATTGGATGTATAGAGCAATTAAGTCCCTAAGATGAGGTATAAATGGATCAAGTGGGTGAGATAAAATATCAGTTATCCCCCAGACATAATCGCGATTTCTGATATTTATTTGAGAAAATTGTGGTCCGAGTCGAAGAATATTATAAATAATAAAGGAGAAGGCAACGGAAACGAGTGGAAAATATATTTTTTTAAGATTCTTGGGATTGTAGAGAATGAAAGTAAACAATGATAAGGTTATAAAATAAATAGCTGGGGACTTAGTAAGCCAGGCTAGACCAAGAATTATTCCCAAAATCATAGCCAAATCTAATCGGGGATATTTGGCAAGTAAAATACTGAAAAGTAACGAGAGTGAACCAAAAGCAGATAAAAGATTGTCAGGGAGGGAGAGTCGGTCAAAGAAAAAAGTAAAGGGAATGAATAAGTAGATAAAAGAGGTCAAAATGGCAACTTTTTTAGAAAAGAAGAGCCTACCAATAAAATAGAGTGAGAGTAGATTTAGTAAACCCGAGAAAACAGATAGTAGTCGTCCTGACAAAAGTGGATCTGAAAAAAATTTAAAAAAGACTACAGTAACCCACATAAACAGAGGTTGCTTACCATCGGTTACCGGTATAAAACGTAAAGTGTCGACACTTTTAATAATTTGTGACCAGCGAAGATAAATAGCTTCGTCTCCAAATACTGGCAAGGTAGTTAAGTTTTGAATGCGAGTCAGGAGGTAGATTAGGGAAATCAATAAAATAATCCCTAGTTCAGGAAATAATTTATTTTTCATATTTACCCATGATGTCGTTACGTTTGACCCTAATGATTTCTCTTATCATTTGGATGGATTCTTTCTTGTAGCGGGAGGTATCATCGCCTTTGGTATTACTAGTATCTTCATTGCGCCAATCGACTTCTACTTCTTTAATGGGATGATTCCATTTTCTAGCCATAAATAAAAGTTCAACATCAAAAGCGGAAACTCTCCAACCGGTAGGATTTTTTTCTTTCTGAAAAAACTGAAGATGAGGAAAAAGTTCTTTGGCAACATCTGTTTTGAGTAGTTTAAAACCACACTGAGTATCAATAATGTTGGGTAAGATCACCATTCGGCGAAGAGTGAGAAAAACAGGGCCACCAATTTTTCTAAGAAATGAGTTACCATCACGTCCGAGTCCGCGAGAGCCGATGACGATATCGTAATCTTCTATAAATGGTAAGAATTTATCAAATTCATGAATGGGGGTAGACTGATCAATGTCGGTCATAAGAACATAAGGATACTTGGCTGCTTGGATACTGTTCCAGATACCACCTGGTTTACCGCCTTTTTTCTCAAGGTTTAGAATCCGAAAATTTTTATGTGTCTTGGCGAAATCTAGTAAAAGTTGGTAACTTTTATCGGTAGAAAGATCATTGGTGATAACTACTTCCCAATTAAGCGGTGAATTAGAAACATAATCACTTAATTCTTGAAGAACTCCCCTCTTGAGATTGTTTTCTTCGTTGTAACAGGACATTACAATACTTATAGAAGTCATAAGAATGATTATACGTGGTATTATCGTTTTATGGAAGCTAGGTTCAGAGTGCCAATTTGGGTGGTTCTACTGGGAGTTGGTTTGTTGATGAGATGGTTGTTTTTTGAAAGATCTTTTTTCTTTGCCCATGATCAGGACTTATATTCATGGATAGCTAGAGACATTATTGTAAACGGTCATCAAAGGTTGGTGGGTCAAATAACTAGTGTAGATGGGGTATTTATCGGTAGTTTTTATTATTACGTAATGGCTATTTTTTATTGGATTTTTGGTATGAATCCATTATCGGCGATAGTGCCGATAACGTTAATTTCGATTTTAAATATTGTAAGTATTTATTGGGTGGTTAGAAGATTTTGGGGTACACGTGCGGGATTAATTGCTGCAGGGATTTATGCTTTTTCATTTGGTATTGCCAGATTTGATAGATGGTCAGTACCGACACTGCCAACGTTAACTTGGGCAATTTGGTTTTTGGCAGTAACAATGGAGCTACTTAGAGGAAATTTAAAATGGTTGCCATTGTACGGTTTTATGGTGGGATTCATTTGGCAACTTCACATCGCATTGTTGCCAATAGCGCCATTGCCTATTTTGGCTTATTTTATGGGTAAAAATAAGTTTTCTGACTTATTTTCAAAAAATTTCAGTCGATATGTATTAACTGGGATAGCCATATTTTTAATAACCATTTCACCGTTTTTTATGTTTGAGCTAAAACATGATTGGTCTCAAGTGAGAAGTATGATGGCTTCGACCCAGAAGGATATCGGGGCACCTACTGGAAAAATGAAATTGATTAAAGTCGTAGAAGCATCGGGACGAGAAATACAACAGAGACTTCTTTTTAACCTAAAATACGAAAATAATTATCTTTATTGGGTTGTATTTGTAGTACTAAGTGGGTATTTGGTTTATAAAAAAGTAGTCAGTGGGCAACAGTTAAGCCTAATGTTCTTGTGGATAGGTTTAATTATGGCAGCTCAGTTTGTCTCTAAAAGAGTTGTCTCTGAATATTATTTTACAAATATTGTTCCGATTATTGTGGTAATTTTAGCCTTATTTATTAATAAGGCTTTGAATGTGAAGCTAATAATAGCAACTATGACTGTATACCTAATTATTAATAGTATCTGGCTGGTAACTAAAACTGACGAAGATCAATCATATCTATATCGGAGAGAAGTAGTTGAGTACATAAAATCTGATAAAGTGAAAAATAAATACCCATGTATTGCAGTTAATTTTATATCTGACCCAGGAGTGGGGGTTGGATTTAGATATTTGTTTTGGTACTACGGAATTGATTTAGTGAAACCAGGAACACCAGGAGTACCAGTCTACAACATACCTATACCATGGCAACTTAGTTTGGATGAAAAACCAGTTAGTTTTGGGAGGTTTGGTGTATTAAAGCCAGTGGCGGGAAATTACAACGCTACAAAAGAAGATTGTAAAAACCCATCTTTTCAACTTGATCCACTATTGGGATATACGGAATAGGAAATTAATAGAGACAGAAAGGCGCAACGGCGTAATTAGAAAGTTTAACGGGACAGTTGGTAAAAGAATCTAGTAAATATTAGCTTATTTAACACCGGTGGTGTTATGGACTAGACGAAATATCTTAATACCATTAACATCCCATTCTTTGTCAATCTTAGCCCAACCAAAAGCAGCAATACTCCATTCAGGATTGTTGATGGGATTGCAGTCCATTTGAAATGGTTCGCAAGCCACAAAGAGTTGGGAGGTAATTTCTTCTTGAAGCAATTTTACTGGTGCATGTGATTCAGAGAAAAAATAGCGGTAACCAGGATCATAATTCATTTTGGCAAGCAGAGCAAAGTTAAAGGGTTGGCCTTCAGAGGAACTGACTATCTGTCGGGTAATTTCTTGAGTGGTAAATAGTTGTCGAGGTGGTTCCCAACGAAGCGGGTTTTGAATTAGAGATAGGGCAACTACGATTATGACGACAATTGTTGATAGATACTTGGGTAAACGGTTGATTAAATAAGCAAAAAGAATAATAACAACTGGGTAGAGAAAGCCAAAGTAATGGTCATAAATATGTTGTTTATACAAAGCTAAACCTACCAGACCAATAGTTAGCCAAGAAGTTAAAATTAAAAAGTGAGAGTTGAATTTACGTTTTTTGATTGCCTGATATAGGGTAAAAACTAATATTGAGGCAAATAAAGTACTGACAAAGTAACCTGCAGATTCGTTTTTGCCGGCTACTAATCTGGTAGTTACCTGGTTGAATAAAGGCACCATCTGAGGAATAGCTTTGTAGGGTTTGAGATTTATAGTGGTTTCTCGTTTAATAAAGAAAGTAGCAAAAGCATTGATGTTTTGACCTTGGTGTTTGATATCAAATAGAAGTTGGGGAACAAACGAAAGTATTAAGATGAGAACAGGTAGTAGAAGTTGACGAAAAGGAAAGGGTTTTTTAAAGAGAACTATAAGAAAACCAACAGGGAGAAGGAGCAGAGCGAGAAAGTGAGCATTAAGACAAATTATGAAGGCAATGGTAGCTAAAAGATATCGAGATTTGAGGAGATAATGAATAAAAAGTAAGGCAAATAATGGCATAACGTTGGGATTCCAGGAAAATGTAGAGTATTTGATGACTACTGGTGATAAAGCAAAAATAAGAGCAGCCATGATGGCCGTACGCTCATCAAACCACTCTTTTGAGTACTGATAGACAAGGTAGACAGTAAGGACACCAAGAAAGGCGATGACGATAGCCGGGCCCACTGGATTAAACCAACTGAGAATAAGTCCAGGCGCAACAAACAAATAATAATAGAATGGGCCAAGATACATATTGCCAATACTGGTCTGAGGGCCAATAAAGAAAAGATTGCCATGTTTTAGAAACTCCCGAACAATAACTACATCTCGTCCCTGGTCGCCTAAAAATTCGGCGTAATCATATAGTCGATAAAACCTAACAAAAGCCGCGATTAGTATTATGAGGATTATTGTCCAATGCTTACGTAAAAATGTCATTTTATGATTTGGTGAAATTGACTTTGTACCAAAGTCGAAGCAAATCCATTAAGCCGGCTAAAACTACATTTAAGTTGGCACCAGTACCGCTACCAGCTTGACGACTAAAGTGAGTAACTCCAATTTCAACAATCTTAAATTTTTTCTTTTTAGCTTTGAGTAGAAACTCGGAAGATATAAATGGGCCTCTTTCAGCTTCAAGATGAGGAATGGTATCGACCACTTCTTTGCGGAAAAGTTTGAACCCACAGTCAATATCTTTGACCCTAAGGCCAAATAAAATAAAAACAGCTAATTGCCAGGCGGCCGACCCCCAGATACGAAAAGCTGGAACTTGCCGTACTTTATAGTAACCTATGACTAAGTCGGCATTGGTTTTCTTTTGGGTTTCGACAAGTTTATAAATTTCACTAAAGTCAAACTGACCATCGGCATCAGTAAAAGTAATCCAAGGATACTTTGCGGTATAGACACCCGATTTGAAGGCGGCACCGTATCCCCTATTTTGAGGGTGGTTGACTATAACTACTTCATTTGGATGGCCTTTTTTTAACTTTTCAAGGATCTTTAGGGTATTATCTTTGGAACCATCGTTAACTAAAATTATTTCCCATTTTTTGGCTACTTTTTGCAATATCGGCAGAGCTTTGTTGAAAGTTGACTCAATATTTTTCTCTTCGTTGTAACAAGGAAAAAAGACAGAAAGGCTATCTAGAATATAATCTGACATATATTTTTGAGTATAACAAATTGATGACATAGTAGGTGACTTGACAAATGAATTTAGCTTGATATAATATCCTGTAATTAAATGCTATACACATTCACTAGCAAATTATGAAAACAAAAACAATTGTAGCTTTACTCTTAGCCATCGGTGTATTTTGTACACCTGCTGATGTAATGGCCCAATATTATGGTAATGATTCTTCTACTCCAATTATTGTTGTAGATAAAAAAATTAAATTACCAAATAGCGATAAACTATTAGATAACATTTCCAAGTCTGATCATGTTTATACTGAAGGTGAACAAATTGAATTCTCAATTGCTGTAGAAAACCGTGGTTCAAATACTGTATATGACTTGAATGTGGTTGATAAACTTCCAAGCTATTTAAAACTCCAATATTTTTTTGGAAAGGTTTCTGCCGACAAAACAAATGTAGAAACTGTTATCCCGGTTTTAAAACCAGGCGAAAAGAAAAACTACTACATGATAGCTTTGGTAAAAGATTTACCAAAATCTAGCTATACTCAAACTATCAAATTGACTAATAATGTTTGTGCCAAAAACACAACTGTGTCTGATTGTGATAATGCTACCTATTTTGCCCAAAAGCCATCAATGCCAGTAACTGGTAGTTCAGATAGCTTAATTCTAAATAGTGCTTTGATCTTATCACTCACTTCCGGAGCACTCGTGCTTCGTAAATTGATCCGAGGATACTAAGAGCTATTTATAGAATTTGTCCAAGTGGAGATAGAGGGTCATCTTGCCGTCAGCATGAAATAGTTTGACGTGGTTACCATTACCTACCTGTCTTCCAGGATATTTATCCTTAAAGAAGTAGGCTATCCCGTCTTCTGCAGCGTAAATAGTCTTATTGCTATTTGAAGCTAGGTCAATACCATGGTGGAAGTGATCGCTATACATACTCGAATATTTAGTATTGCCTCGGCCCTGAGTGATTACATAGTCTTTCATGGGCCAACTATGAGCATTTAGAAAGCCCATGGCGTCAATATCATTTGGATAAGAGAAAGAAGACAGCGCTCCTTCTGTAAGGTTGTATAAACCAAAATGTAAATGAGCACCTTTACTGAAACCGGTGTTACCCATAATTCCCAATTGGTCCCCTTTTTTAACCTTTTTTTTACCATCAAAAACGGCTGTTTGTAGAGCTTCGAGTTCTGATTGAGCTTCGGCTTTGAGCTTCTGATAAGTGGTTTCGTTATTTTTGGTAACTTCAAGTAGGTTGGCTTTAGTTAGTTTTTGTTTGGTTAAACTATCTTTTTGTTCAGCTAATCTGACTTTTAAGGCTTCTAATTCCTGTTGTTTTTTTTGCTTTTGTTGTTTTTGGGTGTCGTAATTGAATCTGACTGTTTCCATATTCATCAGTGAATCCTGACTACTCTTTTGAATAAGACTGATGTATTTGTATTGTTGCCAAAATTCATTAAAATTTTTGGAGACAAAAATACTTAGCCCAGAATATTTTTTGGATAATTTATAGTTCTCAATAATTTCAGCTATAAATTTTGATGAAAGTTGATTTAGAGAAGTGTCAAGAACACTAATCTTACCGCCCAGGTCGATGATTTCAGTTTCAGTTATTTTGATGGTCGTTTCTGTTTGAGATATTTTAAGTAAAGTCAAAGAAACTTGGGAATTTAAAATAGTTATTTGATTGGCAAGAGTATCTTTTGATTTACCTAGTTCTTCCAATTTTTTGGAGTACTCGGTAATTTTGGAGTTGAGTTGGTCGATTGTTTCTTCTGCCCTTACTGGGTGTGGTAAAAATAGACTGAAACAAAGGAACAAACAAAATAATGTTCGTTTCATTTGATTAGAATTTGATGTATCTGTTGGAGCCAATCCAGCTACTAAGGTAGCCAATAGTAACTCCAGCGGCTTCGGAGATTAGCCAGATAATCAGTAAGAATTGAAGATCTGTGGAAATAAATAATACCGGGTCAAAAAATTGATTGATCTGATTTTTGTAAATACTGATGAGGGTTAAGCTAATAAGTGGCCCTAAAAAGCCACCGACAAGTCCATAGATAGTACCTTCTATTAAAAATGGGGCTTTGACGTAGTTTTTTGAAGCTCCCAAGAGTCGACTGATATTGATTTCTTCCTTACGGTTGGTAATCTTCATGCCGATAATAACTAATACTACTAAGAATGTTAGTCCACTAAAGACAGAGACGGTAACAATACCTATTTGACGGATAATGTTGGTCCAAGAAAGAATGGAGGTAATAATATCTTTTTGATAAATTATTTCGTCAACTTGATCTTTTTTGGCGGAAAAGTTCTGAGATATTTGTTCTAATACTTTGACATCAGAGACTGATACTTCAAAAGATGCGGGTAGAATGCTGGCGGTAACCATTTCGGTTAATAGTGGACTGTTTTTGTTTTGTTCTTTATAAATAGCTAAGGCTTTTTCTTTGGAAATGAACTTGATTTCTTTTATGGAGTTGTAATTACTGATTTCTGTCTGGAGATTTTCAATCGTAGACTTATCAAGACCATCTTTAAGAAAAATGGTGATTTCTGGTTTGGTTTCAAAATAATTTAGGAGAGAGTTCATGCCATTGCTGATGATGGCAAAAGTACTTAAGGCAAAGAAGCTGAGTGTCATAGTGGCTATGGCCGTAAAACTCTGAAAAGGAGATCTGCGGATATGGTGCCAGGTGTTGCGGTAGATGTTCATTTTTTTAATTTTTTCTTCTTTAACTTTTTGACTACTTTTTTGGCGGAATCATGAACTATTGTTCCATTTTTCATAGTTATTTTGCGTTTATTTAGGGAGTCGACAATGTCAATATTGTGAGTGGTCATGATAATAGTCGTGCCTTTGGTCTCGTTGATATCTTTAAGTAGTTTGATGAGGTTCCAAGAATTTTCTGGATCTAGGTTGCCTGTAGGTTCGTCAGCTAGAATGAGTTTGGGGTCAATGGCTAGAGCTCGGGCTAGAGCTGCACGCTGAAGTTCACCGCCTGACAATTGAGAGGGAAACAAATGACGACGGCTTTGAAGAAATACCTGATCAATGGCTTTTTCGACCCGCTGCGGGATCTCACGACTAGGGAATCCATTTATATCTAGAGCTAAAGCAATATTTTCTTCAACTGTTTTGTCGGCGATGAGTTGATAGTCTTGAAAAATAACACCGATATTTTGGCGAAGTTTGTCGATTAGGTGTTTATTTTTAAAATTGAGAAGATGACCATCAATATAGATTTCACCGGTACTAGGTCGATACTGACTTAAGATCATTTTAAGTAGAGTTGATTTACCGGCACCAGAAGAGCCGACGATAAATACGAAGTCACCAGTCTTGGCTTCAAAGTTTAGGTT
>JBAZZE010000003.1:0-68555 GCA_041658955.1 Candidatus Shapirobacteria bacterium
GCGGAGATAAACTTTTAGCCTTGGAATTATATTTTTTATACATGATTATCAAGCTAATGAGTAATATATATAAATATCTACTATTAGGAAAAAGGTGTCAACAGGCAGGAAACAGGTAGAAACTGATGTAGTTTGATAGTATGGTTGATATAGTTTAATCACCGAATTTGACATGCGGTGATCTTTCACAAAGCTTTACACGGTATATTTCCTACTATCAAACAATTGCTATATTGCTCAAACTAAATATAATTGGTGCGTTAATAATTTGAACCTATGCGGAGATGTGCGGAAAAGATAGAATGATATTAATTGATAGTTATACGAGGTGATCAAAGTGAGTTTTTGAACCTAAAGTAATTTTGATACTTATTGACTTAGTTGGTATAAGTTTGTAGGTGAATGATAGTTTAAACTGATTTTTGATGATTTTTAGTAGAATGAGGGTAGGTGAGGAGATTAGTTTAGGCAGGGTAAAAACAATTGTTATGAAATCATAGGATAAAAAGTTATTTTTACTTCATTAGCACCCATATAAGCTGAGTGTTAGATAGGCGGAGAATCTATGTTTTTAGGCGAATATGGTATCATACTCTTATGAACGAGAACCGAACTTTGTATCTAAGGATGGGCTTGATCGTCTTAGCTCTAGGGTTCACATACGGGATGGCGGCTTTTGTAGTTCCAAAGGCAATGGTAACTATGACTAAGGCTGCACCGGCCACAGTAATTTCCTTAGGTGACTCTCGAGTTTTGGCTGAAAAGATATTGGCAAGGGCTGATGGGAAAGATAAGTGTAGTGTAAATGTCTTTGTAATGGATAAAAATGGTAAAGGCGTACCTGGAAAACAAGTTTCGTTGGAAGGAATGGAAGGAATTTTACCAGCGACCGCTACTACAAACAACGATGGTAAAGCAACTTTTTCAATGACGTCACAAAAAGAGGGGACATTTAAGCTAACAGCAGTAGTGGGTGGATCGCCATTACCTCGTGAAGTGAAGGTAACTTTCAGAAACTGAGAAAAAAGTGGGTTGGAAATAGGAGCAGAGAAAATATTCATTATGTGTAGAAGAAAGTTATATTAAGGCATCTTTTGATATAGTTCCAGCTTGATTGATTGGCAGTAATTTGTAGAGACTGATAAGTGGTTGAACGAGTGTTTCTAGTGGAAAAATAGAGGAGTTATTTAAAGTTAATGGAGCCACCGTTATAAATAGCCTTAACTTGCGTAGAAGTAAGTGGGTAGTTGTAGACTCGAACATCATCAAGTTGGCCGTTGGTAAAGTAGTTGTTTTGATAGGTAGCATTAGTCGGTTGACCGATTCTGAGGACTCCGGTAGTAGCTGGATCAGTGGTTCTACTAGTGGCGCTACGGATAAGTGATCCATCTTTATAGACATAATCAGTATCGGTTTCTGAGTTGTGAACGACGGTGATATGAGCCCATTGACCTATAGTAAGATTGGCGTCATAGCTACTAAAATCGTTGTTTACACCAAAAAGAACATCTTCGTAGCCGAGCCAGATGTAATAGCGAGAAGTTATAGCTGTGCCACGTTCGAGAAGGCAAGTGTATTGGGGGAGAGCTTGGGGTTTGACCCAAGTACTAAGAGAAAAACTACCAGTGAGGTTGAGGCTAGGATTGTCAGGAATTTCGATATAGTCACTATTACCATCAAAATGGATGGAAGAATTTACTTTTCCAGTGGAACCTACCCCCCATGCAGTATTGGCTGTTGAGCAAGTGCCGGCTGAGGTGATAGGACCGGTACCACCGATGCTGATTGATCCGCTATTACTTATTCCGCTATTGTCGTTGGCCACGGAACCTTGGCATTCGTCTAGTTTCCACCAGCCAACTGGACCGCCTTTGTTATAGTCGTAAGCGATTTGGGCGGGAGTGCGAGCGTAGTTGAAGATGTGAACTTCATCTATTAGACCTGTAAAATGACCATTGTAAGCTGTTCCATCACAAAGATAATGTTGGTTACCTATGCAAAAGGACCAAAGAGAGTAATTTGACCCTCTAGTTTCGTTTACAGAATTGTCTTCCTTACCGTCGATATAGATTTTCATGGTGGAGTAATCGAAACGAGCAGAAATAAAATGCCATTTATCATCATTAATGGAAATATTTGAAGTTAGAGTAGTTGACCAGCCATCGAGGCTGCTTCTAAGAAAGTTTAGTTTGCCGTTGGCACTCATATATACGCAGTTGGTCCAGGTTCCGCTGTTTCCGTAACGACAGACAATGCCTCCACTACTAGTTGATTTTGTCTTGACCCAAGCATTGATAGTAACAGGCCCGGTGGTTGAGGCAATATTTCCACCGTCGTTATAGCCCACACCGTCGTTGCCATCGAAATATAATCCTTTGCCGTATTTTCCGACTTGCCATTGAGGGGCAGATGTTCCAGCCAGTAACGGAAGAGGTTTTATACCGGTTCCTGAGTCAAAAGCAGTGGTGCCAGTACCCTCATTAAAGTTCCATTCGTATATTGGGGGGATGCAAGACGAAGTATCGCCAGGGACACAATAATCAAGTGAGGTGATAGTGTTTCCTATAGTTTGATTGCTTGAACCAAAAACAAAAGAGGCAGCCTGATTGTAATCAGATTTGATTTCATCTTCAGTCAGAGCGTAGTTGTAGACTTTCATTTCATCAATGGATCCGACAGAATAATATCCATAATTTCGGCCAATATAACGAAATGATCCATTACTGTGGGTATAGCCTTCAGTACCACCAATTGAAATTGATCCAAATTTTTTACCATCTAAATATAAAGTGGCTGCAGTTGTACCTTGGTCAACACTGACGGCGACATAATGCCAGTTTGAGTCGGCATATTGATAACTAGTAGTCCAGCTCATTGTCGTGGACCCAACACCGCCGGTATATTGTTTATAGTGCTGAAACCTTTTGGATGATGGAACGTACCCTAGAGTGGAGGTGTATTGATTGCTACCAAAAATTGGAATTTCAGGATTGGTTGAGCCGCTTGGGAAGTTAAACCAGCTACTTAGAGTAAAATTTTGTTCGTTTGGCGTAAACAAACTATTTAGGGCAGCGTAGGTAGATGTACCATTGAAAGTTAAGCCTTTCCCATTCTTACCATTCGCCCAAGTAGGAGCTGAACTGCCAGTACCAAAGTCGGCGTGATAAGTAGAACTACTGACTCCGGAATTGTTGACTAGTGTACTAGCCCCTTCATCGAACTTGTACCAAATAATTGGTTTGCCATTGTGAGGTGTTGACTGTGAATCTCCGGCCATATCTTGAAGGACCTGTTCAGCGGTGCGGGCGTAATCGTAGATTTTGACTTCATCGATTTGACCACGAAAGTTACGAGATGATGGAGAGACGGCACCAATATAATTTGAGCTGTGGATATTTGTACTACCAACAGCATTATTTAGTACCTGAATACCATTAACAAATAGTTTAACGTTTGACATGTCATAAGAAACGGCGACATGGGTCCAACTATTTAAAGGTATGGATCCGCCAGAATGCCAACCCTGATTTGCGACCATGGAGTAGTCGTAATATTGTAGATTGCTTAGTACTTCGAAGTAAGGGCCGATTACAGAGCAACGATTTTCATTACCACAGCCTGTGGTGGTAGTGGGGTATATCCAGGCCTCTTTTGTGAAAGAATAATTGTGATTTATGGTGCTGATACTAGCGTATTGTTGAGCGGTGGCATCAACGTTGAGACTGAGGGCGTGTCCATATTTTCCTGGTGCAAAACCGGCCCCGTTTTGGAGTGTGGCAGTACGGTTGTTGCCGGAAGAGTCTTTTCCCGTCGTCCCAGAGCCTTCATCAAAATTCCAGTAAGCGATTGGACTGGGAGAATAGTTGTAGAGGTTTTTGACGTCGGTGGCGGATAGGCCACGGTTATAAACACGAACTTCATCCAAACTTCCGCCAAAATAGTAACTTTGGCCAGGGTACATGGTACCTAAATTTAGTGAAGTCCCAGCACCGCCAGTGCGTTCGGTTCCGTAGCATTGACTCATCTCCTGACTTATTCCATTGATGTAGATTTTACTTTTACCAGTGTAGAGTCCGTTGTACATAACCAGAGTGACATGAACCCATTTGTTGGCTAATCCGGTGGGGTTAATACCGTAAGCATCGCTGGCACCGGTGTTGAAACCCATACAAGTAGAAATGGGAAACCAAAGTTCATAATAATTACTACTCCCACCGCGAAGGTTGACGGGAATCTTGCCCACAGTACCGTTCCAATACATCCAAAAACTAACGGTATTGTAACCACCGACGGTGGTGGTGATATTTGGTAAGGTGACACCGATGTAATCATTGGTGTTGTCAAAGCTAGCTCCGATGCCAAACTTACCATTACTCCAAGTAGGAGAAGAGTCGCCGTTGCCTAAAGTAGCAGTACGGTTGTTACCAGAACTGTCGGCAAGTGATGAACCAACTCCTTCGTCGAATTTGTAGTAGGCGATGAGTCCATCAGAAATTCCCTTAGTACTATTACTACCGAAATTTACACCAGAATCTGAAGATGATTGGCCGGAAATACCAGTGGTGTAATCTTGCTTAATTTGATTAGCAGTACGGGCATATGAGAACACTTTTGTCTCATCAATTTTGGCGTCAGTATTCCAGCCATACATGGTTCCAAAAATTAAGGAACTGCTATTGTTGACACTCCCGGTCACAGAAGAGATGTCGTATTCATTACTTTGTTTGACACCGTTGACATAAAATTTGACTCGATTGTTGGTTTTATCAAAAACCACAGATAACATAGCCCATTTGTTTTTTAGATCGGTGGGTTTGTAACCATTATCAAATGTTATTGAGGCATTGGTAACTAAATTAGTACCATCGCTATAACAAATGTTGATACCGTTGGCATTGTATCCATGACCAATATCCCATCCTGGGTGACCGGCTGAGTAACAAGTGCCAGATTTGTAAGCCATGAACCAAGTCTTAGGATAAGTGAAGTCGCGATAGTTGCCCCACATCTGGACCGTAAAATTGCCGGTATCAAAGTCCAATAGGCTATTATCATAGACTGTAACATTGGGGATAGAGGTACCTGGCATACTGACGCATTTTCCAGAGAGACAGTCACTATCTGAAGTCCAAGTGGTATTGGATGATAAGTAGCCGATTAAACTACGGTCACTACCGGAGTTGTTGATACTAGTACCGACACCTTCATCAAATTTGTACCAAAGAACAGGACCGCCACCAATTTCCTCGGTGACGGGGGAACCAATCGAATAACTTGAGGCTACATTGCTAAAGTCGCTGTTACTAAATTCGTTGTCCGCTGAGGAGTTACCATAGTAAGCATAGATGGTTTGGGCGCCAGCAGGGAAAGAATCAAAATTGATATGAAATGATACATTGGTTGTGCCTGTGCCTGAGACTATGTAGTAGTCGAGAAGTTGACCGGACGCAGTGGTAAAACGAAAGTCGCCATTGTCCGGTTGAGATTTGGCGGTAGTGCCGATGTTGATGGAGGTGCTAATGTAGACGTTGGTCTCATCAACTGAGTGGGTGGAGATATTTATCTGTTGACGATACATCCAGGCGTCATTGAACCACTCTGCAAGAATGGTAGTTGGTTTTTGTTGAATTCGAAGGAGAGCGACAATGCCGATGAGAAGAATAACGACGATAGTAAAGAGTGTTTTGTAAGAGAGGCGGGTCACTAGGATAATCTTACCAATTTTACCTAAAATTTACTCCACTACCGTTGTAGACAGATTTTATTTGAGTTTCAGTTAGAGCGTAGTTGTAGACGCGAACATCATCGACTTGACCGTCAAGATAGCGGGGTGAGGCATTGTCTACCCGACCAATATAGAAATTGGCGTTATCAGTGTCGACTACTGAAACGATAGAAGAGGTTTGTTCGGTATTGAGTACTCCATTTTTGTAAAGTCGAATATAGCTACCACCTTTGAAGACACCGCAGTAATGATCCCATTGGCCAGTAGTTACTAGACCAGTACTCCCTTCAACACGACCACTAGCGTCTGCTCCGGGGTCGACTGCGAAACTAACAGTATCACTACGCCCACTAAGGGCGGCACTATCATCGACCCAAAGAAGCCAACCGCCAAGGCTACCAAGATAGCGAGAGACGATAGCACCATCGGTAGTAACTGAGGATGGGCGATATTTTAACCAGCTACAGACAGAGGCTTCAGTGGCTCCTTCGATGGTGGGAACTGTCATGCCAATGTTTATAGAGTCATCGGAGCCATCCAGACTGATAGAGGAATTCATCTTACCACTGGCACCATTGGTCCACGCCGCTGAAGTGCCAACAGAACAAGTGCCAGGAGTGGTTTGAGATCCTGAAGCACCAACGGTAAGAGTACCGTGATTGGCCAGACCACTCCAGTCAGCGATCTGGGTGCCCTGACATTCGTCCATTTTCCACCAACCAGTTGGACCACCATGGTTGTAGTCGTAAGCTATTTGGGCTGGGGTACGGGCATAGTCATAGATTCGAACTTCATCAATAGCACCATTAAAATCATCAACTAAGTAGCTGTTTCTGGCATTACCAATAGAGATGTCGTCGTTGTTGGCTATTGAACCAGTGGTTATATCATTACCGGTATTAACTAAAACTCCATCGACATAGAGATAAGCCTTGTCAGCAGAAAAATCTCTAACCCCGACGAGGTGATGCCACTGACCATTGTTTAATGGGGTTGGTCCGGTAACGTCAAAACCGGTAACACCATCTCTTAAAGTTATACCAGGTGTCCGTGTAGTCGCAGATAGGTAAAGTCTAAAAGGTGATGCACCACTATTTGTTCCATGTTTGGCCAACAAACTGTCAGTACTAGCACTAGTATCAGTAGTCTTGAACCAAGTTTCGACTGTATATGAGTTATTATTTCCAATGTCGGTAGTAGTTGTAGTTTCAGCAAATCTGATGACACCGTCATTATTGTTAAAGTTAATACCAGAACCAAATTTTCCGAGAATCCAGGTATTAGTTCCTGTCCAGGTTGTACTATCGTTGTTATTGCCACTAGTATCTTTAGCGCTGGTACCAGCCTTTTCATCCAATTTCCAATTGGCTACTGGTGGACTACAGGGTGATGTGTCACCGGGGACACAGTAATCTAGACTAGTAGTGGTGGCACCGATAGTTTGATTTGATGAGCCAAAGGTGAAAGAGGAGTTTTGATTGAGGTCTGTTTTGATCTCGTCTTGACTTAGTTGATAGTTAAATAATTTGAAATCGTCAATCACACCTGAAAAATAGTTGGTGCTATTTTTACCAATGTTGATGGCACTACCAGTCACAGTGGTGCCGATACTGACAACTACATGCTGCCAGGTATTATCGGTTAAAGTGCTGGTACTAATACCGTTTATGCTAATAGTGGGCGAGGTAAAACCAGAAGCAAAAAGAGTGTTCCCAGTGGCGCCAATAGCTACAGTCGGACTAAGGGAAAAGAAGTGGTTGTTGGTTATTCCACTGGGTTTTATCCAAAAGGATACGGACTGAATATTATTTACGGTGGTACCAACACTAAGATAATCGTTGGCAGAAAAACTGAGTCCTTTATTGTTTTTTCCATCGACCCACGAAGGGGATGAATTACCAGTGGCCAAAGTCCCGTTTACAGTGCCACCTATACCCCAATTACTGGTGGTTGAGCCGTTACTTTCATCAAACTTGTAATAGATAGCCGGTTTACCGTTGCGTGGTGAGGTATTGGAATCACCCTGCATGTCTTGAAGAACTTGTTCTTGGGTGCGGGCGTAATTGTAAAGTTTGACATCGTCGATTTTGCCGTCAAAGTCAAAGGAGGCACTGTTGTTGACGGTGCCAATATAAGTACTGTCAGGTGATGAGATACCAACGGAATAATATGCCGAAATATCTTGTGACTCAATTAGCTTTCCGTCCTGATAAATTTTGGCTGTACCATTTCGCGAAGCGATAGAACAAATGTAATACCAGTTACCAACTGTTAGGGGGTTGCTTTGAATTTTAACTGTGGTTGCTCCAAGATCCAACATAAATTCCATCTGACTCAAGGCATCCCATCGGAGTTCGTAGCCTAAATTTGGAGAGGTATTGTCACGGTGTTCAAAAGCACCGGCAAACTCTGGACCGGTGGTTTCTGGGTTTAGCCATAGACAGACGGAAAAATCGTTTTTAACCATATCGTGCTCATCACTATCAGGAATGTTGACCCATTGATTACTGCTACTTTCAAAATCGAGGGCAGATCCAACCTTGCCAGTTATCCAAGTTGGTGAACCGTTAAAAGAAGAGCTGTTGTGACTTTTACCACTACTATCATAGGCGGTGGTTCCACTTTTTTCATCAAACTTCCAATAGCCAACTGGACCTGGAGCGTAGTTATAGAGATTTTTGACATCAGTAGAGGAAAGCGCGCGGTTATAGAGTTTGACCTCATCAATAGTTCCTTTGAAGTAATGTCCGGGGTCGGTGGCGTGATGGGTACCAATTCCCCAAGTGCTTGCCTCAGCAGTCCAGTTGCCAGTAGTAACATTGCAAGTATTACTTAAAACACCATTAATATAGACTTTTTGAGTTTTGCCATCGGTTGTTCCAATGAGGTGATACCAGGTGTTGGCGGCAAGAGAAGTGCTGTAGGAGGTACTACAAACACTGCCTCCGGCAGACCTGAAAAAAGCGACAACTGTACCAGCATCGTTTTGGATATCGAATCCTTCTTCTTGATAATTTCTCATTATAATCGAGTACCACTCAGTACTTACTGCAGGAATCGAGGACATATTTATCCAAGCAGATATTGTTCCCTTATCTGCTCCTAGTGGAATTACTTGACCAGTAATGTAGTCGTTTCCACCGAAACTAGTTCCTATACCGAATTTTCCGCCTATCCAAGATGGGGCGGAGGTTCCACTACCAAAGGTTAGTGTCCGTGAATTCCCAGAACTATCTGCACTTGTTGAACCGACACCTTCTTCAAACTTCCAATAGCCAACTAGTCCATCAGATAAGCCTTTGGCACTATTACCACCAATATTGACTGAAGAGTTTGCTGAGGATTGGCCGGTATTAGAAGAGGTGAAGTCTTGTCTTATTTGAGTAACTGATCTGGCGTAGGAATATAGCTTTATTTCATCAATAATAGCGACAATGAAATCTTGGCTATCGGATTCAGAGCCAACCCTAAGACTTTGAGTGTTGACACCAATATCGTTGATATTTCCTAACGTCCCAGTTTGGGAAGCATTTGATTTGGCACCGTTAATATAAATATCAGTGTTGGAAGTGGAGTTATTGTCAAAAATAATTACGAAGTGTGTCCAAGTATTTGCGGTGATGGCTGATGTTTTTGTAAGTTGAAATTGATCGGTACCATCAGAAAAATAAACATCCAGTGTTCCGGTGGATGCTAGTCTAATATCGTAACCACTAGTGCCGGCAGTGGTGGAAGTTTTTTTGGCTAGAATAGTACCGGTGCTTGTCAGGGGACTCCTAATCCAGAGAGAAATAGTGAAGTTGGTGCCATCGGAAAATTCTTGAATAGAGTTGTCGCCTAAATTTATATTGTCGTTACCATCAAAAGATAAACAATTACCAGAAATACATTGATCAGAAGTTAGCCAACTGGGTGAGGAGTTGCCTGTATTTAAGGATCCATTATTGTTTCCAGTTGAAGAATCAAAGGCAGTAGTGCCAGTACCCTCATCAAACTTATACCAAGCCACCGGACCACCACCAATTTCTTCAGTAACAGGGGAGCCAATAGAATAACTTGAAGCAACTGTAGAAAAGTCACTATTACTAAATCCGTTGTCGGCAGAGGGGTTACCATAGTAAGCATAGACAGTCTGGGCACCAGCGGGGAAACTATCAAAATTGATATGGAATGATATATTGGTTGTGCCTGCACCGGAGACTATGTAGTAGTCGAGCAGTTGGCCAGAGGAGGTAGTAAAACGAAAGTCGCCGTTGTCAGACTGAGACTTAGCTGTGGTACCGATATTGACTGAAGTACTAATGTAAACATTGGTCTCACCAACAGAATGTGTAGAAATATTTATAGCTTGACGATACATCCAGGCGTCATTGAACCATTCAGCTAAAACAGAGGTTGGTTTTTGTTGAATTCTTATCAGGGCGACAATGCCAATCAGAAGAATAACAACAATAGTGATTAAAGTTTTGTAAGAAAATTTTTCCACTTTATCTAAAGGTTGCTGAACCATTATTTATGATGCTTTTAATTTGGGTTTCGGTAAGGAGGTAGCCGTAATAGCGGAAGTCATCAATCTTCCCAGTGGCTTCTTCTGTACCATCACCATTGGAACCAAAGGCAAGATTATTATTAGTATTGGGAACTGTAAGGTTAGCAGTGCCACCCCAGGAACCAGTTAATAACTTACCATTGTGATAGAGGCGAATGGAGGAGTCGTCGCCACTAGTGTAAGCCACTGCGTAGTGGTTCCAGGTGCCAACATTGACGACATTTTGATTACCACTATAGCAGTGGACACTGGTATTGACTACACAAAATTCTAAGGAACCATCGGAATAAATTTGAGTATACCAACCGTTACCACCGATATTTTTACCAGCATAAGTGTCGTAGGTGCCGGCACCGGGAAGACTGGTTGGATTAAACCAGTAAGCAATAGAAAAACTGTCGCTTGAACCGATATCGAGTGAGCCTTTGGATTCAGATTCGGTTACGGCAGCTAGGTCATCGTTGCCGTCAAAATTAAGAGAACCATTGATTTTGCCACTAGCACCGTTGGTCCAAGCAGCTGCAGTTCCACTGTTACAAGTACCAAGAGAAGTTTGAGTACCGGCAGCACCGATGGAAATGACTCCGGTATAACCTGTGCCCATAGAGTTGTGAATTATGGATCCTTGGCATTCGTCAAACTTGTACCAGACTAGTGGACCGCCTTGATTGTAGTCAAGGCCAACTTGGGCAGGAGTACGGACATAATTGTAAATCCGGAGATCGTCAATATCGCCTTTCCAAGGATAGGTGACTCCGGTAGTATGAGCACCAATAGTGGCTCGAGTCGAGCTGAGGGCACCGGTATAGGCACCGAGGGCGGTATCAGTATCGGTGAGGAGGCCGTTACAATAATGAACCACCTTGCCGGCGGTTTGATCCCAAGACATAGCTATAAAAATATAACCAGTATCAGTCAGAGCGCAATCAAGACTGGTTTCGTTAGTGGCAGCGGCAGTATAGAGAGTATTTAAACTTCCGTCAGAGGCTTTACGAATGGTGATCATATTATTTACATCGGCCCCGATGGTAAGAACTTGATGTTGAACTCCATCTCCCCAGACACCGTCGCCAACCCTAAACCAGGCAGTGACAGTACCTTGGTTGCCACTAAAAAGGCTAGCAAGATTGGCTGAATAGATATTTATATAATCGTTTGAGCCATCAAAATTTAGGGCCGAACCGTTTTTACCGGGAACCCAATCGTCACTGGTCATGCTTCCATTGGCAACACCGTTATTACCATTTCCAGAAGTGTCGGGGAGAGTAGAGGGAGTCCCAACATTGGTATCAAAATTCCATTCACCGATGGGAGCATTACAAAGAGCAGTATCGCCGGGAATACAGTATTTTAGACTGGTGGTAGTAGCACCAATGGTTTGAACAGTTTGGCCTGATTGAATGACTGAATTGCGATTATAGAGTTGTTTGATTTCATCAGAATTTAGGGCGTAATTGTAGACATTAACTTCATCAATTTTTCCGATTGTATAGTTGCCACCAGCGGGCTGAGTACCAATACGAAGATTTTTGGCGTTAGCAGTCATCGTGGTATGGGTGGCTATTGTATTAGTACGGTCAACGCCATCAACATAGACTCGGCAGGATGTTCCGGTTTTGGCGGCTACGAGGTGATGCCAAGTACTATCGGCAAGTACATATCCAGTGGCTGTATAGGTGTCATTAAAACCAGTAGTATTTGCAGTACGACAATAAACTTCGCCAGCATTTCCAATTAGAAGGGCATAACCACCATCACTACTAGCGTCAGTTTTGGAAATAATATATTCATTGGTACCGCCACTACGAGAGACCCAAGCACTTAGGGTAAAGTCATCGGTAAAATCGAGATAATTATTGTCCGATATTTGGACATAATCACCACCATCAAAAGAGAGAGCTTGGTCGGAGCGACCGACAGTCCAGGCTGGGGAGGCGGTGCCAGCGCCGAAAGTACCAGTAAAATTATTTCCAGATGAATCGTTGGCTAGAGTGCCGGAATTTTCTTCAAACTTGAGATTGATTATGGGGGTTAATGGTTTGCCATTACCCATGTCTTCCCTGATTTGGGATTTAGTACGGACATAATTATAAATTTTGACATCATCTAACTGAGCATTGACTGTATTTACAGCAGCTCGTGATCCGATACGTAAGTTTTGACCACTGCTGGTGATAATAACCATACCAGTAGCACCAGTATCAAGGTGACCGTTGACATACAGACTGGCAGCTCCATCACTGGTAATAGTGGCGCTAAGAAAAGACCAAGTGTCGAGGCTAAGAGTATTGGGTGAAGTAAGCTGAAGATAGGTTGAGCCATTGCCGATGCGAAGGCGAGGCGTGCGACTGCTTTGCCAACCTAGTGAATAACCAGCGTTGTTGTTAGTCCGGTCAATGACATAGACATCTCCTGGTGGGGTATCAAGAGGTCTAACCCAAGCAGAAAGGGTTACATTGCCGGTTAAGTTGAAATCAGTACTAGTCGACTCCAAATAATCATTGGAGCCATCGAAAGTTCCACCTTTACCGATTTTTCCAACTGAGCCGCCAGTGGGACCGGTACTGGCAGGACAGGAGCGGAGGTGGTGATCATATCCAGAACTGTCCATCGCGGTATTGGTGGAACAATTATTATTCCAGGAAGCTTCTTCCATTTTCCAATGACCGATAGGGCCAGGGGCATAGTTATAAAGAATTTGCATTTCTGAGGGTGATAGGGATCGATTATATAACCTAATATCATCGAGTAATCCCGAGAATTCACTACCACTATTACCTCGTCTGCCGATTAGTAGAGAGGTTGTAAGAGCCGTGGGGGCTTGAGTAACATTTGAGTTAAAGTAGCCAGTTTTTACTCCATTAACATAAAAAGTGGCTTTGTTTGTGGCTGAGTTATCAAAAACTACTGCAACGTGATACCAAGTATTGGCAAAGACACTGTTACTTGAAGAACAAACAGAGGCGGCTTGATTATTTGTTTCGTAACATACTCGACCACCGGCTTGAAGGTAAAAATTGTAAGCGTTGGTTGTGTCACCTGAACCATCTTTGCTTATGATATATTCCTCACCTGCAGATAGATCATTACTATTGACCCAGGCACTGATAGTGAAATTTGTAGTTACATCAAGGCTATTTGAGTCTACAGCAGTAGCGTAATCCGTTGTCCCATTGAGTGAAAGTCCAACTCCAAATTTGGAAAGAGTTGACCATTCTGGAGCAGATGAACCGGCGGCAAAGGTAACTGTGTTGGTACCACCCGATGAGTCGATGACGGTTGTCCCGGTATTTTCATCCATTTTCCACCAACCAACGAGACCATTGGAAAGGGTGTCATTGAGGTCACGACCGACTTTGACACCACTATCGGCGTTATAACTGTTTTTTATTTGGGAGTCTGTTCGAGCATAATCGTAAAGTTTAACCTCGTCAATAACTCCCTTAAATGCGGCAGTATTTCCGTCTGAACCTATTTGGAGATCTGAATTACTAGCGTATAAAGTATCACCACCTGTAGGTAAATTTGAACCACCTGTTAGATTTGAACCATTGACATAAATCTTAAGACTGGCCCCGTTCCTAACACCAACAACGTGATACCAGGTGTTTTTGGCCATAGTAAAAGTTGTGGGTCGAGTGAAAGCGTTGTAACCGGACCCTGAAGCGTTCACCCAGGCAAATGTAAACCTATTTTCGCTGGAGGTATAATCAGCTTGGAGTTCATACGATTCCCAAGGACTACCACCGTGTTTTTTCATAATAATAACTTCGCGGCCACCGGGGACTTCAGACGGCAAAGCGTGAAGATAGACCCAAGCCTCGACTGACATGTTGGCCGAGGGCCGGAGAATACTATTGTCACCAGATTTAGTAAAACGATTTCCAAGACCATCAAATTGAAGAGCATTGTCATATTTCCCTATAGTCCAAGATGGCAAGGTGGTGGAAGTACCGCCGGTTTCAATAACGCCATCAAATCGATTAGGGCTAGAGTCATAGGCAGAAGTACCAATATTTTCATTGAATTTCCAATAAGCGACTGGCTCAGTATTATTGTTTTCAGTGGGTATAGTGGCACTAAAAAATGTAGATGGTGAATTTTGGTTGTTGTGTTCGGTACTGACCCAAGTGGTTGACCGGACGGATTTTGAAACACGAACTTCATCGATAAGACCATTGGCGTCTGTTGGCCAAGAAGTAGTGCCACCAAGCATAAAACTGGCTGACGATGAACCGGGATCGACGGTTCGACTAACTTCGGTGCCACCAACTGCACCATTGATATACATATAGTCAGTGTCAGATGTAGAGTTGTGAACACCGGTGATGTTGTACCAGGTTCCAGTAGTGACAGAGCCAGCACCACCGAAGGTGCCGTATTCACTACCGTTAATATAGCTGATGCCCATACTGGTAGTGTTGTCATAAAAATACCAACCGGTACCATTTTCTTTACCTAACCAATCATGCCAGCCTAAGGAGGTAGCTTTGACCCAAAAACTGGCACTAAGATCAGTAACGGTTTGACCGTTTTTGCTGGGAAAGTTGCTACTTAAATTAGTATCAGTGCGAAAAAGATCTCCTGCTTGAGTAAAACTGGCAGCTGTACCAATTTTACCGGTAGCATTGCTCACTGTTCCGGAAATTGCCAAATGGTTGTTATTGCTAGTGGAATCATAGCGGGTAGTGCCAACCTCATTTAGATGCCAAACACCAACATAATTGCTGTCCCAAACATTATTTTTACCGAATTCGAAAGCAGCGTCATAGTCAGTGGCACCGGAATTTCCATAATAAATATAAATAGAGGTGTCGACGGTCGAGGAGAGGGTCCCAGAGTATTTGAAATATAATTCACCAGCATCAGTGGCAGAATCATAATAAACTACTTCACGAGGTAGCTCGGTAGTGCCATCACTTTTAGTGACTCGAATATCACGAGCATCAGTTTGATTGACATGGGCATGAAAATCTGCCGGAAGACTGGCGAGACTTACTAGGATAGGAAAATCAGTTTGGTCGGCAGAAACCTTGGTGTGGTCTATGGTTAGCATTAACCGATTGGTCCAACCAGTGTGATACCAAGCGGCTTCAACTGTGGTTGGTTTAGTTTGGATGCGAATTAAAACGACAATTCCAATCAGCAAAATTACGACAATGGTAAACAGGGTTTTATACGAGAACTTTTCCACAACTAATTATAGTCTAGTAGAACACCACTTTGACGGTTTGGGGAAGGTTTTGTTGGTTGTTACTGGCAGTGATAGTTGCTTTTAGGGCAGTGTTAGAAGACAGGTCAAAAACTGCTTTACCTGTATCATCAGTGGTAGTTTGAACTGAGGTAATAGAAACTTTAGGGGAGGAAGTAAGGCTAACTGTTTGGTTGGGGACACCTAGACCTCGACCATCAAGTAAAAAAACGGTAACCCGAATTTGTTCTTTACCATCAGCTTTGGCTTGGAGAGGAGAAGAAAAAAGATAGGAATTACCATATGCAACTGAGCTACTACTGCCAGCAGCCCGACCCAAGAAAATAGTGGTACGAAAAACAAGAGCAAGTGAAGCTAGGAGAGTGAGAAGTAAAAAAATAATAATGACAATCGGTCGGCGCATATATTAGAGTATAGGGTATCTGGTAAGTGGATAGTAAAAAACCGCCGGTAAATATCGAGGTTGAGCGGTAGGGTGAAGGTAAAGATAAAGAAGATAAGCAAAAAGTAAAACTGTGCTAAGAAATAAAGGAACAATAATTAAGATGTTAAATTGTTGAGGTAGGCTATAGGTAATGGTATTGGATTTGGGACTAGCTAGAGTAGCAAAATCAACGGTACTAAAAAGTCGATAATCACTACTGAGTGAGGTAGGAATATTAAGATTATAGTTACCGTTAATATCGGTTTTGGTAGAAAATACCGGTAATCCAAAAGCTTGGGCTGGAACTGGAAGAATAGGAGCCTTGGCGTTGGTTTGGTAGAGGAAGACATTGATAGTTGAAAAAGGAATGCTTTGTCCTGAGGCGGCAGTAGTACTGTTGGCTTTTATGGTTTCCGAATCGATAGTGATAGTGGGAGGGAGAATAATTGGTCCAATATTGGTGAGATAGTTGGTATCAGGTGGGGGTGGAACACAGACTGGGTTGGTGTGGCGGAGGTCATCATCGACTGCTAAGAGGCATAATTCTCCCGGATTTCTAGGAATAATGATGCGATCGAACTCGAAGTAGCCATTTTCCTTGGCATAAGTAACATCATAGACTTTGGAACTACTCAATTCGACTCGAGCTAGGGGAGAGGTAAAGCCATAAATGGCAACTCGACTTTCTTCAATTGAACCAGAAACGGTGACTCCCTTTTGAGCTGAAGAAGCGGCAACACTTAGATGTGGGGAAAAGGTACCAACAATTAAAGTGAAGGCTGCAAAAAAATATTTAAGCATTAATTAATTGTACACAGATTAGCGATCTTTGTACTTTTTCTTCAAGGCTTCTAGCTCTTTCTCTAGTTCTTCGACTTGACCATCATCTTCATGTTTTGGTGCGGGCTGTTGACGTCTAACTAGGGTGTAGATGACATAAGCAAGAATGAGAGCGGTGATGACTAGAGCAATTAGTCTCCATGGTATTACCCAGAAGAATAGAGTAGCAGAGATAGCTTGACCGGTAGTGCCATAACCAGCATTGAGAGTGGCAGTGTAACGTCCAAACAGCCATTTACGATTGAGAGTGTTTTCAAATCCACGAGCGGTGTTGGGGAAAATATTGGTAAGGTTAAGGGGGAGATCGGCAGTCTTACCACCGAGCCAGTTTTTGATAGCGATGCTTCCGGCGGGGGTGACATGAATATCGGAAAGATTAGCAACAATAGTTTTAAAATTAATTGGTCCAAATTCGGAAAAGCCTGGTGCAGAAAATTCAGTGACACGAGCGTCTTCTTTAATATCACCTGGTACAGTGATGTAGATCAAAGTACCGACATTAGTTTCGATAAAAGAACCGGTTTCAGTAAGTACGGATTCGTTTTTGGGACTGTGGAGAATCATAGAATAATGTCCACCGGAAAGTGCATCGTCAGGAGCAATTATGGTCATCATGATGGATCTGGTTTCACCGGGTTTTAGGCGAAAACTAGTGGGTGAGAGATGGATCCAGGAAGAAGCAGCCCAACGATTACTGCTTTCGTCAAGATTTTCAAGTTGGAGTGGAGTACCTTCACTATCAGTAACGATAAAGTCTTTGCTGGTAGTGGTGATAACTCTTTCAGTCTTGGATTCGTTACGGATTTTTAGTTCTTTAGTGACGGTTTCGCCGGGTTTGAGGGTAACTTCGAGTCGGGGAGGAATAGCACTAAGACCAGTAGCTGATTGAGCCTGAACATTAGTAGTGGTAAGTAATGAACTTCCGAAAAGAATTAGTAGGGGGAGGATTATTTTTTTCATTTTAGAAGGTGGCAGT
The DNA here is from genome assembly GCA_041658955.1 of Candidatus Shapirobacteria bacterium. Classification (GTDB taxonomy): domain Bacteria; phylum Patescibacteriota; class Microgenomatia; order UBA12405; family UBA12405; genus UBA2283. The sequence goes on from JBAZZE010000003.1 coordinate 17,727, forward strand.
CGCTGTATAAACTAATTTACTTTCATAATTACCAGCTCCTTGGGTGGTTGAAGCGGTAGCTCGGTAACAAACATAGGCTCGTTCAGTAGCAGAAGGAGTGGTGACATTTTTCATAATTTCTTTAGCATTAGCAGTACCGTTTCCAAATGGTCGATAACCAGATTGATAGTTGAAGATGGTTGTACCAACATTTATGTTGTGCATGGTGTAACCCCAACCGGAAGCGGTATAGGTACTCCATAGAGCAGGAGTGGTAGTGGTACAACCGGCACCATTACAATCGGTATCAGGAAGGGTGTCTCCATCGGCAATATTTTGCATGGGACCATCTTCATAGACAGTGACCACATAACCATTATTAGCATTGGTGACACAAGAAAGTCGTTGGGCCAGATCGTTGGGTCCGGCTAGGACAAGAGAACCATAGGCCACGGCGGTAGCGGTAGTATTACCGGCATTTGTACCGAAGGCTGAAAGTCCACAGGGGGTAGCACCGACACCGACTCCGGTGGCATCGATGATAAAGGTAAGAGTTGGGTCAATAGTAGCAGTCACCCGAACTGACTCGACAACTGCGATTTTACCTTGGGCAGTATCAGCGTCGATTACCAATGAACCACTATCTAGGTGTCTGACATAGAAAGTGTAGACATCAGCATTTCCTTCAAAAGCGACCGTGTGGTTGGGAGAAGGATTGATAAGCTGGCTACCGGTGGCTAGGTCAGCTCCAATGGCCATAGAATAGCCAACACCGACTTGGTTGGTACCACCAACTCCGAGGTAACAAGAGATAATGTGATAAGAACTACCATTAACAACTGTGGTTGTGCCAACACTATAAGCAGTGGTAACCCCAATTCCCCAGTTGGGACAGGTAACGTCAGTGACTTTTAGCCTTGTGCCCAGACCATTGGCGGTTGAAGATGGAGTAGTAGCACCAAGATCAAAACCATTTTGATCGGGAATACCATCGTTGTAAAGTTCACCAGTAGAGCTGGTAGCTTTGAGTAAGAATTGCCAAAAACCGCCAGCAGCGTTTGATTGGGGAGTAAGACTAATAGTGTGAATAGCGGAACGAGTAGCAATAATGGCAGCGTTGATGAAAGCATTGCTTTGACCAATAGCGGTGTTTAACTCGATAGTTTGAGTATTACCAATGTCTTGAACGACATATTTAGTGAGAGGTCCGCTGATACCAACTCCAACTCCAGTGGTACCAATGGCAATAGTATCGCCGACAAAAAGGTTGTTGGTAGTATTGCTAGGTAGTCCAGTGCTACCAACTTTAATGATGGAATCTCCAGTAGTAATAGGAGCGCTAATTCGGCCAAAATAAGATAGCTGAGAATTACTTAAAGTATCCTTGACAGAAGATGGTGGAAGAGAGCGGACTTTTTGTGGTTTAAAAATAGCAAATGTACCAAAAGCTACCAACAAAATGGGTACTAAAATAACTAGTCGTCGTTTCATTAATTATTGAACAAAATTTGCCTAATAATTAAAGATATGTCCTATTTAGACTTGTGTCAATGGGTGGGTAGTCTTTATATAGTGAACTTTCCCACCCATTTTGTAAGTAATATAGTAGTAGTTAAGACAATTATTAGTTTTTTCGAAGCTATTTTATCTTTTCTCGATGTAAATCGAGAATAAAATCAAAATTGGTACAGTTTTTTTATTAAGAAAAATATGCTTTCGGTCCGGTGGACACTGGACTTCATCAGCCCCGATAAACGGGATAGCATGACCACCTCCAGGGGATTCTCAAAAATCGAGAATTTACCCTAGGGGTGGAGAGCGTGTAGAGGAGGATTAATTGCCGGGGAGATAGTAGTAGAGATCGTCAACGATTTTGTCGAATTCGACATCTATTTCCATCGTGGACTGATCACTGTCGTAGTACTTCGGGTCGTAATGCTCGACATCAACATCAGCAAGGATGTGCCATTCATTGTTGTCGCATACGTAACCGAGAGTAAACGAGTACCACCAGTCTTCCTGTTCCCAGTAGATGTCCCGGGAAGTGCTGTGGGCCAACTGTCCTTGTTCTTCCAGAGGAGTAACGAAGGTGCTGTAGGCATAAGTGTCCGCCGTCTTGGTTTCGAAGATGACGAACAAATGATGCCCCAGCCAGTTGATGCCAAAAGCAGCGGCAAAAACGGCGGCAACCAGAATTACCTGGCGCAGAGACAAGCGGATCTCGGACAATTTCTTGGACATGGGGGGTCTCCTTATTGATGGTTGTATCTGAAAACTCGTGAGAGCTTTTACAGATTTCAACCATCAATATTTACACGCTAATTTTTAAAGAACTGACGGATGGTTTATCGCAATGATAAAAATCCGCCTTACAAAAGGCAGTTTTAACCCCGAAAGCTTTCGGGACTAAAAAACCTTTCCGAACCCCTCCCAAACAAAACAAACAAATACATGTTTGCCGTGTTTGAGGAGGAGTTCGGTGAATAGGTTTTAGGAGTTGACTTCGGATACGGGCGCGGGAGAGATTGGTTGATCGACAGGCTCAATCATCGTGGGACGAGTGAAGTTGCCGGGGATGAGGACAAAGCGCTGCAGGTTGATAGTCCCTGAAGCATAGGTGGTCTTGATAATGATTTCAGTATCCAGAGGAAGGTTGATTCCGGTGAATTCAGAAATATCATAGTCAGGATCAGCCCATTGAAACTCCCAGATCATTTGGTTTTGATCATCAAGATCAAAAATGCCATGAGTGGAAGTGCTTGGTCCAATATAACCCAAACCAGCCCAGCCAGTACCTTGATTGGTGCCGCGGATTTGAAAATCAATGATGCTCATATCAGAATGACTGAGCTTTTTGCCAGTAAAAATCTCGACAGTAAAGCCGGATTCGTACCAGTTTTTGACTTGGTCAGTGGGATATTCAAACGAATAAACACCAATGGAGGTGAGTTCTTCGTCGGAAGCCCAGCTTACTTCGCCATCAACTTTATGACAAAAACCACTGACTTCCAAATCGGGACGACTATCATCGCGCGCAGCCAAGTGACCATACTTGTTGAATACCCATACAGTGAGAGCTGATTGGGGAATGTCATCAAGTGTGGCATTGGCATTGACGGTGGTAATCGGATTGCCCCAGCGGTCATTGAGTGAGTCAACATCAATCCAGTTGATTGAGCTTTTATCGCCGAAAACGAACAGTTCCCAAACTTCGTGAATGTTTCCATTCTCGTAAGATGAGGGGTGGCTGCTGTCTGCAGGGATTTGGGCTATCTCAACTTTGGCGTAGGCGAGGTCGCAGCCGCGGATTGATTGCCAATCATCAACAACAGGAGTGGGTATGCTGGTCGGTTCGACAGTGATGGGGGCAGGGGTGGCGGTTGGGTGGTAGGTGTTTTGGGCACCGGAGTAAAAGCCACTCAAGCCAACACTGGTCATCAGTGCCAGAGCGATCAGGGTCATCAGAAGGCGACGAGCAAAATTTTGGGACATGTTATCCTCCTCAGGATAGGGTTGGGGGTTGTGACAGTAAACCTAGCGGTTTGCTGGATTCAACCTCCAACCTTTTGTCTTTTCCTAAAACCTATTTGTTAATGTGCTCCTTCGACTCTTAGTTAGTCGCTCAGGATCTTCGACCTAATTGAATGAGTAGCAAACGCAATGTTCGTATCTTCCAATTAAGTTAAGGTTATTATCTTATAATAGAGAGTTATATTCAGGACTTTTGAGAGACAAAAAACGGACAAAAGGGAGACATTTAGGTTTGTGTTATAGTGAGGTATGGAGTTGCGAAAACAACAAGCTTATATCCAACTAAAAAAAGAATTAGACGAATGCCGGGGATTGGGAACTAATTTGTTGATAATTACCTTACCAGGTACTGGTATGGGGAGAATGATAAAAGAATATGGAGTTGATGTAGGTGAAAGTAAAGCAGTAGTGATAACCGATGAGACTTCCGAATTGGGATCCTATAACCTGATAAATTTTGATTGGGCTGATACAAATACACTTAACAAGGTCGAAAAAATTTTCAAAAAGGCCAAAACTGATCAGAAAATTGCAATCACTATAAATTATCCAACCTTGTTAAACGATGATAATTTACTAAAATCGTTCTTTATAAACCATACTTATAGAAAATACTATTTTGGTTTAAGAAGCGAGGAAGATAGCAGTCGTTTGTGTCGAGAAATAAATAGTGAACTATCTAAAGAGGAAATATCCAATATCTATAATCTTTCTGGTGGTTTGGCCCAGCTAATAAAATACCTAGTGGTAAATGGAACTGAAAAAAAAGATGGCGCCGAAATAATATTGGCTCCGGTGGTAAGGGCAGTGGTGGGTGTATCAGAAGAAGTTTTACAAAAATTGGGGATTTGGAATAAGGAGGGGTGGAGGGGTGAACTATTAAAGGCTTACAACAAAACAGTTAAAGGTATTGATATTCAAATTAATTTTGATTTGAGCTTTGAAGAGGATGGAAAATTGAATAAGCAGAAATTAACAAAATCAGAAAAACAATTATTGGAAAAATTCATGGTAAATAATGGAAAGTTGACCAAAGAAGAAGTATCGGATATTAAGTGGGGAGAAGGAAAATATGATGAATTTTCTGATCAAGCCATAAATAAGCAATTGAGAAGGTTGTCGGAAAAACTGTCAATTTATACAATCCAAACAATTCCAAAAGTAGGATTTATTATTAAGAAAAAATGAGCGAAGTTCAGTACACAGAAAAAGGAATGCCGTTTTTAGTACCAGAAGTTAAACTGGAAGTGGGTGAGGCCTATTTTGTGGCAGTGGAAGGGATTGATGGTTATGAACCAAATTTTTGTATATTAGGACATCGTGATAAAGATGGTAGTCCGGTGTTTTTACCTTGTTTTGAGAAGGTGGTGGATGAGAATGGAAATCCAAATGAGCTGGCTCAATCAATGGGGATAAAAAGTTTTTCGGGAAAATGGTCGTTGCCAGAAGAATTGCGCTGGGAGATTTTTTCATCATTAGATGTGGTGCCACCGGTATTGGCGGTCGATAGAGTAATGAACGATCGGGGGTCTGATGATATTGGAAAATACCCACAATCTTTTGACAGAATGCCGACGCAAATGGTTGGGGTGGTAGCACCACCACAAACCGGTAAGACAACAATTTTAACTTCAATGGCGATGGCCAGTGCGGGGGAAAGGCAAAAAGAAAGTAGTGTGAGGTTGGTGGATATGGATGATTTTTCACCAGAGTCATTGACGGCTACAGTGGATTGGTTAATGGAACAAGGCTATGACAAGGGGACCAATTTAATAGAACTTCACGATGCGATTTTAGCGAGATTTACTGAGTTACAAAAAACAGGAGCACCAAGACAAGTGAATCAAGAGAGAACATTAAAAAGTAGATTGAAATCGTTGAGGGAAAGGTATAGAAGTGAAGAAATGACTCACTTAGAAAGAGATGGTGAATTACATAAGATGAGCTGGTTAGTAGATTTGCCGGGAACAAAAAGAGCTAGTGATCGACCAGCTGACGCATTTGACTGGTTGAGATTAGCGATGCCATGTGTGGAAGTTTTTAAAGCAGGAGAAAATCTAAATACTTGGGAGCTACTGCTTAATTTTGCTTATATAAATAAACAAATTGATCCAATAATGAGGGACTTTGAATATATGATTGCGGACATGGAAGTGTCTTTAGTAGGAATGACTAGAGCAGAGTTGGATCAGTTGGTTATGGGAAAAATGATAACCACTGAGCGAAAATTAGTTGACGCGGAATAAGTCTACTTTTGGGTTTTTCGGATCAATGAGTAGATAAAACTACCGACAAAAATTCCAAAAATTATTAGGGAAAAAGGGAGGACATAAAAGTCGGCTGACTGATTGTTGATAGTGACGGTATAAACCCCAGGCCAAAATGGAGGATGGAGAACACAAGGAACTGGATCGTTGTTGGAAAGACAAGCAATAGATCTATCTGAATGGGCCAGGACATTGTGAGGAAATAGTTCGGTTTCGGTGACAACTTGTCCACGGTGGGTGACAGTAATTTTACCGGTAGTTTTGGCAAAATAATCTGATTCATTACTGATAATTCCGTTAATGCTAACTCGGGGAAAGAAAATATCGGTGAAACGAGGTGTCAATTTGATACTAGTTGTTTTCAGGGTTGAGGGGGGATTTTCAGTATTAGAGGTGGAGATGAGCAAATGGGAGCCAAGACGACCGGTAGCTTGACCACCAGTACTATCAGAATTAAGTTGACCACCCAAATCTTGATTGATAAAAAAAGTGAAATAATTATCACCTTGGGGAGTGGCGGAAGTTGATTTTATTTTAAGAACTAATTGGCGATTTTCAGAGGGGCGAAGGACAAATGATTGGTTAAGACGAAGATCAGAATTGGCCAGTGAAAATTCAAAATCAGGGGAAGTGGGGACACCCTCGTAACTGACGGCACCATCGGTACCTCGGGGTTGCCAGGGTAGAACTGAAGCAGAGACAACTAAAGGAGAACTACTATTGTTGATGACATTGTAGGCTTGAGTCAGAGTAATTCCAGGACGAGCGATTAGTTCGACTTGGGCTGGTTTGAGGGTGGTGTTGAATGGCATATTTAGTAATTGGGTACAGCAGTAAAAATGATAGCGGATTGATAACTACCGGCAGCTTGAGTGGTGGAAATATTGGTTTTGTACGAAACCCGGGCGGAATGATTTTGAACAGGGACTGTTTCAGACATGGCCACTTTTCCGGTGGATGAGAAAGGTCGGTAAGCAGTAGAGCTACCAAAATAACCACTGGTACCAATATTGGTGGCAACTCCACTAGTATTAATACCAATGACGTTATATCCAAAACCGTAAATTGACGCAGAAGTCCAAGTCTTGGCAGAGGTGGCAGTACAGTTTCCCAAGTCGCACCTAGTGTCAGGAATAGTGGTGCCAGAAGTTAGGGCAAGGGGGTGATTGTATTGGGTAAGGATTTGGTAGCCGTGACCAGAAGGTGTAGAGATGGTAATGATATTGGTAGCGGTAGAAGCGACGCCAGCAGTGAGAGTGCCTAGATTTATATCAAGGTTATCGATAACAAATGATAATTGATTAAAGGTTTCGTAAATATATTGAAAACCTGATTTGACCTTATAACCGGCACTTTGGTAGGGTCCGGGAGCGTTTTGACCGACAGTGTCAGTCAATGAATAATTGGTTGAAACTTTTTTACCGGAGGTGATATTAAAATTGCCCCAATCGATGATGTAGGAGGCAGAAGTAAAGTGCTGAGCTAGAGCTTTGGGGGAGACCAAAAACAAATAAACGATAACTAGAATGAGAAAACTAATTTTCTTCATCTTCGGAACTAATTTCGGTAGTTAATTTCTGGGACGAGTTGAGAAGAGAGTGAGCGCTATCTTTGATTTTTTTAATTTGAGTTTTTTGGGTATAGGTTAGGGGTGAACTTTGAAGCTGGGAAGCAAGGTCAATTATAGTAGTAATACCAGTTTTGAATTTTAGATTAATCCAGAGCAGGAAGTCGGTTTCATCACGGGCAATAGTATTTATAGACTTGGTAGCAGAGGCGGATTCCCGACTGACCAACCAAACTAGGGGAGTAATAAAAAGGAGAGAAGTGAGGGAAAGTAGAGAAGAAGGATTACTCAAGGTTTGACCAAGGAGTAGGACTAGGACTAATGAAAAAAGAAGCGAAAAAATAGGGGAAATAGTGAAGGAAGCTGAAAAAAGTAAAAAATAGATTAAAAAGTAAAATGGTGAGGTAAGCCCACCGGTAGTAAAGACAATAAGAGAAGCAACCAGAGAAATTAGAGGGACAGTAGAAAGATTAAGGCGGTTAAATAGGATAAAAAGTATGACTGATAAGGCTATTAATTGGGGTGCGTAATGAGATAAGGAAGTTAGAGAAATAACAAAGGCAACTACCGGAGAGAGAAAGAGGAGAAATAAGGTAGGATTTCTTTGCATATACCAGTTTAGCATTTTAGAGTATATTGGTAATGTGTACGAAAACTCACAAAAGTTTGGAGTTATGGACGGAATGTTGGCAGTTGGTTTGGCGTTGATTACAGTTGGTGTAGGACTGGGAATTAAGTCAAAAGTTGATAAAACTAAGGTGGAATTAATTAAGGGTAAAGAGGCAGAAACTGTTACACAAGGTTATAATAAAGTAACCTTTGATATATCAGGTGAGGTGCTAAAACCAGGGGTTTATCGGTTAAGTGGAGATTCTAGGATTAGCGATGCGATGGTGGTTGCGGGAGGATTGTCAGCAAATGCGGATAGAGATTGGGTGGAGAAAAATATCAATCGAGCCAAAAGAATAAATGATGGGGAGAAAATTTATATTCCTAAAAAATCTGCAAACTTTGATCTTCAAACTTCAAACCAAATATCAAACAACAAAACAAAAGAAATTATTAAAACAGAACAGGTATTGGGAAGCATGAGCGGTGGGGTGATAAATATAAATATTGCAGGTGTCGAGGAACTTGATAAATTAGAAGGAGTAGGGCCGTCAATCGCTGCTAAAATAATTGAATATCGCGTAAAAAATGGGGGTTTTCGAAATATTAATGAATTGAAATTAGTTTCAGGAATTGGGGATAAAATGTTCGAAAAATTTAAAGATAAAGTGGGAATATGAAATGGAGGCGAGTGGTTTTCGTAATGTTTTTTACTTGGTTTTTGATATTTGGCAGTAAATCAAAAATGTTGGGGGTAATAAATGATTGCCTTCCATATAAAGAAGCGGGACTATTATCTGGAATAATCTTGGGAGATAAGACAGATTTTCCAAAAGATTTTGAAACTCAATTAATTAATAGCGGACTAATTCATCTAGTGGTGGTGTCGGGTAGTAATGTGATGTTGTTGATAGGAGGTGTGATAGAGAATTTGGCGTCATGGGTGGGGCGGAAGTGGGCCATAATTTTTGGATTGGTGTTGGGGTGGAAGTATGCAATAATGGTCGGTTGGGAGGTGCCGATAGTGCGGGCGACGTTACTGCTGTCGATCATGTATTTTGCGCAACTTGTGGGGAGAAAATATAATTTGGTTAGGGGACTTCTGCTGTCAGTTTTAATAATGATAGTTGGTGAACCAAGGGTAATAGCCAGTGTCAGTTTTTGGCTATCGATAATGGCGTTTTTGGGAGTAATTACTGCCAAAAAATTTATGCTAACAAATCCAATTATTTTTCCGGTGGCGAGGTCTGCTTTGGTGACTTGTGCCAGAGGTGGATTTCGCTTCACTTTAGATAAAGTTATTAGAGAAATTCTTCAATCATTTAGGGAAACTGTTTGGATAATGATTTGGATTACACCGATCTTAGCGCAAATATTTGGAAAAATAAGCTTAATATCGCCACTAACCAATGTCTTGGTTTTGGGATTGGTAGGGGTAGTGAGCGTGGTGGGAGCGATGGGGATTATATTGGGGATGTGGTGGTTAACTTTGGGAAAAATGGTATTGTGGCTAACAATTCCGACTTTAAGTTATTTACGAAAGGTGGCAGAGTGGGGTGGGGGAAGTAGTGGATTAGAGATTGAATTTAATTGGTGGATTTTAGCGGGATATTATTTGATTTTAGGTTATTGGTTAATTAAAAAAAAGAAACATAATATCGATTTCTTGTAACCATTTTTTATTGTCGAGAATGAATGTGCGACGCACGTTCAAACAGACAATAAAAAAGATTACTGCGAACTCGCTATTTGTAACAAATATTTTCAAACTCAAACACATTTCCTCCGTGGACCGATAATCGGGCTAGCAAGGTTAACTGAAACCACCACATCATTTTTAAGTCGAACCGATAGTCTGCCGACTTGAATGATCCCATGCGCACGTCCGGCAGCTATCTGCATTCTCGTCGGCTACCAACCGAAAACAAGCCGACTGCGAAAACTTCTTTTAAAAACGATATGGTGTTTTCAAATAAATACAAATGAAATATAAGTGGTGGCTGATAACTAGCTTAGTAGTTTTATTGTTAATGGTGTGGCAATTCAACCGTGATACTGGGGTGAAGGTGGTGTTTTGTGATGTAGGACAAGGCGATGGGGCGTTGATAATAAGCGGTAGTTTTCAGATGTTGATTGATGTTGGTGGTGGTAATCAGAAAATGCTCCAGTGTTTATCGAGGCACTTGCCGTTTTGGGATAAAACTATAGAAACAGTGGTAATTAGCCACTGGGATGCGGATCATAGTGGCGGACTACCAGGTATTTATCGTTATTATAAGATTGAAAAACTATATAGTAATCAACTGTCGTCGGGGGACGGTGAACAAAAATTTTACCCAACTAAAGTATCAGAAAATGATGTCATTAGATTTGATGGGATAGATTTTGAAATACTTAATAAAGTAGTTGAAGGTGGCGACCCAAATGAAAATTCACTAATCGGAGTACTTAGTTATAAGGATAAAAAAATATTAATGATGGGAGACGCTACTAGCGAAGCTGAACAAAGATTGGTGTGGCAAGGAATCCTTCGACAAGCTCAGGATGGAAAAGGAATAGATATTTTAAAAATAAGTCATCACGGATCGGATAGGGCGACTTCGCCAGAATTACTTGATGAGGTCAACCCAGAAATGGCGATAATTTCAGTGGGTAAAGATAATAAATTTGGTCACCCAGCAAAAACGGTAATAAAAAGACTGGAAGAGAGGGGTATAAAAATCAATAGAACCGATAATATGGGAGATGTAACGGTTACATATGAATGAAATTGGTTGTATATATAGAGAAAAAAGTGTAAATTTAATATAGAAAAGTTGTAATTAATAAATCAAAAGTGCTGCTTCTTAAAAGACCAGTTTTAATGGGGGTTGTATTAGGGGTCTTTTTAGGGAGCCTTGTAGGTTGGGGGTGGTGGAGAGTATCGACTAAGGTTGAAGCAACAGATCGGACAATCACCAGTCGAGCTGATTTTGATCAAGGTTTGTTTGATAATACTGAAAGTAAAAGTAAGGAAGGAGAACTGAGACTAAAAGCCGGTGGTACTTGGGGAGCAAGGGTATGGCAGATGCCAAAGGTAGGGATGACCAACCAAACAGGAATTGTCTCCGATGGAACCCACTTGTATATGTTGGCTGGTCAGGATAGGTATTTTGCTAAATACATTCCAAATGAAGATCGATGGCAACAATTGGCCAATGCGCCACATGCTGCCTCGGTGGGGACTGATTTGGTGGTTGAGGGTGATTATATTTATGCAATTTTTGGGTCTTACACTAAGAACTTCAGTCGATACACGATCTCGACTGATACTTGGGTGAATATGGATGATGCCCCAGATTTGCTATACGATGGAGCTAGTTTGGGAACGGATGGAACCTATATTTATCTACTACGAGGGTCGTATACATCAGATTATTGGCGGTATAATCCATCAAATAATACATGGCTTAGTCTAGCGGCTCCACCAGCGACGATTGGAAGGGGGGCTAGCCTTTCATATAAGAATGGTTATTTTTATACGCCTAGAGGTGATTCAAACTTATTTTACAAATATGAAGTTGCCACAAATTTGTGGACTACTTTGCCAAATATACCGGCACCAAGTATCTCATATGCAGCTCACAACTCGGATATATTTGGAAATGCTTTGTATTACAACTTGGACTATGGGACGACAGCTTTTTACAAATTTGATTTGGGAACTACGTCTTGGTCAACACTACCGGGCTTGCCATGGCCATCTTATTACGTGGGTTTGGTGGGGGTGGGTGACACGGCTACTGGTCATGTATATGTTTTTCGAGGAAATGGTTCAGTCGATTTTTGGAAATATAATCCACGGACAAATAGTTTTGAGGGTTCGGTGGACACACCGAATGCTCCTAGTACAGGAGCAGACTTGCTTTATGATGGAAATTATCTGTATTTAAACCGAGGGGCAAATTCGACGAATATGTATCGGTACCAAATTGGAGGAACCTGGAAAACAATGGCAGATGCGCCGGCTGCTATGGGTGATGACACTAAAGGAATACAGGCTGGAGGATCGTTTTATTATATTCGAGGGTCGGGGACGACTGCATTTTTTAAATTTGATCCGGCGATTGGGGCTAACGGGACTTGGACATCGATGTTGGGTACACCGGCCACAGCCAACTACGGGGCGTCAGTAGTTTATCCAGGTAGTGGTAATTATATGTACGCAACCAGAGGTGCTTTGACACGAACTTTTTGGAGATACACAATTGGGGCAGGGGAAACGTGGAGTGACGCGGCGGCGGCTGACTTACCAGATAATGCTGAAGCTGGGTATGGAGCTAGACTGGCGAGTGATGGAACAGATATCTATTACATGCCAGGAAGTGGAATGAGCAAACTTTATAAATACACTATCGGAACAACAACTTGGTCAGAAATTTCTGACATTCCCTTTTCGCCTTACTATGGGTCAGATATAAGCTACTATAACGGCAAATTGTACTTTTTGGCGGGTTACTATAAACCAGACTTTTGGGAATATACCATCGCCACCTCATCATGGAGAAGATTGGCGCCAACTCAAGATTATGGAGCCACAGAGATTGGTCCTTGGGCTGGTGCATCAATTGAATCATTGGGTAATGGTACTTTTTATGTAATTTTAGGAAATGGGGTGACAAGACTTTTGACCTATACCGTAGATGCAAACAATTACCCAGTAAGTGGTGGGTGGACTAGTAAAGCCTTAGATTTATCATATGTAGCTTCGTGGAGTGGTCTGTCAATACAATCTTCACTGCCAGGAGACTCGTCAATTAGCTGGACAAGTCGAAGTAGTAGCGATCAAATAACTTGGAGTGACTGGATTGCTGGAGTGGGGAGTAGCATTGGGAGTCCGGTGGGAAGGTATCTTCAAGTTGGAGTAACCTTGGTATCGACGAGTGATCGGACAAATACGCCAAAGTTACTAGATATTCAAGTAAGTTATATTGGTGATACTGGAGTACCGACTAATCCATCAACGGTGGTGGGGGTGTCACAACAAGTATCGGGAGTGGGTCTGACATCGGCAGAAAGTTATGGTTACCAAGCACCATATTTTAGTTGGAGCGGTGCGACTGACACTCAGACTTCAATTGCCGGATACTATGTTTATTTTGGAACTGGATCAAGTGCTTCACCGGTGACCGAGGGAAATTATCAAACTGCGAGCAACTATCTAGTGACTACACCAATGGATCAGACGACTTACTATTTGAGATTGGTGACAGTTGATTCTGCTGGTAATAATTCAGCGGCAACTACAGCTTTTGTTTACACCTACAATGGAATTGCACCACCGATTACGATAACAAAGACAACTACAGCAGACTTTGGAGTGGGAACTACCAGCGCCGTGGATGTAAGTGGTGACAAGATAAAACTACAAGGTAAAGCAGGTTTTTGGGAGCAAGAGAGAATAAGCAGCCTGCCTGCAGGGATATATTTAGGTGGTGACATGGCTTACAAAAGTAGCACTAATAAAATCTATTTATTTAGAGGCTACAATTCGAATACTTTTTATATTTATGACTTGACTACCAATACAGTATCGGTGGGTCCGACAGCGCCAGGGGCAGTGTATTATGGTGGAGGTATGGTGGAAGGACCGGGTAATTACTTATATGCTATGAAAGGCTTAGTAACCAATTCTTTCTGGAGATTTGATGTGGGGACAACTACCTGGTCAGATGTAGCAGCGGCTGATTTACCACAGACTATATCGTATGGAGGATCGCTGGAATATGATGGCAGCCGATTTATTTATGCCACGCGAGGGTCGGGTGATGATGCCTTAATGAGATATGACACAATTGGTGACATCTGGGAAATGATGGCCAATGCTGATTTTAATGCTCCAATAAATCAACCCAATAACACCATAAACGATGGTTCAGATATGGCTTATGATGGAAACGATACGTTGTATGTAATGCAGGGTGGTGGAAGAGATGGTTTTGCTGGATATAGTATTTCCACCAATACCTGGTTAACTCTTACTGATTTACCGATGTTTTCCGGGGCAGGTTCACAAATTGAATATGATAGTACTACCAATGCTATTTATTATGTTGCTGGTAGTGGTCGAAATTTTGTCTACAAATACGACATTGCGTCTCAATTGTGGAGTGATCTAGCAGAGACTCCAATGGCTGTAGGTGGAGGAGCTTCACTTAAAAAAATTGGAGGAAACTTATATTTGACAGTAGGTAACGGTTCGTTAGCGGTTTATAAGTACAACATCAATAAAAATATGTGGCTAATTCCGACCGTTGGTTTATTCGGTGGCTGGTTTAGAGGTAGTGATAGTCGCACTTTTGGATATGGGGCGGACATTGTAAAAGGGGATGGAAATAATATGTATTTAGTTAGAGGAAACTTTGACAATCTATTTGTCCGTTACAATTCAGTGACAGGAGTAGCGACTAGAATGGCCGATGTTCCTGCAGGCATGACTTCAGGTACGAAATTGGTTTATGATAGTGTTCATAACCGGATTTATGCAACCGTGGGGTCATATTATCGAAAGTTTTTTGTCTATGATGTGGCCAGTGATACTTGGTCGGAAGAAGTAAATGATCCGCCGCCACTTGATAGTGCTGAGGGAAGTTCGATGGTGTTCAATGCTACAGATAGATATATTTATTGGCTTCGAGGTGCTGGAACCCAGAGTTTCTATCGGTTCAACACTGAAGGCGTGGGGACTAGTAAATGGAGCATTTTGCCAAATACGGGATTGTCGATGAGCTATGGAGCTGATATGGTTTTGAAAAATGATTATATTTATACATTACGCGGTTCAAACACCACTGGATTTTTGAGATACGGTCCGTTGTCGGTAGGGGCGACTTGGTCAAATACGGCAGTGGCTGATTTACCAACCGGAGCCAATATATATAATGATGGATTCTTAGTTGATCTGGGTGGCGACTACTTAATGGCTTGTCGAGGTGGTAATCAAAACACCTGTTACCGTTACTCAATTACTGGAGATAGCTGGTCAGTAGTGACTAGCGCCACATCGCCATATATTTACACTGGAGGAGCAGGGGCAGTTAACTCGAGTGGCGAAAAAATGTTGGTGATAGCTGGAAATGGACAATTAAATACTATGTCTAATGGGTTGTATAGCTATGTAATTGAAAGTGAAAATTCGTCTTATGAAGAAAGTGGTGAATATATATCACCAGTCCATGACTTAACAGCAGTTTACAAATTTGCAAACTTAAGCATAGATGTTACTTTGCCTGATAATACAGGACTTTCTGTATATACAAAATCATCGGCAGATAACTCGACTTGGGGAGACTGGACGGTAGCTTCTGAACAAAAAATTGTGGGTACCAATAGGAGTTTTAAGATAAACTCAACAACAGCGAGGTATTTACAGATTAAGTTGGCAATGACTTCGAGTGATGGAGTTAGGTCGGGAACAATAAATAGCTACACAGTAAATTATTATCAAGATACAACAGAGCCAACAAACCCGACACTATTATCTGGGTATACCAATAGTGGGATGGGGACAACTTTAGTAAGTGGTGTCTGGAATAATTCGACTGCGCCATATTTCGGATGGAGTGGGGCGAGCGATGGAGCAAATGGTTCGGGGGTAGAGGGATATTATGTTTATTTTGGAACCGGAGAAACGGCAAACCCGGTAACTTTAGGGACTTACACCACAGGAACATCTTTTATAGGAACAACCATGGTTTCAGGAGAAACTTATTATTTCAGACTTAAAACAAAAGATAGTGCTGATAATGTCAGCACGGATGTAGGAACAACTTTGGTTTATAAACTTGATAACACCGCCCCAGAAAACCCGACGGCTGTTTTGGCTAATCCACCAGGGTATACGACAATCGATAACTTTACTTTCACATGGGGAGCGGGCACAGATAGCTCTTCAGGGATTGCGGCATATTGTTATAAAACCGGTGCTAGTAGTGGTCCTCTAGCGACAGAACAATGCATTACTGATGTAGGAGTAACTGGGATAACTGGGATCACCAAATATCAAACTGATGAAAATATTTTTTACTTAAGAGTTAAAGATACGGCTGGCAACTTCGCCAGTAGTTCATTGACAGCAATTTATAAGTTTTCAGGAACTGCTCCAAGCCGACCAATGAACTTAAGAATGACTTACCCGGATGTGGGGACTAGCAACACGGTTAATGATTTTGCTTTTGCTTGGGATCAACCAGAAAGTTTCTTGGGAGCGGCTGCCAACCTAGTTTATAAATACTCAATAAACGAAGAACCAACGCCAAGTAATGTGAGTACAGTGGGGACGAATGTCCGATACTTAAGTCGAAGCCAATATGCCTCGCGTAGCGGAGTAAATACTATTTATGTGGTGGTATCAGACGAAGCTGGAAATATGGCAGTCACCGATGGAAAGTACACCAACTATGCCAGTTTGGATTTTGAAGCATCAACTTCAGCTCCAGGAATTGGTAGAAACTTAGATATCTCTGATGTGTCAATTAAAGAAACTAGTAGTTGGAGATTAGCATTGACTTGGGATGCGCCTGAGGCATCTGGATCAGGTATCGCTAATTACCGGGTATACAGAAGCACTACTGCTGGAGCCTCTTGTACTTCAAGTATGGACAATTTTGGTGGAACAAACGGCTTTATATCGACAACGACTACCACATCGTATATTGACACAGAACTATTGCAGTCAAAATATTATTATTGTGTCAAAGCTTGTAATTCAACAGACCAGTGTGGGGCGCCAAGCTCAACTGTAGCCTTGCTACCAGATGGTAAGTGGCGAGTACCACCAACATTAACTGCAGAACCGGCGGCAAGTGTAAAAACAAAGACGGCGACAATTACCTGGTCGACAAATCGTAAGGGTAATTCATTTGTAAAGTATGGTAAAAGTGCTGGAGATTATGGTGAAGAAGTTGGATCATCAGATCTTTTGAGTGCCCATGAAATTGCTCTTACTGGCTTGGACCCGGGAACTACTTATTATTACAAAGCGACATGGACAGATGAGGATGGAAATACTGGCGAATCAACGGAGTATAGTTTTAAAACTAACCCGGCACCAATTGTGTCAACCGTTAAGATTGTTGACGTTGGATTGTATTCTGTTTATGTAAAATTTGGATTGAACCATGCATCAAAAGCAACTATTCAATACGGTAAAACTACAGCGTATGGTTCGGTGGCTGAGTTAACCACATCAACTGCAGAATCGACTTATTCTGAAAAACTAGATAGTTTGGAAGAGGGTACAAAATATCACTTAAAAATCGTGGCAGAGGATGAAGAGGGTAACAAATTTACATCGGATGATTATGAATTTGCGACTCTGCCAATGCCTAAGATTGAGGGAGTAAAAATCCAGCAAGTAAAAGGAATGGCGAGTGCCACGATTATGGCGTCCTGGAAAACAAATACTGGAGTATCGTCGATTGTGAGTTATTACCCAGAGGGGAGACCAGAAATGACCAGAGATCAGGTTACTTTGACGCTAGGGTTGAATCACCAGATGCTAATTAAGGACCTGTTGGATGCGACTGATTATGTAATATTGGTACGAGGTAAAGATCAAGTTGGAAATGAAGCTAAAATGAGTACCAACAAATTTAAAACTTCAACTGATCTTCGACCACCCTTAATTACTGATATGCGGGTAGAAGGGGCAGTGAGTGGAGTTGGTGAAGCGACCAAAGCCCAGATAATTGTTTATTGGAATACTGATGAGCCATCGACTGGCCAAGTTGAGTTTGGTGAAGGAACTGGTTCTGATTATCCCAATAGAACTCAAGAAGATGGAAACTTCACCCTGAATCACGTAGTAACTATTACTGACTTGAAACCTTCTCAGGTATATCATTTAAGAATAGTATCTAAAGACAGAATTGGTAACCAAGTGGAGTCATTTGATAATGTGACGGTAACACCAAAGGCAACCAAATCAGCACTCGACCTGGTGGTTAACAGTTTGTCTAAGAGTTTCGGATTCTTTGGAAGTTTAGGAAAAATAGCCCAATGACGACAATAGCAAAACAAACTAGTAATAAAGGAAAGGATGTTTTTGAAAATCTAGTAGTGGCCCAAGGAATTCGGAAAAGTTTTGATGTGGGTAATCAAGTGGTGGAAGTGCTCAAGGGGATAGATTTAAAAATAAACAAAGGTGATTTTGCGATTATTTTTGGACCATCGGGTTGTGGAAAGTCGACCTTATTGCACACACTACTTGGTTTGGAAAAACCTTCTGAAGGTAAGGTAATCATGGAAGGTAAAGATTATTATGGAATGGGTGATGATGAGATTGTGACTTTCCGAAAAAATAACATTGGGATAGTTTTTCAGCAGCCGATCTGGATTAAGTCGCTGAATGTAATGGAGAATGTCTGTGTGCCAAATAGGCTGCGAGGGTTAACTCAGGAGGAAGCTGAGGAAAAAGCGATGATCTCACTTCGTAAAGTAAAGCTTGAAGGTTGGCATGAATATCATCCAAATTCTTTATCTTCGGGACAACAACAGAGGGTTAGTTTGGCACGGGCACTGACTATCGATCCACTGATACTGGTAGCCGATGAGCCGACGGGAAACTTAGACACAGTTTCGGGAGACGAGCTGATGGAACTGCTACGGGCTTTGAATCAGGATGAGGGAAGAACGGTAGTAATGGTAACTCACGACTTGGAGTATTTGCGCTATGCCACAAAACTTTTCCATATTATTGATGGACTGCTGGTTGAGGAAATAGATGAAAAAGGAGCGAAGAAATTGGCTGGGAGTCTGCGGAATAAAAAGGGTAAGCGAGGCGAGGAAACGGTGAGGAACAGTGATTATTTAAAAACCAGTGGTAAAAAATATGTCAGTTAATATAGCGCTAATTACCAATAATATTCGTAGTATACCTAAAGCGGCTAAAGGTCTCTTGGCAACTATCTGGTCTAATGTAATTTTTATTTTACTACTGTTCTTATATTTATTGAAAAAACTTTGTGACAAATTTGGAAAGATTCTGGGATTGAAGCAAATGTCTAATTTGAGTAGTTATATAATGAGACGAATTGATCGGAGCGGTGGTGGTCAGGTGTCGAGATTATATATGGTGGAACTTGCCCTGAAGAATTTGAGAGCTAAAAAGGTCAGGGCGATGGTGACAATCGGAGGAGTAGCGGTAGGGGTAGGAGCAATCGTGTTTTTAGTATCTCTTGGATATGGACTAGAGCGGATGGTTATTTCAAAAGTAGCCCGGCTTGACGAACTGAAAATGTTAGATGTGGGTTTGGGTGAGGTCTCTAGTTTGAAAATGAATGACGAATTTGTAAAAAAAATTAGTGAAATTGGTGATGTGGACGAAGTGATTCCGGTGGTAGGAATGGTGTCAAAAGTCAGGTTCAAAAACTCAGTGTCAGATATTATGGCATTTGGGGTGGACCAGAGATACATTAAAGCAGTTGGTGTAAAAATGTTAACTGGTGCTGAATTTAAAGATAAAGATATGGGCTACAAATTCGGTGAAGGAACAGTAGCGGGAGTAAGCCAGGAGATAATTAAAGCTAACGTTGGGGATAGGGTTGATAAAGGGATTTATAGACTCAACACCGTGGGAGGCGAAAAGTTAAGTGTTTATGAAAAATGTGATAGTTCCAGTGAAAATTTGGGTTATATGATGAGAGTTGAGGGTGGGGTGGTAGGAGAAAAAATTTGGGGTGAATCTTATCACTTGGGTGGAGATAGTAATACCTATGTAGAAGATGAGGTAACTGGAAAGGAATTATCACCTTGGGTTCGTCTAAAAACTTCTCTATGGCAAGTGGATGACAGTGGGATTGCTATCCCAATTTTGGATGATAGTGGTTCCCAAAAATGGGTTATTGGTTGTGTTCGGGATAAAGGATTGAAAAAAGAGAGTGGAGAAGAGCTAGGTAGTTTTAAATCTTTAAATGAATATCTGATGGGAGTCGGTGGTGGTTCAGTATTGGGAGAATCAACCAGTTCAGCAACACCGTCGGCATTAATCGCTTCAACCGCGTCTGAATCAGCAATCGCCAAGCTGTTTGATGTAGTGGTGGCCACTGACTCAGCTGGAGTAGAGTGGGTGGAATTAAAAAAGACTGGGGATAGTGCCAAGCCAAAAGAAGATTTGGCATATAACGACTTGCCGTCGGGTGAAGCGTATGTCAGTTCGGGGTTGGTAAAAATGTTTGGGATGGATAAACAATCGATTTTGGGACAAAAATTTGGGGTGTCATACATCATTCCTGATGGACTAATCCCAGGATCTAGTGGGCGAACCCAATCACAAGAGACAGATTACACGGTTAAAGCGGTAGTTGATGATGACACGTCAAACTATTATTATTTCCAGATTGGAGATGCCAAGAAGTTGGGGGTAAAAAATTATTCCCAAGTAAAGGTGTTAACTAAAGACCAAGGAAAGGTACTGGGGGTTCGGAAAACTATCGAAAGTAGTGGGTTTAGAACTATGAGTACATTGGATACGGTGGCTCAAATTGAGAATTTATTTGCAACACTACGACTTTTATTAGGATTTTTGGGAACTATCGCTCTAGCAGTGGCTTCGTTGGGAATGTTTAACACCATGACAGTGTCGTTATTGGAACGGACTAGAGAAGTAGGGGTAATGAAAGCAATGGGAATGCAGATTGCTGAAGTAAGAGAACTTTTCTTGGCGGAATCGATGATCATGGGAGTAGGTGGAGGGGTGATGGGAATATTGCTAGGCTATTTAGGTGGTCGAATATTATCATTAATACTTAGTTCGGTATCGATGTTTAAGGGGCAGGGAGTAATTGATATTAGCTATATACCCTGGTTTTTTGTAACCTTTATTTTGACGATTAGCTTTGTAGTAGGAATAATCACCGGTTGGTATCCTTCAAAGAGAGCGACCAAGATTTCAGCCTTAAATGCGCTAAGGTACGAGTAAGTTATAATATGGTATGTTCTTCGATGAGGTTAGGGCAACCCAGTTTAGATTGGAGGCATACTTTAAGGGTGAATTAGTAGCATTGAGAGTACGGGGGAGTAGTGGATGGAAAAGTGTACCCTTAGAAAGACCGGTGTCTGATCAGGAAATGGTGTGGAAACAAGCGAGTTTACCAGAACCAAGAAAAGCTACAGCAAAACCCAGACCCGAGCCGGAATATGTAGATTTTAAGGACGCGCCCTAAGATTATTTTACAGAGTTGTAGATTTGGCGGGATATATCGCTGATAGTCTTGGTTAGTACATTGAAATTGTTACCTCGGGTCATGATACAGACTAAGTATGGTTTTGCGGGAAGATAAACTATGCCACAATCATGAAGTTGCTTAACACCAGTTTCATTGTAACTACGTTCGCCATATTTGTGAGCAATACTGACTGATGGATCAACACCAGCAGCGAGAGCGTCTTTATATTGACTTTGACTAAGAATATTGAGGGCTATTTCAGAATACTTGGGATTAAGATATGAAGCATTGTAGAGAATCCGGAAAAATGATGCATATGATTTGACGGAAAGAATATCACCGTTGGGGTTGGTAAATCCAAGACTGATGTCGACCCCTAGGTCAGCGAAGACTTTGACCAAAAATTGGTTATCAATATTGGCAAGTAACAAATCGTAAGCCTGGTTATCAGATTGAACTATTAAATTGTTAATCATCTGACTAACAGTATATTTTTGATTTGGGACCATTGTAGTTTTTGGAGCGATATTTTGGGCATATTCTGATGCTGAAGGTGTAGCAATAAGTTCTTTTTCGAGAATTGAAGGGTCAGTTTCAGCCATTTTAAAATAGGCGATCATTAGGGGAACTTTTATCAAACTTGCTGGGGAAAAAAGCTCATTTTGGTTGATACCAAACCAAGGTCCATTGTTCATATCCCGGTAATAGACAGAGACGTGAGAAAGTTCTTTGGATTTTACTTTTTGATCGATATATTGGTTAAGTTTGTTGCGGAGCTGATCAAGGTTGGTATCAGTACTAACAGCATCGGTATCACATTCGAGTAAAGGGTTGATATATTTGTAACCAGCTGGGAGTCGGGATTCGGTGAATAGATTTAATTTATTAGGTGTTTTGGAGATTGATGCAGATAGAAAACCGGCAACGTAAATGACAATTCCTAAAAATAAGAATAAGGCCACTTTCTTCATTATGCCTGTAAGTATAAACGATTGTGATAGAATAGGGAAATGAAAATGTTATCTGTTTCCCTACTTCTTAGCTAATTTTTTTGGGGGAACTGTAATGGCCCCCATGAGGGGCTTTTTTTATATATATGAGCATTCAAAAACTAGTTGAACTTAGATGTGAGAATTGTGGTGGGGTGGGGATTGCTGAAGCTGGTCAGATAGGGGCATTGCGGACTAGAGTAGCTGGAAGCCACTTGGGTCATCGATTGAGTGAAGTACCTTATGTAGCAGCGACTGATGATGCTCAACTAGCAGCGACAACTATTGTCAGCCGTCGATCTGGTATATTTGTTTATAGTTCTAGTAATCCAAGTTAAATTGACTATGGAAGAAATCAAAAAGTTTAAAACTATTGAAGATAAGTGGATAAAATGGTGGGAAGATCACAAAGATCTGTATCGGGCTGTCGATGATTCGTCAAAAGAAAAAAAATACGTCTTGGTAGAGTTTCCTTACCCAAGTGGTTCAGGACTACATGTGGGGCATGCTTTTTCCTTTACGGGAGGGGATGTCCAGGCTCGGTTTAAACGAATGCAAGGCTATAATGTTCTGTTTCCCATGGGATGGGATGCTTTTGGGTTACCAACTGAAAATTACGCGATTAAGATGAAGAGGAAGCCACAAGAGGTAACCAAAGAGAATACAGATGTATTCAAGAGCCAGATGAAGCAATTGGCTTTTTCATTTGATTGGAGTCGAGAAGTAAACACAACTGATCCGACTTATTACAAATGGACTCAGTGGATATTTGTTCAACTATTTAAGAAAAATCTTGCCTACAAACAGGAAATGCCAATAAACTGGTGTCCGTCATGTAAGATAGGCCTGGCTAACGAAGAAGTATTGAATGGGAAATGTGAGCGCTGTGGTACCGAAGTGAGCCGGAGAAATATATCACAGTGGGTGGTTAAGATTACTGATTATGCCGATAGGTTGGCAATGGGCTTAAAAGACACTAATTTTATTGATAAGGTTAAAACAGCTCAGGTTAACTGGATTGGGAAAAGCGAAGGAGCCAAGATAAGGTTCGCAGTAAAGGACAGAAAGGAGACTTTGGAAGTGTTTACGACTCGACCGGACACGCTTTATGGAGCGACTTTTATGGTAATAAGTCCAGAACATAAGCTGGCTGTTGATCTAGCTGAATCTAACAAAGATATCAAAGACTATCTAAATGAAACCAGAAAAAAGAGTGACATGGAGAGAACTGATCTTAATAAGGATAAAACAGGCGTATTTTCTGGTCTTTATGCGATTAATCCGGTGAATGATAAGGCAATACCGATTTGGATATCTGACTTTGTATTAGCTAGTTATGGAACAGGAGCGATTATGTCAGTGCCAGCTCATGATGAGCGTGATAATGCTTTTGCTAAGAAATTTGGCTTGGAAATTATACAAGTGATCAAACCCAATGAAGTATCAGAAGCAGATAAGCCAGAGACTGATTGCTATGTTGGTCCTGGAACAATGATAAATTCAGGTGACTTGGATGGGATGGAGTGGTCGGAGGCAAAAGCAAAGATGATTGAAAGGTTGAAAAAGATAGGTATTGGAGAAGCATCAAATAGTTATCATTTGAGGGACTGGATATTTAGCCGGCAACACTACTGGGGTGAGCCTATTCCGATGGTTGATTGCCCTAAGTGTGGTTGGGTGCCAGAAAAAGAGGAAAACTTACCAATCGTACTACCAGAGGTAGAAGCTTATGAACCGACGGATGATGGGTTGAGTCCACTATCTAGAATCGAAAGTTTTGTGAATTGTAAGTGTCCTGAGTGTGGTGGAGATGCTAAAAGAGAAACGGATACCATGCCAAACTGGGCTGGATCAGATTGGTACTTTATGAGATATATGGATCCAGATAATGCTACTAAATTGGTAGACTTTGATCTATTAAAAAAGTGGGGTCCAGTCGATATTTACATCGGTGGAGATGAACATAACACGCTTCATTTGCTATATTCACGATTTATTTATCAGTTTTTGTACGACTTAGGAATATTCCCTAAAGAGTTGCCAGAGCCATACTACAGAAGAGTATCTCACGGAGTTATTTTGGGACCTGACAATCAGAGAATGAGTAAATCGAAAGGGAACGTGATTGTGCCAGAAACGGTGGCTGATATGTATGGTGTAGATGTGGTTCGAATGTATCTAATGTTCATGGGACCGTTTGAGGGGACGATGGCTTGGAACGAAAAGACACTGATGGGAGTCAAGAGGTTTTTAGATAGGTTTGAAAAGTACGTTATTAAGCAGAGCCAGAGTAATTCTGATAGCAGTAGTGTTGTTAAAGTGATAATAAATAAGTTAGTTGATGGAGTAACTAAGGACTTGGAGAACTTTGGTTACAATACAGCCATAGCGAAGTGTATGGGGGCTTTGAACGAATTAGAGAAGTCGGAATCAATTTCTGCTGATGATTTATCCAAGTTAGTTAGAGTAGTGGCTCCACTGGCACCTTATATGGCCGAGGAACTATGGTCCAACATAAATAGAGATACTGGAGAGTATAGCTCAGTTCATGCATCGAGCTGGCCAGTCGTAGAAGAGCAATACTTAGTAAGCGATGAGGTCACTGTGGTAGTGGCTATCAATGGCAAATTAAGAGATCAACTGGTAGTTGATAGAGAAAAGGCTAATGATGAAAAAGCGATGTTGGAGCTAGCAAGGGGATCAGAGAAAATCAAAGCATGGCTTGTAGGCAAACAAATAGTTAAGGAGATCTTTGTACCAGGCCGAATGGTGAACATTGTTGTTGCTTAGATCACTAGGCATAGTCTGTCATAACTTAGAAGCTGTCATAACGTGAATTTAGCAATCTACGCTTTTTTCTGCTACGACTTTAAAAGTAGCAAATAAATGGAAACTTCCAAGTATCAATTGATGTAAGACAAAAGCGTTGTAAAGTATTTTAGGGTGAATGGCTTACAAGCTAAACAATGAGTAAGAGATGATGATGGTTTAGCTTCAGATGGTAAATGGAATATTTAGATATAGTCGATATGGAGAGGTGGCTGCGGACAAAAAACTCAAGCAAAAATGGTTAGCGTGTAAACAGTTTTACCAAAAAACTACTTACTTGAGGAGAATAATGTACCTAAATTCGGAGATTGTGATGGAGATAAGATTTATTAGATATATTTAAGCAAGTTTAATATTTTGACTAAATGCGGTGATAATATGAAAGGAAATTTTGATAATAATCAAAAAAATATCTGCGGTTATATTCGGAGAAGTAGCGGAGAAAGAAGTTGTGTAAAGCTAAAAAGTGCGGAATATGAGAGTGAAAAATTTAAAAAACTATTATTTTTATTTAAAATCGACTAATGATCGTTGTTTCATGAAATGAAGGAATATATTTCAAAAATTTAGATCCTAAAGTTTTTTTGTTAAAAAGTTTTTTATAAAAATGAAAATTCTGATGTTAAACTTTTTTTGGGGGATGATGATATTCCGATTGATAAAATCATCACGTTGCGAAGCTCTAGTGCGATTAGTGCGAAAATAACGTTTTATTTTATACTTGTATCCCCAGGCAGAATCGAACTGCCATTTAAGGTTTAGGAAACCTCCGTTCTATCCATTGAACTATAGGGACAGGCAAACTCAACCATATGAAAATATGGTGGAATTTGTCGGGGATACTGGATTCGAACCAGCAACCTCACGATCCCGAACCGTGCGCGCTAGCCAATTGCGCCAATCCCCGTTTTTTGACAAGCTCAAGTTTTGGGCCTATCTATTAGAGAATAAGGTAGTCCATATTCTCTTGTTTCATATTATACCGTGGTGGGAGTTTTTTAGGTCCGTTTATTGTTACAGGATAGAATGATAATGTTCTATTTATATATATAAAGTTTATATTTGATGGTTATGTATATACAAACATAAGAATTGTGTGTTGGTTATTTAGCAAAAAACTATACTGAGTGCTAAGTCTTTTTTTGTTAATAATACTTGGTGAGATGAGCAAATATGTGTATATATATAAACTATAGTATTGAAGACCATTGAACCTTTGAGTTTGCTAGGCACGAAATGGTTTTTCTATATTAGGGGACTAAGTTTGTTCTTTTGCCGTACAATTGCTGTACTTGACTAAATAAAAAAAAGTATCTAGACTGATGTTATGAATGACACAGCAAGAAATACCCGTACTCTGATCGTCAGTTTTGTTTTTGCAATTATGGCTTTGATTCCTCTTCGTTTTGTAGAAGTTGGACAAATGATTCAAGACCAACCCATGGTTTTAGGAGAGCAAGTCCAAAATTCTCCTGAAGTTGTTTTACCAGAAAGTGGTGTTAGCGAAGAAGCGGTTTTAGAGGCTCCTTATAATGAAATAGAATATGGTCAACAAAGTCAGCCGGCTGAGGAAGTTCTAGGAGAAGAGACCCAAGTAAGCGAAAGTGAATGCATTCCTGCAGACGAAGCTAGATCGGTTTTAGCTGAATATGAGACAAAGTTAAGTGAAGGTGGCTCGAATGGTGAAGAAACTGATCAAATGGTCAGTGAGATGATCAGCATCGAATCGATGATGTGTAAATAACTATTTTATCCTTTCAATTAGCATGACAGCATCTGTTTTGGCCCTTCTTTTGTCTTCGAACAGGATTCTTCCGATATCGACACGATACACAAGGCAGGTAACTTGATGCTTTCTTTCCATATACCGGACTAGTCCGGTGGCTTCACCTCTGCTTTTGACAACACCGATACCACCCCAGCCACTCCACGGGCCTTTGCCTTCGACTATTTGTTCAGGTGGTAAACGAACCCAAGTGTTCTCTTCGTATTCAAGAATGTTTGGATTCTGGCGCAGTCCCAGGGATTTTAAATCTGAAGTGACTACTTTGAAGAATTCCTTTTGGGCCATCAACGAATTGTGACGGCGTAAAGATTTTCAGTTGATCCAGTGAATGGGGCGGTCAGAGTGATAATCTTGTTGCCATCAAACCAAGGTAGGGTTACTTCAGGTCGGAAGTTGCCAGCGTAGATGGTTACTTGGTTGGTAGCGTCATAATCAGCTGCCTTAAGCTCTTGATTAGTTAGATAAACAACATTACTAGAAGAAGGCAGCCAATAGGGATTCTGAACCTCAGTAGGCGAACCTAGACGGTAATTTGTGTCTTCTTTTAGGTCATAAATATAATAATCACCGATGGCTAGACTGCGAGTTTGAGTTTGAGTACTTTGAGCTGGAGGAGCGGTGGCTAGTATTTGAGGTATGGTGGCAGACTGGGTGGCTTGATAGAGGACCTTGTCTTCAAGAGTAGTAAAAGCAATCTTTTGTCCGGAGACCGTGGAGATAAAAGGCTTAAGTTCTTCAGGTAGACGATCAAGTTTACTGAGAATTATTTCTTTATCCTGGGTGGCCCATGTTTGGCGGATAAGTGGTAAACGAGGGGTGACATCAACTAAAGTTTTGGAATCAATAGTAGTGGCTAAGTTAAGTAAATATTTGACACCACTTTTAAAAGTAGCAATAACTTCCATAGAATTGGGAGAAAACTCATATGAAGCTTTGGACCAATCAACAGAAAGTGTGTTGGTGGCGATTTGGCGGGGGGTGTTCTTGGTTAGATAAAGTGGATTGGCACTTAACTCAATTAGATATAGTCCATTGTTGGCGGTAGCTGAGGAAGAAGCAACAGCATAAATGACCCGACTTTTATCAGGACTAACTTCAGGGTTGATGACTCCAGTGTGAGTAATTGGTTTGAGGTCAGGAGTTGAGCGGAAAAGTTGGGAATCGGTTTGATAGACAATTTCTGCCTTAATCTTGATGGTTTTTTGCCAATTAAAGTAACCATCTTTAATGATTTTTACGACATAATCACCAGGAGTTAGGTTTATAGTATCGTCAGTAGCTGTAATTAGAGAATTGTTGATATAGACGCTAGCACCTTTGGGACGGGAGGTGGCGGAGAGTAATCCGGTGGGGTTGAGGGTTAAACCACCAGGTTGAAGTGAAGGTCGGTAGCCACGGGCGAGGAGAGTCACTCCCCAGGTACTTAATACCACAAAGAAGAATACAGATAAGACGATACTTAGGCTTTTCTTCTCGCTTTGGGACAGCATGATAGTATTATAAACCAAGAATAGGGATTATAGAGGAGGTGGGTAGGGTTTTGGCTGTACGAGTCTGTTAACAAATATTGGTAGAATGTAGTAATGAAACTGTTTAAGAAATTAGGAATTGATTTGGGCACGGCTAATTCGGTGGTCTGGGAAGAAGGGGTGGGAGTGGTTTTGAATGAACCAACCGTGGTGGCAGTAGGAGTTGATGATCGAAAAATTCTGGCGGTTGGAGCTGAAGCTAAGAAAATGTTGGGGAAAACACCGGAATATATTGAAGTTATCCGACCAATGGAAGATGGAGTAATTGCTGACTATGAAGTAACTGAAGCAATGATGAGGTATTTTTTGAAGCAAGTAATGGGTCGGGGATGGATCATGGGTCCAGAGGTAATGGTTTGTGTCCCGGCAGGAGTAACTCAAGTCGAACAAAGAGCAGTCATGGACGCAACTATTTCAGCTGGAGCAAGAAAAGCCTATCTTATCGATGAACCATTGGCTGCGGCGATTGGGGCCAAGATTCCGGTATCGGAACCTTATGGCAATATGATTGTGGATATTGGTGGTGGTGCGGCGGAAGCGGCTGTAATTGCCTTGGGTGGAGTGGTAACTCACAAGACAGTTCGGGTAGGTGGAGCAAAAATTGATGGAGTTATCGCCGAATTTTTGAGAAGAAAGCATAATTTGATAGTTGGAGAGCAAACATCAGAGACTATAAAGATAAAAATCGGAAGTGCGATTAAGTTAAAGCGGCCTGAGACGATGGAGGTCAGTGGCCGGGATTCGGTGTCGGGACTACCACGGATGGTAGTTATTGACTCCGATCAAATTCATGAGGCGATATCGCCAATGCTTAGTAGCATCATCATGGTGATCCGAGACACTTTGGAAATTACGCCACCAGAGTTGGTGGCCGATATCGCTGACCGGGGGATAGTGCTTTCCGGAGGTACATCACTTCTACGAAACTTTAATGTCTTAGTGACTCGAGAAATTGGGGTGTCAGCACACGTCGCTCCGGAACCGCAATTTTGTGTAATTAAAGGAACTGGGATTGCCCTGGAAAATCTAGACGTTTACTGGCGGGCGATACGTTGATCTAGTAGGATAATAAGTCTTGTAATAGTTTTTATTTCAAATAATTTAGTTATCAGTTTTTTAGCTTTTATATCATTATAACTGCAGTTTTGTTTTTTGATTAATAAATCGACTAACTCTTAATCTTTACCCTAGATTATGGATTATTTTGTGAGTAAATGTTTTATTCATAATGACTATATTTAGCCTAAGGTTAATAACAGAATTATTGGCTTATAGAAAATTGGGTAAACTGAGGTGATATAGTTAACAAGCTATGCTTGTAGTATATTGATTATATAGGGTAAGGTGATAGCAAGTGATATAGTTTTTTGACAAGAAAAGTCGAGAAAAAAAAGAAGAGGAGTGTTAAAATGAAATTAGATAATGTTTGATATAGTTCATAAACAAAAAAATGGCGATGAAGCGTAAAAAAATGGATAGATCTACATACAAAAGTGGCCTATCTAATTGGGATATCTTTGGTACTCCGATGTTTGGCAGAGATAGGTTTGCTCTGCTAAAACTAGTGGGTAGTCTACCGGAGAATGCTCAGGCATGGATTGCGACGGTAAATCCAGAATTTGTGATGAAAGCCCAAGAGGATATGGATTTTATGAGAATACTCCAAAATAGGACGACTTACAATGTGGCTGATGGGGTGGGATTGTTGTGGGCAAAAGAGGTTTTGAAGGTAAAAAGTAGTCAAGTTTTAACCAGAATTGGGAAGAGATTAGTTAAGGGTTTTCTGGTTGGAATGGAAGTGATTGGGGGGAGAAAAATGGATGGACTTATCTCGGGTGCTGACCTAATTGATAGTCTATGTAAGGAAGCGGCAGAGAATAATAAGTCAGTATTTTTCTTAGGTGGTTGGGGGGACCGGGGAGCTAGAAGTGCAGCATTGTTTAAAAAGAAATATCCCACGCTAAAAGTGTCTGGTAGTTATGCTGGTAATCGAGTGGGTGAGGATGAAAAGACCTTGAAGGTGCTATCTGAATACAAAATTGACTATTTATTCGTGGCTTATGCCATGAAGACACAAGAAGAATGGATTAATCGCAACTTGGACAAGCTTAAAATAAGATTGGTAATGGGGGTGGGGCGAAGTTTTGACTATTATTCAGGAGATTTGCGCCGAGCACCCACATGGGTACGTAAAATGGGTTTTGAATGGCTATATTCTCTTATTATGGAACCTAAAAGGTGGAAGCGACAATTGGCTTTGCCGAGGTTTATTGGTAAGGTTTTGGTGTCTGATAGGTAGGGGTGGTAATATGAGTGTATGAGTCAAGATGTAAAAGATCCTATTCAATATGTTGAGTCAGGTTCTCTGACTCCGGATAAATATTTGACACCAAGGGCGACTGAGGTAATGGTAAGACTGCCAGGTGAAAAAATAACATCTGAACTATTTCCCCAATTATTGGCAGAACTTGATGGATTTAAGGATGATCAAGAAATGATTAGGAATGCGTGTGGGCATGCTGAACACTTTTTTGCACCAGACGTTGACTTTGGTAACACCACTTGTGAGTCGGTGAGCTATGATCCAGGAGGTTTAATTGGATTAAAATTTGACAATCCTCGATTGCAGGCAATAGTGATCCAACCGGATGATGATGGAGATGGAAAGTGCCGTCTTCAAGTTGTAGCCGATGGTATGAGGCATGAATATAAGATGCAAGGTGGGACCTTGGTGAGTGGGTTTAATGAGAAAATTGCCGAAGAATCCAGAACTTATCAAATGTTGGCGCACTTAGGTGTCGATGTGGCCAAGATGAATGATAAATAACAATGACGTACAAGGACTATTATGAGATTTTAGGTGTTGGTAGAAAAGCATCGGATGATGATATTAAGGCTGCATATAGAAAATTAGTCAAAATAACACATACTGATATTTACCCTGAAAAAGAAGAGGAATTTAAAGAACTCAATGAAGCATATGGGGTATTGAGTGATGTTGATAAACGAGCAAGATACGATCGATTTGGAAAAGAAGGCTTGAAGCAGGGTTTTGTACCTCCGGCTGATGGTTTTGGTGATTTTTGGAGTGAGTTTGGGGTTGGTGGTGGTATGTTTGGCGATATTTTGCGGAGTATGTTTAGCGGTGATAAGGCTGAGCAAGCAAGAGCTAGACAGAGGGCAGAAGAAATGTTGAAGGATTTACAGGCTCAACAGGAGCGGACAAGAACCGAGGGTGCGACTCGAACTACGGTAAATCGTCCATCAAATGACCATCCAAAATCAACAAGGTCAGCTCAACCAAATATAAAATTTGGGTTAGGAGACATTAAAATTCCTGAAGAAGAGTTTAGTCTTATGGCTGGACTAACTAAGATCGAAGGTATGAGAGGGCCGGTAACCTTAGAACATGATGAATATCGAATTTTGAAGGACAAGATGGGCAATACTCGGGTTGAGGTAAAGATGTCTCGGTTTATAAAAGATGGTAGAACTGAAGTTCGGGTGGGTAAACCAGGTACCTTTGAGACTTTTAATAAAACACGGAAAGATTGGGTTGATGCTAGTTGGATAGATCAGGGAAATGTGATGGGAGCCGATATGCCCAAAAATTATCGAAGTTTAATTGGATTAGTTAATCAAGTGGCTTTAACAATTTCCCATCAGGATGAACTGACCGATGTAACGATAACTAGCTTAAACATTGCTGCCCGGGTGAGTTTCCCGGATGATCGGAAGAGAGAGGTGGAGGGTGATCGTCTTCGCCAGGAATTGGTGATTGAATCGGGAAAATGGTTGTTTACTGGGGTTGATGATGAAGTTAAGCCGAAAAATATGCCAGTAGAGGGTGGTATGGCTTCCAAGCCTAAGTCGGCACCAATAAATCTAAATGAAGGTTTGAAGATGCGTAGGAAAACTTAGTTGAACTTACCAAGAAATTTTATTTCTGGGATGAGTTCAAAGCCAAACTTTTCACGGACCATATCTTGAACATATTTGACTAAATTGTAGAAATCAGCCGCTGTGGCAGTACCGGTGTTGATAAAAAAGTTGCTATGTTCGTTAGAAATCTTGGCACCGCCGATACTAAAACCTTTTAAAGACAGTTCATGGTCGATAATCCAACCGGTGGATTTTTGTTCACCCCAGATTTTTTGACAAATTTCCAGGGAAGGATTGGCAAAAGCACTACCGGGGGAAGCCATAGATTGAACTTTGGATTTTTGAGCGATCCAGGCCTTATAGACTTCCATGGCTTTATTGGTGTCGCCTCGGAAGAGCTTAAGGGTGACGGAAAGAACGATAAGATGGGGATTTTTTTGGAACATACTGGTTTCGTATTTCCAGTTGAGCTTATCTTTTTTTAATAGTTCGGTTTTTCCGGTTTTAAGGTTAAATACCTTGATAGTGTCGGTGTAATCGGAAAAATGGTAGCTACCACCATGAATATTTTGATAGACAGCACCACCCACTGTACCGGGAATATAACCAAACCATTGAAGTCCGGTAAGACCGGCAGAAATGAGTTGGGTAATGGCAAATGGCAGGGGGGTGCCGGCTTGAATAGTAACTTCTTGGTAGGGTAGGTGAGACTCATCATAATCAAGACGGGTAAAGTCCAAATATTTTTGAGGTTCGTTTTCATTTCTTTGGGCATAAGTGACCTTGAAGTTTGAATCTGGTTCGTGAATCCGAGGGTGAATGTCGATTTTATTGGCTTTGTTGACAATGGTTAATCCGGGAAGGCCGGCGTCAGAGATGACGACATTGGAACCAGAACCCAGGATGGTGAAGGGTAATTCGGGGTGATTATGGAGAAATTTGAGAAGATCGAAGAGTTCACTTTGTTTGGTGGCGATGGCGAAAAGTTCAGCATTACCACCGAGATGAAGGGTGTTGTAGTTAGACAAAGAATGATTTTCAGCGACGAACATGCCAGTGTGGACTTGTTGGAGTTCTTCAAATAGGGGGTGAGACATAGCTTTATTATACTAAATTAAATCTAGACGATTCTTATTTTTGTGTTGCTTCAAACTCAAAGACATTTCCTCCGTGGACCGATAATCGGCTATCCTCCTTAATCCCAAGCGCGTGTACCGCCGTCATCTGCATTCTCGAAGACCTCCATACAAAAGAAACAGGTCTTCTGCGAAACCTCCACTTTGGAAACGTCTTTGAGTTTTATTTGATCAAAATTAACTTTTAATGAATTTTAATAAACACCTTAAATTACGATATTAATATATATTAAATCTTGGAGTAAAATAATATAGGTAAAGATGTGGATAGGTGTGGATAAGTATATACAGCCTGTAATATTAATAGGATAATGTTCGATAGCGAAGGGGAGGAACTGTTTCGTCAGTTGGGGGTATATAGTGTGGAGTTTCAGGACAGTTTATTTTGCAGCGATTACATTCACTTCGAGTGACGATGACAGCGTCTTCGAATTCGGTGAGGTGATGAATCTTAAGTAAATCTCGTTCAATTTTAGCGCTAGAGCAGAAGACTATTTGTTCAGATATAATTTTGACCCTTGTCAGAATATCAAAACGGGAAATTCATGCAACTGGCAAAAATTCTAGAAAACTTGTAACCGTTTTTCTCACTCGAAGTCAAGTGTGCGACGCACGTTGAACCTCGCTCGAAAAAAGTTACTGCGTTTTCTTTTAGAATTTTTGACAAATTTCAGCTTCAATCCTATCTACTTGATAAAATAGTTAAATGAAACGGGGGATAAGACTGGCAATTATTTTAGGTCTACTAGTGGGAATGGTAATTGTATTGGTAGCTTGGAGAATAAATGCCGATCCTAAGGTGGCACCGATTGTCCGAGTTATCGAGCCAACTCCGACAGTAGTGGTAGAAAAACCGCTGAAATTTGTGGTGATGTCGGATATTCATATGAACTGGACTGATTGGCGGAAGTTTTTGGCCAAAGTGAAACCAAGTGGTCAGATGGTGTTGGTGACTGGAGATATGACATCGCTTGGGAAGAAAAATGAATTACTGGCAGCCAAAAAAGTATTAGATGAGTCGGGAGTGAAATATGCGGTCATTCCGGGAAACCATGACATGTGGGAATCAGATCGGATTAAGACTAGCCTTTTTAACGAAGTCTTTGGAAAGGAATACCGAAGTGTTCGGCTTGAAGGTAGAAAATTTATCATGATTAATAATGGTCGAGCGACAGGATTAGGAACAGTTCAACGGGCATGGTTAGAGAATGAAGTAAAAGAATGTACGGTAGTAAAGTGTATTGCTCTGATGCATATGCCCTTAAATCATGGAATATCAGCCCATATCATGGGAGAGAAAAACAAAAAAGTAACTGAGGAGGTAGGGGAATTAATGAAACTTTTGAAAGCGAATAATGTAATGGACATTATAGCTGGACATCTGCATTATTCCGGGTCATATGAATTGGATGGTCTACGAACTTATCTTTCTGGTGCAGTGACTCGGGAGCGCAACACTCAAACTCCACGGTACACCCAATACACAATGACTGGCGATCAACTTCAGGGATTGGTGGTAGTTGGAGAAGAAAATGAAATAGGTGATTAGTTTCTTTGTAGTTATAATTAGTCATGATATTGGGTATTGATCCAGGGTTAGAAAACACCGGTTGGGGAATTATAGAGGAGAATAAAAATGGTGGATATAAGTTGGTTGACTGTGGGGTAATAGTGACAAGTAATAAAAAAAGTTATCCGGAAAGACTCAAAGAAATCTACGACAGTCTTTTGGAAATAGTAAAGAAAAATAAAATAACCGAGATGGCGATGGAGAGTTTGTTTTTTGCCAAAAATAGTTCGTCGGCGATCAGGGTGGCGGAAGCCATTGGGGTGATAAAACTTTGTGGAATAAATAACGGACTAGACCTGGTGGAATACACCCCATTACAAGTAAAAATGGCGTTGGTGGGATTTGGAAGGGCTGAAAAAGAACAAGTGGAAATTATGGTGCGGACTGAGCTATCCCTAGAAGAGGAGATTAGCCCTTCGCATGCGGCAGATGCGGTGGCAGTAGCCCTGACACAAGCGTTTACAATGAAAGTATAGTGTAATTTATATTACATTATTTCTAAACAAACTCTCATATTATTTTAAGTTGAAGTAAAAGCTACTTAATACTTGAATTCTCGTAACCATTTTTTATTGCCGAGAATCAATCTGGTTGTCCAGGTTGAAACAGTCAATAAAAAAGATTACTTCGAATTCAGTATTAATCCACCAAACGAATTAACTAACTGTTAAACAGTTCTTTCAAAATAAGATATATGTTTCGTCTTTCCTTCGGGGGTGGGTAAATGTTATGATGAGCTATGATCAGTAGCCTCCGAGGCAAGGTGAGTCGAATTAGTCAAAATCAGGTAGAGATTGATGTGGGTGGAGTAGGATATTCAGTCTTCATGGGAAGACATAATTTTATTGAAGACCAAGAAGTAAAAGTGTTTACTTTTATGGCAGTTTCAGAAAATGATATGAGTCTTTATGGATTCGAGAAGTTCGAAGATCTTGATCTTTTTAAAATGATGATTACTGTATCTGGAGTTGGTCCAAAGTCAGCGGCTCATATTTTGGCGAGCACGACTGGAACCGAGATAGTTAAAGCAATCGGGGATGCTGATGTTGAATTTTTCAAAAAACTAAAAGGGATTGGTTTAAAAACGGCTCAAAGAATTATCGTTGATCTTAAATCAAAAATTGGGGGGTTGGGAGTACTTGA
The DNA here is from genome assembly GCA_041658955.1 of Candidatus Shapirobacteria bacterium. Lineage (GTDB taxonomy): Bacteria > Patescibacteriota > Microgenomatia > UBA12405 > UBA12405 > UBA2283. Next base: position 53,749 of record JBAZZE010000003.1, read on the forward strand.
TTTGAAAGATAGTTTGCCACTGTTGGAAGATGATGTAGTGCTGAGCTTACAACAGCTTGGGTTTGAAAAGAAAGAAATTGAAAAAGTAGTCAAGAGAATTCCGGCGGAGTTAGAAGAGTTGGAAGAGAGGATTAGTTGGTGCTTAACAAATATCAAATAATGACTGACAAAAACCTGGATCCAAAACTAAAGCCGGAAGATAAAGAAATTGAACTATCGATTCGACCAAAGGGACTTTCAGAATTTATTGGTCAACAAAAATTAAAAGATCAGCTCGACATATTTATTCGGGCGGCCAAGTCACGAGGGGAACCTCTTGACCATATTTTGTTTTACGGACCTCCGGGTCTTGGTAAGACTACTCTGGCCATGCTTTTATCAGGGGAGATGGGATCGAATATTAAAATTACTTCTGGTCCAGCATTGACGAGAGCGGGTGACCTAGCATCCATTCTGACAAGCCTTAAGAAAGGCGATTTTTTATTCATCGATGAAATTCATCGACTCAACAAAATTGTTGAGGAGACGCTTTATAGTGCGATGGAAGACTATGCTCTCGATATTGTCTTGGGTAAAGGTCCATCGGCAAGGTCGGTTCGATTGAAATTACAAAAATTTACAATTGTCGGAGCGACGACTCGGATAGGTCTGATTAGTAGTCCAATGAGAGACCGGTTTGGAATGGTTCAGCAAATTGATTTTTATGAAGAACAAAATTTAAAAGATATTGTGGAGCGGACAGCCAAAGTACTGGGTGTAGAAATCGAAACCCTGGCTGCCCGAGAAATTGCCAAGAGGTCGAGAGGTACTCCGAGAATTGCTAATCGACTTTTAAAGAGAGTTAGGGATTATGCTCAAGTGGCAGGTGATGGAAAAATAAATTGGAAAGAATCAAAGGAAGCACTTCTAAAATTGGGGGTAGATGAGTTAGGTTTATCTGATGCAGATAGGAGGTATTTGGATGTGGTCAAAAACCAGTATGGTGGAGGACCGGTGGGGGTGGAAAATATTGCGGCGGCATTGACTGAAGATGTAGAAACCATTACCGATGTCTATGAACCGTTTTTGATGAAGAAGGGGTTGGTGAAGAGAACTCCTCGAGGAAGGGTGACGAGTTAACTTATTACAATAAAACCTATCAAGTTCTCGTAACCATTTTTTATTGCCAAGAATCAAGTGTGCGACGCACGTTGAAACAGGCAAAAAAAAAGATTACTTCGAACTTGAAGCTTTATATAAATTGCGAAAACTACCCTCCGGAAATGTATTTGACATTGAATTTGTTATTTTCGGAACTATAGTGACGGTGTTTTAATTAGTTCCATTTGGTTGAAGTCTGCAATCGGAACGACAGTGGTTTTGTCGGGAATTATGTGAACATCTTTGTTGACCCAAAGGAATACACCATTAAAATTGAAAGGTTCGGTGTAGTCATGGCCTACAAAAGCGAATAGAGTTGTTTCTTCGTCCGGTGCAAAACACCTGAACGAATCGTTGACTCCAACCGCCCGACCATGGTCAGCTAGGACTACGTTACTATTTGGTGCTGATGTACCAATGGGGTAGTCTACTTCATGAGTTTTGGCAAATGCCGAGGTGTGAATTTCGGGGCCATCTCCGATCGTATAGCTAAAGATAGTGGCAACACCTCTGCCTGTATCTACATGACTTATTGTTCCAGCACCAAACTCTTTTTCACCAATCACTTTCTGCAATCGAGTAATATCGAATTGATGTTTTTCTAACCAATGATCACCGGGCCAACCGCTATAAGTAGGTTCTTTACTAACTCCAAGTCGACGCTTGATACCTTCTACTGAAAACGCTTTTGGAACTGGTTTTACAGTTACTTTATCGAATGATGCCATGATTGGATTATACCGCAGTGTTTCTATGGAACAAAAAAAGTCGAACATAGCAATACAAGTTTGTAATAAGGTATAGTTTGATAGAGCAATAAAACAGATTATCTACGGGTGATGAGAGTGTTACCAAGGACTTCGGCGGTGTTACCACTGCTGATTAATAACAAAGAAATATTCAAATGAGGGATAACTAGTTTGCCTCCACGAGAATAAGTGTGACAAACCATCTTAAGAGGTATGTTTGCTGGAAGAGTGGCGACTGGCCTATCTTCGTTGGTGGAGCGGAGCTGGTCGGTTAACAACTTGTGTAGAACAGCTATTTTAGGGTTGGCACTAGGGTCAGATTTACTCAACCTGACTTTAGTCTGTTCGTATTTGTTTTTTAATTTAATCAATTTAGCGGTAGCTTCATCATCTAGACCACCTTTTTCCAGCCAAGAGTTTACTTGCATGAGAGTCGGCTTAAATACTTGAGCCCGGTTGAAGAGTTCTAAGGCTATTTCCTGGGAGATCCCTAATTCTCTTAATTGAGAGACCGCTAAGGCAATAATTTGAGGGTGAGCTGATTCACGGGAACACCAAAGTTGTTGATGGCTTTGAAGCAGTATCTGATAACCCTGATTCAGGGTGCCAACTAGTTGATAACCAATTTCCAAGTAATCATTAAGACGGGTACTATTGGCGATACTAATAGAGACGCCAACTCCATAAGGGTTGTTTGGTTCATGCACTGAAGAGACATCAATCTTTCCAACTGACTTAATATTCTCGGAAATTTGGGCTGAGATAGGTTCAAAAAGATCGGCAAATAATAGACTAACTGGGGAATAGAATTTTAGAATTTGGGCAGGGGATGGTTCAACCCGATCGTTTGATGAGGGGACCGGGGGATAGGCAATGTGAAGATGGTTAAAAGGATCGGATGGAGGACCGGCACTTTGACCTAATTGATTATCTTTTGGGGTGTAGCCAAATAGTTGGAAAATAACTGGGTGAATTTTAGTGTTGTTGTAAAGGTGCCAATAAACAGCACTAACACCTGATGCCAGTGAACGGACAGTTTTTTTATTTAGACCTTTTGGGGTAATTTCTGCAGTTAGATTTTGACTCCAGACATTGTAATGGGCGGGAGTGTCTCCACGGTGAACGAAATCTAATTCATGATCGGCACTAACTACTCGACCATTAGTATGTGGTGAGTAAACTGGACAGACAATGATACTTTCATCGTTTGGATTGAGAGCGTGGACATTTTCTTGTTGTAGTCCGGTCCAAAAAGCATGTCTACCTTCAGCTGTATCCATGTTATTAACAAGATCTTTTCTCTGACCTTGAGGTGGTACAACAATTTGGCTGAGAATTATTTTGTCTGGTAAATGACTGATGGCTTCGGAAACTGTTTTTACCATAAGTAGGGGTATTATACTGTAGAACCAAAAAAGGAGCCAGCGATTAGACTGACCCCTTAGAAGGTAAGGTTAGAATTGCCAGAGCCAACTTGCGTTGGCCAAGGCAATAAATTTATTCCGTTTGAATCCCCAACAGCCAGAGTACGGCTTCTTTGCGGTAACGGCGATCACCGCGGGCGTTGATGCGGATGGCGGGCAATTTGCCACGCTTACCCCAACGCTTGATGGTCAACTTTGATACACGGAGTAGGTCGGCAACTTCAGCGACGGTTAGAAGGTCGGGGAGGTTATCGATACTAACTCCATTAATTTTTTTTGGAGCAGGATTTTGTTTCACAAGTTTGTCTTGTGATGGGGTTTGATCTTCCATTGGGTGGCTCCTCTTGTATCAATGTAATGGTTAACTGTATTCATTAAAACATATTGCATACTAGTAGGTCAATAATGAAAAAAATAAATTTGGGGATTATTTTATTAATGAATGGTAAATGGGGGTAAAAGGAAATTTTTTCCAAACAGAAGGAGGCTTAGTGTAGAATTATTTTATGAGTGAATACAAAATAGCTTTCTTCGGTGTCAAAAGTTGGGAAAGAAAAATTATTGAAGAACAGATAATAAATCTAGATGCGACTGGGGTGGGAATTTTTGCGGATGAACTACATGAGAATATTGAGATGGCTAAGAAGTATGACATTGTCTCAGTGTTTGTCTATTCAAAACTAACAAAAGAAGTATTGGATAAACTACCCAACTTGAAAATGATTGCAACCCGATCGACAGGGGTCGATCACATTGACTGTAGTGAATGTGATAAAAGAAAAATTGTGGTGAAGAATGTACCGACTTATGGATCAAATACCGTCGCTGAATACACTATCGCTTTACTGTTAGCGGTTGCCAAAAGAATTGTGCCAGCTCATCAGTCAGTGGAAGATGCTGAGTTTAGTCCTGAAGGCCTGACCGGGCTTGATGTCTTTGGTAAGACTTTGGGGGTAATTGGAGCGGGTCGGATTGGTCAAAATGTGATTAAGATCGCCAGAGGTTTGGGGATGAAAATTATTGCAGTGGAACGGACTCGGGATGAGAAGTTGGCCAAGAAACTGCATTTTAAATATGTGACCTTAGAAGAATGTTTGGCGCAATCAGATTTTCTAACTCTACACGTACCAGCGATTCCTGAGACAAGGCATATGATTAACCTGAAGAACATTAAGTTGATGAAAAAGGGTTCGGTGTTGATCAACACCTCTCGAGGTAAAGTAGTGAAGACTGAAGCGATTGTGTGGGCCTTGGCTAACAAGATTCTGTGGGGAGCCGGTCTTGATGTGACCGAGGATGAAGACTTGCTGGAAAGTGTAGCGATGGTGTCGAGCACTAAACCAACCAAAGATGATTTACAGGAAGTTTTGACTTTCCATTTATTACGCGATCGGGATGATGTGGTGTTTACTCCTCATAATGCTTTCAATACTCAAGAGGCGATTGGGCGAATTGTGGCGACGACAGTGGAAAACATTAGGGCTTTTGCTAAAGGTGAATAAATTTGTATAATGTAGGAACCTATGAAGTTTGTAATCATGGCCGGTGGTACCGGCAGCAAGCTCTGGCCAATTAGCCGAGCCAAAGACCCCAAGCAGTTTATAAAAATAGTAGGAGAAAAAACACTCTTCCAACTGACAGTAGAATCGCTTCTAAAGCGATACACTGTCCAAGATATTTTTGTATCGACGACCGAAGATTTGGTTCATTTTGTCGAAGATCAAACACCAAACATTCCCAAAGAAAATTATATTATCGAGCCGATGGCGAGAGATACTGGTCCGGCGTCGTGTTTTGCGATGGCAAAAGTGGCGGCTAAGTATCCCGATGAGGTGGTTTATTTTTATGTCCAGGCAGTGTGTACCCGAGAACCAGCTGAGAAATTTTTGGACATGATTGAGGAAATGGAGAAGTTGGTAAACAAAGAAGGAAAGTTAGTTACTGGCACAATTTTGCCAAAATACATTGAGACAGGAAGTGATTTGATGAAGTTGGGTGATAAACAAGAATTGGGCAAGGGAATGAATGCTTATCAAATAAAAGAATTCATAAATGTAGTTAAGGAACGGATGACCATGGAGCAAGTGGGGGAGATTGCCAGAAATAATACGGTAGGAACTCATACTAATCATTTGACTTGGAAGCCAAAATTATTTTTTGAGGCAGTAAAAAAATATCGACCAGATTGGTTGGCGGTAGTTGAGGAGCTCAAGGCGGTTTTTGGAAAAGAAAATGAAAAAGAATTGGTGGCAGAAATTTATGCTAAGTTTGAAAAAGGTCGAGTTGAACTGATGACAACAGAATTAATTAAAGATGGGTTAATGATGGCAGTCGAATTGCCTTTTGATTGGGCGCATATCACCACTTGGGATGATGTTTATCGCTACCGACGAAGTCGGGGATTGCCAGAGATTGAGGGTAAGGTAATGGAACTAGAGAGTAATGAAAACTTGGTGTTATCAAACGGTAAAAAATTAATAGTGTTGGCCGGTATGAATGAAATGGTGGTGGTGGAAACAGATGATGCCATCTATATATCACCACGATCAAAATCAAATAAGGTCAAAGATGTGACCGACAAGTTGGCAGAGACAAATCCGGAACTACTCTAACTATCTTGAGGGACTAAAATCGACATCAAGAACTGGGTCACCGGCACGATTTTTGAAGGTAAGAGAGATTTTTTCATCAACATGAAGTGAGTGGCCACCAAAGTCACAAACCAATTTTCCATCAGCATCAAAGACTTGGACATCGGCTGGGATATTTATGAGAGAGGCTCGGCCAGTATCAGAGAGCTTAAAACCGGTGAGTGAGGCGTCTTGCCCTGGTTCATTCAGCTGGGGGAGCAGTCCATTTCGGACAGTCCCTAATGTGGTTGCTTGTTCGCCGCTACGTAGAGATAATGTTGATGCCATGGGATATTATAACATATTTATATCCTATAGTAAAATTTAGGTAGGAAATTGTGGCTAGTCTAGCTTCAGGGAAAAGTTTATAGGGGCGGGAACAAAGTTATTATAAACATAAAAAATAAGAAATCCATTGATTTGGTTTTACTTCTGCCTAGAATGGGAGGATGAAGTATATTTTTGTAGTTGGTGGAGTAGTTTCAGGTTTGGGAAAAGGAATCGTGGCATCTTCCATAGGAATGCTATTAAAGTCATGTGGCTACAAAGTGAACATGATTAAAATAGACCCATATTTGAACGTCGATGCTGGAACGATGCGACCTCAGGAGCATGGAGAAACTTTTGTAACTGATGATGGTGGAGAAATTGATCAAGATCTGGGAAACTATGAACGGTTTTTGAACCAAAGTTTTTCTAAAGACAATAATATTACTTCTGGGAAAATCTATAAAACCATTATTGATAATGAACGGGCGTTTAAGTATGAGGGAAGAGATGTGGAGATGATCCCTGATGTCCCCAACGAAGTTAAAAGGCGATTTTATGAATTGGAAAAGGGTTATGATTTTGTGGTGGTGGAAGTCGGCGGGAGTACTGGAGATATTGAAAATCTGCCTTTTTTGTACGCAGCGAGAGAAGTTGGTCGAGAGCGAAAGGCGATGTATGTGATGGTGTCGTATGTGCCGTTTTTGAAAAATATTGGAGAACTAAAAACTAAACCAACTCAGCAAGCAATATCTGAACTGCGGTCGACAGGAATTACTCCGGATATTTTGATTACTAGAAGTGAAATTGGATTGGATGCTCCGAGAAGAGAGACCTTGGCACGAAGATGTTTTCTGGAAGATGACGCTATTTTTGATGATGCGGATTGTGACTCAATTTATAGAGTACCAATGGTTCTGGAAAAACAGGGAATCCTTAAAAAGATTTTTAAAGTATTTAAGATTAGAGGTAAAAGTGCTGAGCTAAAAGAATGGAAAAAAATATTGAAGAAAAAAACCAAGACGGTCAAGATTGCTCTAGTAGGAAAATATGTCAATCACGGTGGAGGAAAACACGCTGATGTTTATGTGTCGGTGATGGAAGCCTTAAAACACGGAGCCATAGCGAATGGGGTTGATCTACAAGTCGATTCGATAGATGCGAATGACCTTGATGTAAAAGAACTGAAAAAATATAAAGGGATTGTGGTGCCTCAAGGATGGGGAAGTCGGGGAGCGGAGGGGATTATTCGAGCGGTCACAGTAGCCAGAGAAAATAAAATACCTTACTTGGGGTTATGTTATGGAATGCAGATGGCGGTGATTGAATTTTCTCGAAATGTATTGGGTCTAAAAGATGCCAACTCTGAGGAAGTAGATAGTAAGACCAAAAATCCGGTAGTACATGTAATGCCGGATCAGAAAAAATATTTGGAAGCGCATCAGTACGGAGGCACCATTCGACTTGGGAGTTGGAAATGTAAATTAGTAGAAGGGACAAAACTTCAAAAAATCTATGGTGTGGGTGAAGTTGGGGAACGACACCGACATCGCTATGAGGTAAATAATGACTATCGGGAGAAGTTAGAAAAAGCGGGGATGAAGATTAGTGGAACGAGTCCAGATGGTCACTTGGTAGAAGCAATAGAATTACTCAATCATCCATTTTTCGTGGCAACGCAGTTTCATCCGGAATATAAGTCCCGACCGCTGGATCCACATCCAATCTTTGCGGAGTTTGTAAAACAAGTAAAAGCTAGAAGAGGGTGATGCAATTCTTAGCTGCTAAGGTAATCTAATTTGGAGAAATCTTTATAAAGTGACTTAAATTTAGGATCTTTATCGTGTATGTTGGTTATTACTAGATAACGTGACCAACTCATTGGCAAATCTTCTTTGAAAACAACATAAGCAGAAATATGTAGAATTATTGCTATTATTTTATTATTTTTAACTTTTTCCCAAAGATTTTTGTTTGAGTCTACAAATTTTCTAAGTTCATCTGATAAAAATTCATTTACAGTGTTTTCATTTGGTGTTTTTATATTTTTCGAACCATTTGTAAATGCTCTCGTAATTGAAATAGCGATGATACCTCGCGATTTTTTGTGAATATAAAGCGTTTTAACTAACTGATTTTTAGCATCATTAATAGCGCGATCCAATCCATTGTTTGAAAATATTCTTTTACACTCTATGCAGTAGGATTTTCCGTTGGCTTGCACGACTATATCTGGATTGGGGTCATAAAGTTTGCAGTAAAAACCTCGACTTTCCATGTCTGCGAGTAGGCTTAGTTCAAATAAAGCGTTTCTTGGTTGATTATTTTTATTATTTTCTTCAGTTGGAAGTAGTGGACCTGATAATAATATTTCAAACTTACTTTTCAAAATTCTACCGTCTTGTCTATTGGGGTTAATATTTTTCAGAATATTGTCCAATTCCATAATTTCGTTAAGTGAGTAGTAAACTTCATTCTTTTCGCTGTTTTCCAATAAGTATCGTTTTTTTAACTCGGGACTATTCGCTAGTTTGATCAGATTTTCAAGGTGTCCATACGCAAGGTGAACTCTATCAGCTCGGTTAATTTGAATGCCGAGCTGTAATAAAAGTTTGTCAAGTATATCTCGTCCGACTAATAGTTCTTCGTAACTTTTTATTATCATAAAAATAGTGAATTATACAAAAATCCCCCGCCGGAGCGGGGGATTGAAGTTTTAAGATTAGATAATCTTATTTGAGTTCGACAGTTGCGCCTGCAGCTTCGAGTTTAGTCTTAGCATCAGCAGCAGCGTCTTTCTTCATGGTACCCATGTCTGCGGGAGCAGCATCGACCATGTCTTTAGCTTCTTTGAGTCCGAGTTCTGGTTTGAATTCGCGGACTACTTTGATAACAGCGATTTTGTTAGTACCAGCATTGGTGATAACAACATCGAATTCGGTCTTCTCTTCAGCAGCAGGAGCGGCTGCACCAGCAGCGGCACCAGCAGCAGGAGCTGCGGCCATAGCGACGGCTTTAACGTCGAATTTTTCTTCTAAAGCTTTGACCAGTTCGGATAATTCCATTACTGAAAGTTCAGCAATTTGGTCGAGAATTTTGGTTAATTTTGCGTCCATTTTTTTTATTAATTAATAAATGATTAATAACTATTTTTTATCAGCTATAGCCTTGAGGGTCATAACTAATTGAGTTTGGTTGTAGCGCATAGCATAGACCATTCTCTCGAGAGGATTTCGAAGTCCACCAACGAGCTGAGCTAGTAAAGTGGATTTTGAAGGAAGGGAGATGAACTTTTTAAGATCATCGACAGAAAGAAGTTTGCCTTGGTAGATACCATATTTGAAGAAAGTTTTTTCAGAACTCTTGTTGACAGCATCAATCTCTTTTAGGGGAGCGATCTCATCATCATTGCTATAGGCAATAGCGGTTGGTCCGACTAATTCTTCAGGAAGGGCAATACCCATTTTAAGAAGAGCACGGAAAATAAGGGAGTTTTTGGTGACTTCGAGGGCTCCACCATTCTCACGGACCTTGTCGCGAAGAGCGACGACACCGGCAGCGTTTAAACCTTGGTATTGGACGAGAGCGGCTGATTTGGCGCTATTAAGCTTAACGACGACTTCGTCGACCTTGGCGATTTTGTTGGTTTTGGCTTTTGACATATTTTGAATAAAAAAAAGCTCACCGATGAGGTGAGGCTAGATAAAAGTATCTAAATTTGGCCTCGGCGGGAATTACTATTCAGATAGACTGAACAAACCTGCTGTCTTCGGTAGAACAAGGGATATTGTAACAGAAAAAAAACAAAAGAATAGGGGTTACTGACTTTTTGGGCGTGATATGTCGGCTAACTCACTAGCCAACTCGTCAAATGAGATTGATCTTCTTTTGACTACACTACCGGCTACCCGTCCGCCATCAGCAGTAAATAATGCTCCAACTCCGGTACTTTCGTCGATTAGTGTGTACGAGCCGTTTTCATGAGTGAGTCTAGAGACAATTCCAGCAACTTGGCCGTCGACCATAGTTACTTGATAATCTAATTTTCCGGTGTCATAAGGACCGTTGTTAACATTACCGCCGGGTAGAATTAAGACGTTTTTTCCTGCCATGGGGTATTATAATTCTAAGAGTGGTTTAAGTCAAGTTATCTCAATAGTTAGGTATATTTTATATATTAGTAAGAAGATCGTTTGGCTAATTCTAAACGTAAACTGGCGATTCTGAATGAGTTGTAGTGATTTCTAAATAAGTGATTGGGTATTAGGTAGTAAAATAAGGAGTGAGTAAATGGGTAGCTTTGATACTAATAATAATTGGGCTGTTGGTGGGTGGGTACTTTTTCTATAATAGCCGGACAAAAATAATTGATCCAAAAGGAATTGGCGGTGTTAGTCAAAATCTTTTTTTAGAAAAATATGACTTTGATAGCCTCCGAAAACGGGTTCCAGTAGCCTCAGAAATTCAGATACTAGGTCCGATAAAAGAAATAGAAGACCGGCGAGCAAATCTAGATATCAAAGAAAAATATACCTTTACTACCCGAGAGATTAGCTTTGAAAGTGAGGGAAAGAAAATATCAGGGATGATCAACTATATGCCAGAGCGGAGTAGCTTGAGTCCAGTGATAATAATGGTACGAGGGTACGCTGAAAAGATAGGATATTATCCTGGTTCGGGTAGCTGGCGGATGGCCGATGAGCTAGCCAAACAGGGTTATGTGACCATTAGCTTGGATTTTTTGGGTTATGCCAATAGTGAGGGTGAATCAACAGATATGTTGGAAGCTAGATTTCATAAAGTAGTTGAGGTACTGGATCTACTAGAGTCGGTTAAGAGAATTCCTTGGGTTGATAAAAACCGAATTGGATTTTGGGCGCATAGTAATGGTGGTCAAATTGTGATGTCAGTATTGGAAGTGACTGGGGAGAGGTACCCCACAGTCATGTGGGCGCCAATGACCCAGTCGTTTCCCGATAGTGTTCTGTCAACCATTGATGAGGGAAGTCCAGTAAAGGATGCAATTGATGAGTTTCAAAAACATTATGATGCACGGAGATACGCATTTGATAGTTATTACCAATGGATAAATTCCCCGGTAATTATAATGCAGGGAACTAAGGATGAATGGGTGGAGGTTAGCTGGCAAGAGGGGGTGGTGAATAAACTTAAAAACCTTGGAAAAGAAGCGGAATTAGTGATCTACCCTGGGGCCGATCATAACCTCAAAAACACAGCCGAAAAAGCTTGGGAAAGTGCCGTTGGAAAAAGTATCGACTTTTATGCGGAAAATATGAAAAACAGGTGATATAATTACGGGTTATTTTCGAAGTAACCATGACAAATTTAAAGTTATTAGTAATCGGTCATTTGGCGCGGGATGTGGTCAAGACAAAAACGGGGACGGGTGAGTTTTGGGGAGGAGCTGGATATCACGTGGCAATGGCTGCAGCAATGTTTTTACCGGCGGGAGAGGTTGTTTTAAAAAGTAGCGCCGGAAAAGATTTTAATAAAAAAATACTGATTGAAAAAGGAATAAATTCTAACTATTTGAAAATTAATGAAAGTGAAAATTGTGATAAGCATTTTTTAGATGAGTCGACTGAAAAGCGAGAATATTTTTCAGAAGGGATATTGAGTGAAGAAATTGATCTAATGGATTTGGAACCAATTATTGAAGAAATCGGATGGATTCATTTGGCGTCTTCACCACCAAAACAACAACTAAAGTGGTTGTCTCAAATAAAGAGTTTCGGAAGAGGGGATATTTTAATTTCAGCAGATACTTTTGATACTTTTGCTGCGGAAACTCCAGATAAGGTCCATCAAGTTTTTGAACAATGTACTTTGGGTTTTCTGAACCAAGGGGAGTGGTCAAATTTAAATGCTCAGGACATGAAGATGAAGTTAATTCGTAAGTTGGGTGAAATGGGCGCTGAGATTTTTGAAAATGGTGAAAAAATCCTAGGCGTAGAGTGTGAAAGAGAGGTGAAAGTAGCTGATACTACCGGGGCAGGAGAAGTGGTGGCGGGGGTTTATTTGGCTAAGAAAATATTGGGTGTACCAGACGACGAAGCTTTGCGTGAAGCAATAAAAATGGCGACAAAATCAGTTGAGAATTTTGGGACAGATCATTTGAGAACTTAGTGATCGGCTTCGACTATCTGTTTATAGTAGACACAAACTGGGACGTAGCGATTGTTAGCGGGGAAGACTAATCCAGTTTGGACAGCAGGACAGGAAAGGTGTTGGTATTTTTTAGCATACGCTCGAGCATTGGTCATGTCAGTATCAACTCGGTCCTCATAGACCCGACCGAGGGATAGTTCTTTTGATTTAGTGGTAAAACAACAACCATAGAAATAACCATCTGGATATAATTCGACTTTAACAGGATCGGCAATAAAACATTTGTAATCGTAGTTCTTTTTAATTTCTTCAAATTCTTTTTTGGTGACAAAAAGCAGGGGATAACGAAGCCCCATATTTTTGGTTTTAGAATTGGCTGTAATAATTTTCTTGGCGTCAATCCATTGTTTTGGATTAATGAGAAAATCCTGATTGAAATTGGCAGTACCGGTATTATTGATGAAATTAAAGCTCATTCGCTTGACCCCAAGATCATCAAGAAGCTTAATGGCGGCAGCAATTTCGGTGATATTGTATTTATGGACGGTGTAAACCACTTCAACTCGAAATCCAGATGGGACACAGTATTTGATACTTTTAATGACCTGATCGTAAACACCCTTACCGCGAAGATCGTCGTTAGTTTTGGCTGTAGCTCCATCAAGACTGAAGGTGACTTTATCGACCAACTTGGGGTCAAACTTGGTGAAGATGTGGCTGTTGGTACCATTGGTACTAACTCCGACAGTATAACCAAGTGATTTAGCTTCTCTTATAGTAGGTAAAAAGTAAGGGGATAGGCAAGACTCACCACCGGTAACTTCGACATGGCGGAAGTCTTTGTCGATAAAATGAGCTAAAGCAGTTTTAATCTGCTTCCAATTTAGAAACTCATCATTTTGAGGTGAACCTTCGATAAAGCAATGCTTACAACGAAGATTACACTTGTTGGTGAGATAAATGGCAATTCTTTTTGCGTCAATTTGCACGAGTTAAATTCAATGGTATAATTGGGGTTATGAAGATATATTTTACCGCATCTCTGCGTGGAAAGAAAGAGTTTGGGAAAAATTACATTTCAATTGTGAATAGTCTTACCAAACAAGGGAATAAAGTCTTTTCAGATCATATTATTAAGTTCGAACCGGAAAGTTTGGGAGTGCAAAGTAAAGAAGAAGCCAAAAAAAATTACGACCGAATTTTATCCTCGATTAAAAAATCTGATGTATTTGTGGCTGAAGTTTCAACTCAAAGTTTATCGGTAGGTCACGAGGTAACTGAAGCTATGGCTCTCAACAAACCCATGATTATTCTCTACTCTGGTGATAATCGACCAGGGCTTCTGTTTGGATCGGTTTACGATAAGATGCAAATCATTCAATACACAGTTGATAGCAAACTAGATGAAGTACTTTCTAAGGCTGTTGATGATGCTATGAGACATGCTGATGTCCGTTTCAACTTTTTTGTGAGTCCTAAGATTTTGGCATACCTTGACTGGGTAGCTCAAAAAAGAATGATTCCCCGCTCAGTATATTTACGAAATCTCATTGAAAAAGAAATGAGAAAAAATAAGGAATTTAACGGATAGTAATGGAGATTGTCTTTGACTTTGATGGAACTATTGCCGATACCTTTGATGCTGCTGTAAAAATTCTCAACCGACTAGCGCCGGAGTATGGCTATGAGCCAGTTACTGAAGAAATGCAAAAAGAATTCAAGCGGTTAGGTACCAAAAAAGCCATGAAAGCATTTGGAGTAAGTTGGTTTCAATTTATCAGGGTGGGGAGAAGAGCCATAAAAGAACTCAAAAATGATATAGCTACCATCAACATGTTCCCAGGAATGCCAGGGGTGTTTCGAGAACTACAAAAACGAGGAATCCCCATGGGAATACTTTCCTCAAACTCCAAAGAAAATATCTTGAAGTTTTTTAATGAAAATGGACTCGAGGGAGTGTTCGAATATATTGTGCCCAGTGGTTTGATGTGGGGGAAAGCCCGAAAGTTAAGGAAAGTTATTCGCAAGAGGAAATTAACTAAAGACCAACTAATTTATGTAGGGGATGAAACCAAAGATATTATCGCTTGTCATAAAGTTGGGGGAAGGATTATTTCGGTGGCTTGGGGATACAATTCGGAAGAAGCCCTGATGACCTATGGGCCGGATTGGATGGCGAAAAAGCCACAGGATATCGTGTCGATAGTGGATGGGATTGTAACTGAATAAGCAAAACTCAACAAGTTCTCGTAACCATTTTTTATTGCCAAGAATCAAGTGTGCGACGCACGTTGAAACAGGCAATAAAAAAGATTACTTCGAACTTTTGACTTTTTAGTTATTTGATATCCTAAACTTTTTCTTGAGATCGAGCCAGTAAGTTGATTGGCGACAAATATTGGTTTCGTCCGATTTATTGGCTAAAAGATCTTTGACTAGTTCTTCGAGATAGATAGTATTTTGAGAAC
>JBAZZE010000004.1:0-57031 GCA_041658955.1 Candidatus Shapirobacteria bacterium
CTATTCTAGCAAAATTATTGCTAAAATATGCTTTGTAAGCCGCTGTGGTGAAATTGGTATACACGTACGCTTTAGGAGCGTATGTCGCAAGACGTGGAGGTTCAAGTCCTCTCAGCGGCACAAATGGTATTAAACAATAAAATATTGGCGACTGGAGTGTTTGTATCGGACATGGACGGAAAAATTTTATGTTTACACCGAAAAATTAATTTTGTGGAGGGTGGTAAATATGGTGTTCCAGGTGGAGTCATCCGTAAGCATCGTGGAATTGTTGGCACGGCAATATACAAACTAGAAAATGAGGTTGGCCTAATTTATAAAAAAGAAGACTTGGAATTGATTGGGAAATTTGAATACAAATCTGGAGATAAATCTATTGTTTTTCATTTATTTTCTCTGCGAATAGCTGACAAGCGTGCAGAAAATATTGAGGTAAATTTAAATCTCGAAGGACACGATAGATATTTTTGGGAGACACCTCAAAATCTGTTGAAAAGAACTGACTTGATGGTGGGAATGTATACCCTGCTGCCGGCTTATATAAACAAGCTCTGAAAATATTGAACTACTTTTTGAAGAATGGTGGTCTTGGGACTGTAGATGGTTCCTGAACCGTTTAGAGGCGAAATTTCTTGTGGGTCAATATTTTTCCAGCTGATAAAGGTCTTGTCTTTGTAGTCAGGTATATTTTTTATTTTTAGTTTGTAGGAAAATTTACCTTTACTTCCGGGATATACGGTACTTGAAGTGCAGATTTGATCGACGGTGACATTGATCGTAGATTCTGGAGAAAGACAAAATGATGTCTCCCCCCAGATGGATTGGCCGGTGTTTTTAAGAATTACTTCTCCAAGATATTCGGTATCGGTAAGAATAATAAAAGGGAGATTGTTGGCCACCAATTCATACGTGGTAACTTGGAATGGTGTGTTTTTATTTTTAGGATCATTGACTACTTTTTGATAAGCCGAATGGAGATTTTCAGAGGTATCAAGCCATGAAAAATGATCAAATGGGGCATACGGGTAGTTGTAAATAAAGGGTGTGACCGCTTGAACCCGATCATCTTTCTGCCAGATTTTCAGGGCCTGACGGAGTAATTCAGCTGAAGTGTCGGCAGTGTAGTACTGATTACTTTTAGTCTCACCTTCCCGGTGGGGCCAACCAGTTTCGGTTATATAGATGGGATAGGTTTTGGTAACCCCTAAAGCTTTGAGAAAACTTAATTCCCAAATATAGCCACGAATAGAATGCTGACCTGTATCAGTGGGTAGTCCAACATAACCGTGGTTGGGGTATGAATGTGAAGCTACACCATCGAGGTTTTGAAAATATTCCGGTTTGTAAAGATAAATTTCTCTGTAGGTGTCTCCGGCAGTTTTTAATTCTGCGCCTTTATTGGGAGCGGCGAGGTCCAGTCCCCCACTTAGAAACACAAAATTTGGATTCAAAGAGTGAAGTTTTTGATAGGCATAAATTGAGAGGTCAGCATATGACTTGATATCAACTTCTCCACCCCATTCGGTACCGTGATTAATTTCGTTAAAAAAGATGACGTGTTGTTTTTGGGTGGGCCAATTTAAACCATGTAGAAAATTGACAAGATTGTCGATGTCAGAAGCAGAAGGTCGCTTCCAGTAACCATTTTCCATAATACTCGCCAAACGAATTATGGGAATAATGTGGTACTTACGGCATTTGTCCATGAACTCTTGCCAGTTGTTGTGGTTGAGTTGATCAGTACGAATGACAATGGTGATATACCCCCAATCACCACCCTGGGAATTGATGATAGAATGAGCCTTATCAATATCCCCTGTTTGAGTAAGGTGAAGTCCGAAAATATTTTTATCGACAGCATTAACACTGCCGACTTGGGCGAAAAGATAAATTGCAATTAAGATCAGAAAAACCGTCAATTTTTTCATATAATACAAAGAAACATCCATATTTTACCTTATAAATGATTGCCGAAGAAATTAGTCGAAAAATAGAAGCCGTCGAAAAGGAACTTCGTGACACACCTTACGACAAAAGTAGTCAGTTTCACCATGGAGTTTTGAAGGCGAAGCTATCAAAACTTAAGGACATGTTGGATGTTAAGAATAGCAGTGGAGGTGGTGGAGTTGGTTATGCAATCAAACATTCGGGTGATGCATCAGTGGTTTTAGTAGGATTACCTTCCGTGGGTAAATCAACGCTATTAAATGCAGTTACTAATGCCGAATCAAAAATTGGTAACTATGACTTTACTACCTTAGGAGTTATTCCAGGGATGATGGAATACAAAGGTATTAAGATACAAATACTTGATCTTCCAGGAATAATTGAAGGTGCTGCCAGTGGAAAAGGTTTTGGAAGAAAGGTTTTGTCCGTAGTACGAGCGTCAGATATGGTAATTTTGATGGCAGATATTCAGAGAATTGCCTGGATAAACAAAATCAGAAACGAAATGGAACAAGCAGGAGTACGGCCAAATCAACACCCTCCGAAAATAATAATCAATCGGGTTAGTAAGGGTGGACTCCGAATTCTTGATCCCTTTAATACCCTACCAATGGACCAGATGGAACAGATTGCCATTGAGATGGGTTTTGAAAGTGCCCTGATCCAGTTGGGTGAAAGAATCGATACCATTGATCGGTTTATTGACGGACTGAGTAAATCGAGAACTTATATTCCTCTACTGGAGATTGTCACTAAGATTGATACTGATCCAAAACATAAAAAAGAAAAAGTAGAAGATCGGTTATATATGAGTGCTGATAAGAACATTGGTCTTGATGATTTTAAAGAAGCCGTGTGGCGGAAACTAGGGTTGGTTAGGGTATATTTGAAGCGGGAAAGAACTAGCGAACCAGATAGAAGAGAGCCCTTGATTATGCGCCGGGGGCAAAATTTAAAAGATGTTTTAAATAAGTTATCGACTCAAATGAGTGAAGATGTGGCCAGAGCTTTTGTGTGGGGAAAGGAAGCTCGATTTGCTGGTCAAGAAGTCAGCTTTAAGTATGAGGTTTTCGATGAGATGGAAGTCTGGTTCGGACGATAATTATTCTCCTGAGATACTTCGTATAAGTCGACTCCGTCGAGTTAATTCATCTTTGGAAATTTTTTCAGATTTCAAAAAAATCTCACGAGCTACAGTATCAGGTCGGGGAGAATAACGAAAAACATGGAGTTTGCTAAAGCCAATCGACTGGCAGAGTTTAAAAGTTTCTTGAAAATCTAGATCCGTTTCGGTAGGAAAACCGACGATAATATCGCTACCAAAAGTGAGTGTTGGATTTTGTTTGAGTCGAGCAAAGGTATCAATTATTCTTTTTTTATCGTATTGCCGGTTCATTAGTTTGAGGATTTTGTCAGAACAAGATTGAAGTGGTATATGAAGAAATCTAGAAACACGGGTGGGATATTCAGACAGTAAATTGGTGAATTTATCGTCAATAGTTATTAGGGGGATAGAACCAAAACTAATCAGCTCTATTTTGGTTCTAGTTAATAAAGCCTCAACTAGATTTGAAAGGCCTGGAAAATATTGACCGAGGTTGACACCGGTAATGATAACTTCTGAATAACCATTTTTGACTGCCTCGTTAACTGTGTTGACTGCCTCATCAAGCGGAATTGCATTTAGATATGGTCGACGCGATGGGACAATACAAAAAGTGCAGTTTACCGAGCAACCAGATTGGACCCGAAAAACATAACGCTTGGTATGGGAAAATTTATCGAGAACATCAGATGAGTATTTACCGAAATTTTCCTTAAGGATGGTTTCTTTTTGAGTATTATCAAAGGTATAGACTCGAGGAATATGATCAACTTTTTCAAGATGAGCACAACCGGTGGCCAGGACTATCGCCTCAGGATCGTCTTTAATAATCTTTTTGATTTGATAAATAGATTCGTACTCACCTTTTTTGGTGATGGCGCAGGTATTCACTAAATAAACATCTGGTTTGTCCGTATCTGGAGATAGTCCTAGATCGACTAAAATTTGAGATAGTTGATTGGACTCTGAAGCATTGGCTCGGCAGCCAAAATTTATGGTAGCGAAAGTATGGGAACTATGACGAGCGATGATAGGTTTGAGGTCGGTAATTTTCATGAAAACAAAGTTGTTATTTTCGAGGATGCTCTTTCACAAACTCTTTGATGTAGTCGATTATATCAATCGTGGCTTTCCACCCCAGTTCATCCTGAGCTTTGGTTGAAGGATCAAGGGATTCGGTTCGTCCTGGGTAACCATCGATATATTCTACAGATCCGCCAAACGCTTTGGCAATTTCGTCAATGGAATACTTGTTGGGGTTAGCCAGTTGATAACCATCACCCAATCCTTTTTCACCAACCATAATTATTCCCCTGGCTAAGTCACTAGCATAAGTAAAATTACGTTTTTGGGTACCTGGTTTAACAATGATTAGTGGTTTGTTTTCTAAATATCTTTGCTCGAAATTGGCGATTACGGTACCGTAAGGTGGACCACCTTTTTCTCTAGGTCCAAAGGCATTATAAAAGTAGCAAATAGCGTAAGGCAGATCATACCACCGACCGTAATTGTTGATCAGGTCAACATTGTTGGCTTTGGTAAATGAGTAGGGATTCTGATGACGACCGTCACCTTCGATGGCAAATTTGGTACTAGAGGCAGCATAAACAAGTTTACCTACTTTTCGTTGGCGACAAAACTCAACTACTGAAAATGTACCAGTCATGTTCATATCATAAACTTTGGCGACATCGTCAAATGATGGAGTAATTCGGGCATATTCCCCTAAGTGGAAAACGATATCAGGTGTCTCAGGTACTAGTTCGTTGATGTTTTTAGTATGACCCTTTCGATATTCAGCACCAGGAATGTGATTGTTTTCACTTCCATTGAAATAATTATCTAGGGAAATTATTTGGTTGTTAGGATCTTTAACTAAAATTTCAATTATATGCGAACCGACATGACCGGCACCGCCAGTAACCAAAATTAATTTAGACATTTTTATTTTGATAAATAATTTTTAACTTTTCCATAAGAATAGAGTAAAAACGAAGATTGTGGATAGTAGCTAATCTTCCGGCAGTCATATCGCCGACTTGAAATAAGTGACGAAGATAGGATCGGTCATAACGGGTACACAGCAAACAGTCACAAGCAGTACTGATGGGATTGTGGTCGTGAGTATTGACCTCTTTATCGGGAACATAAAAGGAATAAAAATTTTTAGAGGTAACGTCGATGTCGTCTATCGTTTTGGCATTGTAGACATAAAGTCGTTTATGGCGGGCATCACGGGTAGGAAGAACACAGTCAAAAATGTTCCAACCTAAGTTGACTGACTCCACAATATCTTCAGGTTTACCAACTCCTAAGCCATAAAGAAAGTATTCTTCTGGCGAATTTCGGGCGATTATTTTGGCGGTTTCAAAATTTATTTTACCGTCTTGTATGGGCCAACCACCCCACCCAAGTCCATCAAAACCAATATCGACAAGACGTTCAGTACATTCTTTTCGGAGGGCAGGGTCATTTCCCCCCTGAACAACACCCAGAAGATAAGGCCTTTTTTCTGGTGGAATTTTTTGATCTTCGATCGCTTTTTGGAAAATTTGTTTACATTCTTTGGCCCACATAATAGTTCGTTCAACAGTCTCGCGTTCCTTATAGGAGTTGGCATCAATGTCGGTAAAGTCATCAAGAACGACCACCATGTCCGTTTGGAGAACTATTTGGAGATCAATTGACATCTTGGGAGTAAATAGAATTCTTTTCTTGGTGTTGGGTACCTTAAACTTGACACCTTCGTCAGAAACTGAATTTTTACCACCAAATTTTTTGGCGAGTGACATGACTTGAAAACCTCCAGAATCAGAAATTGCGGCTCCACTCCAGGACATAAAGTTGCGGACACCTCCGTGTTCTTTGATGACATCGCTGCCAGGAAAATTGTTAAGATGAAAAGTATTGACTAAAATTCCCTGTGTTTTGGTAGATTCAATATCGGCACTGTCTAAGGTTTTGAGAACAGCCCGAGTGGCGTCAGGAAAAAAGACTGGTAGTGATATTTCTTTGCCGGTGATGGTACGAAATATTTTTGGCTTAGGCATTGGTTGTTTGATATAGTGCGTTTTGATTATATAATACTTTGGCTGCCGCCATGGTGAAATTGGTATACACGCAAGACTTAAAATCTTGTGCTCTCAACAAGCGTGGGGGTTCGATCCCCTCTGGCGGCACATATTTGATAAACTACAAAGCAACGGGGATTGGCGCAATTGGCTAGCGCGCACGGTTTGGGACCGTGAGGTTGCTGGTTCGAATCCAGTATCCCCGACAGAGTCTATTTGATAAAATAGGTTCACTGCGGGATTAGTTAATCGGTATAACTTCACTTTTCCAAAGTGAAATGGTGGGTCCGACTCCCACATCCCGCTCAGATTTTTTCACCACATCGCACTGTAAAGGCATAACTGAAAATGAATATTGATCCCAAATATCACCCAGTGGTTTCTAAAATTATTAACTTGCTTGAGAAGAATGGAGCTTGGTTTGAAGTTTTTAAGCATGAACCGGTGAGGACTTCTGAGGAAGCAGCCAAGATTAGGACTGGATATGAACTTCATCAAGGTGCAAAAGCATTGATTGTTAGGGTAAAAATAAGTAATACGGAAAAGAAGTTTGCTATGTTGGTGTGTCCGGGAAATTCTCGGTTTGATAATGATAAGGTCAAGCAATATTTTGGAGCCAAGGATATTCGATTTGCGACTGAAGAAGAAGTTTCAACTATCACCGCTGGTGTTCAGCCTGGTGGGGTGCCACCGTTTGGTAATTTATTTGAATTAGAAGTGGTGGTCGATCCGACACTGTTACAAAATGAAAAAATAATCTTTAATGCTGGAGACAGAGGTTTTTCCATAGGGATGAAGTCGACTGACTACACGACTATTGTTGGTCCAAAAGTTGAGAATATTGTCTAGTACAGAAAACTATCCAGGATGATTAAAATTGGCTATAATACAGGCTGTATAAGCCGCCGTGGTGAAATTGGTATACACGTACGTTTCAGAAGCGTATAGAGCAATCTGTGGAGGTTCAAGTCCTCTCGGCGGCACTCGTGAGAAGAATTGTTTTAATAGTTACCTTTGGACTGTGGGTTTTGATGGGCGGATTTTCGTACCTGTTTGTGAACAAAGCAGTTATTAGCATGCTTTTGCCGTCCCATCCTGAATATGGAGGATTAATAAATATTGTTGACTGGGGCAATAATAATCGCTATTGGTTATGGAGCGTATTTTCGGGAATAGTCGGTTTTTTAACTTTACTTCAATTGTGGTGGCTTAAAAGAGAAAATGGCAAAAACTGGTCGAAAAAAATGTGGATAGGGGTGATGATAATAGAACTCATGGCTGTCCTAAGCTACAACTTCATTTCTGATGATCTATATAGCTATTTATATTCTGGAAAAATGGTGGTGGAATATAAGGTTAACCCCTATACCGTCATGCCCAAAGAATTTTTTGGTCGTGATCAATGGTTATTTTTTGTAAAAAATGTAAATAATGTCTACTATCACTTGGGAGATACTGGAATAACTTATTACTATGGTCCTTTGTTTTTGGCTTATACGTCAATATTTGTAAAACTAGTTGGTCCAGGTAGGTTTGTGGGAATGTATTTGGGGTGGAAGATATTAAATCTGATTTGGTTTATGTTGGCAGGGTGGGTATTAATGCGACTAATTAAGGATCGTTCGAAAGTGATGGCTTTGTGGTATTTCAATCCCCTACTGCAATTTGAAATGTTGACCAATAATCACAATGATCTGATGATGATTGGCTTGTTTTTTACTTCGTTATTACTACTCACTAAAAACAAAATCGGTGCTGTTGTATCGGTTTTGGCATCTTTGGCAATAAAGTTTGTTACTGTTGTTGGATTACCTCTACTATTTCTTAAGGAAAAATACAAAGAATGGGGATTTTTTATGATGGGCTTTGTGGTGGTACTATTCCATGCCCTCAAGCCACTCCACTTATGGTATTACAGTTGGCTATACATTTTTTGGCCTATGGCACGGCTAAAAACACGTACATGGTTAATACTCTTCCTGTTTCAAGGTGTGATGCTTATAAATTATTCTGGCTATATTTGGTTTAATCGTTGGACTGACGCACCTTTCCTACCGCCAATTGGCATAATTCGGTGGATGCTTTTGTTATTACTACTTGCTTCTGAATGGGAGCGAATAGTTGAGAATGCGAAGAAAGTTGTCGTTAGGACTAAGCGCTAGGTCGTTTGATAATTAGTTCTAGTTCGGGTTTATCGAGTTTTAAATTATCAATAACTTTTGCTGAGACATAGTCTGGGTTCATAAAGTTATTAAATTCAGCCGGAATTGCCTCATCGTGAAGGTGAGTTTTCATACCGCCAGGATATATTGAAAAAACGTTTATATCCTTATTTTCTGCTCTAAGGGCATCGGTATAGCCTCGAACCGCCCACTTGCTACTAGCATAGAGACTGGCCCCAATAGCTCTGGTGGCATCAAGTGCAGCACTAGATAATATATTGATAATTGACCCGTCTTTGTTAAGGTGGCTGATGGCAACTTTTGAGCCTAATACAGTACCGAAAAAATTAACATCAAACATCTCACGAGCTCTGTCCATATTTAACGGTTCGTTGTTTGGGAATTTCATAAATACACCAGCAGAGTTTATCCAAATGTCGATATTACCCAGCATATTTACTATTTCTGTAGCGACTTGATTTAGACTTTCTTCACTGCGGACGTCAGCTACGAATGGAATGACACCAATTTCTTGAGCGGTTAATTCGACAGTTGATTTATTCTTACTAATAATTGCTACTTTTGCCCCTTCGTTGATAAAAAGTTTAGCCAGTGATTTGCCAAACCCTTGGCTACCACCGACGATGACAACTACTTTATTGGTTAGATTCATGGCTTATCTTAACATTCGTGAGTATAACGGTACCAAAATAGGTTTTATTTTGTATAATACAAATACTTCTTAGCCGAAGTAGCCAAGATGGTCACGGCACTGGTCTGAAAAACCTGGGATGTTGGTTCGAGTCCAACCTTCGGCACCTACGAATACGATATAATTAACAAATTGCGAGAGTAGTTCAGTTGGTAGAACGTCTCCTTGCCAAGGAGAAGGTCGCGGGTTCGAGTCCCGTTTCTCGCTCATAATGGCTATTCAGGCAGTAAGACTAGCAGACGCAGAAAATATCCTCAATCTTGTACTGGACGCAGCATCCCTAAATTTACCGACAGCAATTGGGGTGATGCAAGCTGATGGAGTTCATGCTCGGGTTGTGGGAAGAAAGATGGGTGAAATTAAAGTTGATTATCCAGAAGCTGTTGGACCTGGTGATTTTGTGATTGTCCGAGATCGTGCGGATTGGTAGAATAGCAGATGGCAGTAATTGTTAATAACCGAGTACAAGAGTTCCGAAATAAAAGTCGAACGACCCAAGAAGAATTGGCAAAATCGGTAAGTGTGACCCGTCAGACAATTATTGCTATCGAGAAAGGTAACTATACTCCATCAGTTGTGTTGGCTTTAAAACTTTCCAAATTCTTTAAAACTACGGTTGAGAAATTATTTATAATGGAGGAATAAGATGATTATTGAATCTATAAGTGCCTTAATAATTTTAGGGATAGCTTTGTTATTTTTGAACCCGGGGCATTTAACTATGCCTGACAATATTCAGTCAATGTTAATTGTTGGCTTGATAATTTCCTTTTTAACATTTGCCGCTTATCTTTTTTCAGAAAAATCGTCGGATGAACGCGAGGCTATTCACATCTTAACGGCAGGGAGAATTTCTTATTTAGTTGGAGTAGGCACTTTGATTTGCGGACTAATAGTACAAGCTTTGAAACATGAGATTGACGTGTGGTTAATTTTTTCTTTATGCTTCATGGTGTTTTCAAAATTGGTTTCTCGAATATATTCTCGATTCAGAATGTAAAGTACACTTGACATCGGAAAATTTATTTACTACTATCTAACTAGTATTAGTTAATAGTTTGTAAATTTATGAATAATCAAAAAGTTGTTTTGTATATTGTGTTGGCAGTTGTTTTGTTGGGTTTAGGTGGGTTTGTTTTTACTCGCAACCCAAGTGATAAACAAATGGTAGCGATACCAACCCCAGTGTTAGAAGTTGCACCTACAGAAAATTCAACTATGCAAATTAAACCGAGTGAGGATACGAGTATGATGGTGACTCCTGCTGAAGAAAACACTTCAAAGATGGTTGATAAAACTCCAAAAATGATGGCCGGTAGTGAACAAAGATATACAGAATATTCTAATGACGTTATTAACAGTTCTAGTGGTAAACGTCGAGTACTTTTTTTCTATGCCAACTGGTGTCCAACATGCAAACCAGCTGATGCTGATTTTACAAAAAATTCAACAATGATTCCTGAAGATGTCGAGCTAATAAGAGTTAATTATAATGATCCAGATACTGACCCGGCAGAAAAGGAACTAGCCAATAAATATGGTATTACCTATCAACATACTTTCGTTCAAATTGATGCCAATGGTAATGTAGTTACAAAATGGAATGGTGGTCAAATAAAAGAATTAGTAATGAATATTAAATAATGATATTACTACTTATTTTTGCATTTTTAGCTGGTTTAGTGACTGTATTGTCTCCATGCATTTTGCCGATATTGCCAGTTATTCTAACTTCTACAATTGGTGGCAAGAACGTAGGCAAAGCCAGACCTTTAGGAGTGGTATTTGGATTTGTGATGAGTTTTACTTTCTTTACTTTGTTTTTATCTAAGATTGTTGAACTGAGTGGAATTTCTGGAAACACATTAAGAAATATATCGGTGGTGGTTATCGCTGGATTTGGAATTAGTTTGCTGATCCCAAAAATCCAAATGTTTGTAGAAATATTGTTTTCCAGATTTGCTGCGTTGGTGCCGAGTAGTCAAAATAAAGAAGGGTTTTGGGGAGGATTATTGATCGGGCTTTCAGTGGGTTTGTTGTGGACACCTTGTGTCGGTCCAATACTGGCCTCAGTAATTTCTTTGGCTATTACAGGAAAAGTTACCTTCGATGCTTTTCTAATTACTCTGGCATATTCACTAGGGACTTCGATTCCGATGTTTTTAATTATGTGGGGAGGACAAAATTTACTCCATAAAGTTCCTTGGCTGCTAAAGAACTTGGGAAAAGTGCAGAAAATATTTGGACTAATAATGATAATGACTGCGGTAGGAATTTTCTTTGAAGTAGATAGAAAGTTTCAGACATATATTCTAAAGACTTTTCCAACTTATGGTACTGGATTGACTCGACTAGAGGACAATACTTGGGTAAAAGAACAATTGGAGTTGTTTGGGAATAGCCAAAAAACAGCAGATGAGGAGAAACTTATTTTAAGTAATTCTCAAAAATCAAAAGCACCAGAATTGATTCCTGGTGGAGAATGGTTTAACAGTGACCCACTAACATTGTCTAAACTTAAGGGAAAGGTGGTGATTGTCGATTTTTGGACTTATTCTTGTATAAATTGCCAACGGACACTCCCCTACCTTAAAAACTGGTATGAAAAATATAAAGAAAAAGGCCTTGTGATTATCGGGGTTCATTCTCCAGAATTTGAATTTGAAAAAAATAAAAATAATGTTGGACGGGCTATAAAAGATTTTGGCTTATCATATCCAGTGGTTCAGGACAATAACTTTGCAACTTGGAGAGCTTACCAAAATCAATATTGGCCAGCCAAATATTTTGTTGATAAGGATGGAAATATCCGATATTGGCATTTTGGAGAGGGTGGCTATGACGAGAGTGAAAAGGTAATCCAAGAATTATTGAAAGAAAGCGGGGTGGTGGATGTGCCAACAGGAATAAGTAATCCGTCTTATCAGGTGATGGCTAAAACTCCAGAAACATATCTAGGGTATGGCAGAATGGAGAACTTTGGTTCAAGTGAAAGAATAAAAAAGGATTTGGTGAGTCAATATACATTTCCTTCAAGGTTAGGTGAAAATCAATTTGCGTTTGAGGGATCTTGGGAATCAAAAGAGGAATATTCATCCCCAAAACTGGGCTCCAAACTAGAGATGGATTTTAATGCTAAGGAAGTGTATTTGGTAATGAGACCAAGTGATAAAACTTCTAAAGTAAAAGTGTGGATTGATGATCAAATTCAGTACCCCGGAGAAGATAGTCCTGCTGGGGTGGTAACCGTGGACGCTGATCGACTTTATAAATTGGTGAAGCTGGATACTCCTGGTCGTCATAATTTGAAACTTGAATTTGAAGATGATAATTGTGATGTTTTTGCGTTTACATTTGGTTAGTTATTTTATTAAAAAATGTTAAAAAAAATAGTTTTGGGAGGAGGTTGTTTTTGGGGGATGCAGGAATTATTTAGAGCTCAGGGTGGAGTAACAGCAACACGGGTTGGTTATGCTGGGGGTAGTGAACCGTCGCCGACATATGAAAATCATACTGGTCATGCTGAGGTCATTGAAATAACCTATGATAGTGATAAAACATCATTTAAAAATATTCTGGACTACTTCTTTAGAATTCATGATCCGACAACTCTGAATCAACAGGGAAATGACATGGGAACAAGTTATCGCTCGGTAATTTTTTATAGCAATGAAGAAGAAAGAACCGAGGCTATAAATTTTATTAATTTGGTAAATGCTTCAAAACGCTGGGATAAGCCCGTAGTTACTAGTTTGGAGTCGCTTACAAAATTTACAGAAGCTGAAGACTATCACCGGGACTATCTACAAAAATATCCCAACGGATATACCTGTCATTTTGTTCGGGGAGGTAGCTATTTAGAATAATATGAAAAAAATATTCATTATTGTTGGCTTGTTGGTATTGTTGTTGATTGGATTGGTAGCTCTTAAAAATAACAATCCTTTTTCCAAGTCAAATTTAGTAAATAATGATGATCCTTGGAGGAAAAAACTGACTTCTGAGGAATATCATATACTTCGGGAAAAAGGGACAGAAGTCCCCTTTTCGGGAAAGTTAACTCATGAAATAAGAAAAGGGACTTATTATAGTGTCGGTTGTGATAAGCCAATTTTTAGGTCGGAAGAAAAATATGATTCGGGTACTGGTTGGCCGAGTTTTTCATCACCGATAGGCCAGAACGCTGTAGTCTTACGAAATGAGAATGGCTTTGGTGATAACCGGATTGAGGTATTGGACACATGTGGCAGCCATTTGGGGCACGTATTTGATGATGGACCACCACCAACTGGTAAGCGCTATTGTATGAATTCGGTGGCTTTGCGATTTGTACCTGACAAAGAATAGTTTTAAGCTACTCGGTTTTCCCGTTTACTGGTAAAATATGTCAATTGGCTGCTTAGCTCAGTTGGTAGAGCATCCCGTTTACATCGGGGTGGTCGGGGGTTCGAGTCCCTCAGCGGCCACAAGAGATTTTTATTGCTATAATATAGAGCTCTTTTAACAAATTGCCGATCCACCACAGGCGGACAGGTGTGGTGAACATCGGGAAAAAATGCCGACGTGGTGAAATTGGTATACACGTACGCTTGAGGTGCGTATGCCGCAAGGTGTGGAGGTTCAAGTCCTCTCGTCGGCACCATACAGAACTTTTTAAATAGCTTTTCAAATTATCACGATTTGACGGGCTATTTTTAGGTTCAAGCGGTCCACTTTTATCATTACTCATTTTTGCACCCTCCTTTAACTTCAAAAAGATAAATCTAGGCTGATATTCAAGTTTCTGATCTAGTAAGATCGGGTTCAAGCCGATTGCCTTGAAAATGACTTTTTTGTCTTCTGAATCACCGTTTTCAAAGCGTTGATTGGCTAGTAATGCAAATTCGAATGAGTCTTTGGCTACGTCTGCCCAATCAGAACCGTTGTTATTTGCCTGAGCCAGTTGTCGGGTAATGTTGTCCTTCTCGATCATGAGCTCCCGCTTTCTATCCGCAAACTCAGTATCAGATAGTAAACTCCCGTCATTCTCTGGTGAAATCTTAAGCGCTATCAGATTATCAATTCGACGATTTACCCCGTCTAAAGCAGTCTGGAGTGCCTCTGAGCTATTCTTATTTACAGCTTGACTCTTCTCTTTGGTTTCATCGAGCGCCTCATAAGCCCAATCGACAAATTCTTTATCTTCGATATTAAACTGGAGTAGATCGCTCGAGAACTGACCTTCAAGTTTTGAAGTAGCAATATATGGCTGTGAACACTTAGTTTGACCTTTCTTCGTACAACAATAATAACCAAATATTTGCTCGGTCCCATTCTTGTATCTTTTCTTATGCTCTTGCGCCGTGATGCAGTAGTGACACTCTCCGCATTTCATGATTCCATTAAGTGCAAAATCATGTACCTGTATTCTTGCCTTTGATCTGCCATCCAAAATATCCTGTAAGAGGTTAAATTCTGCCTCGCTCAACATAGCAGGATGCTGACCTTGATAGAGCTTCCCTCCATACATGAATTTGCCGGTATAGAAGGGGTCTCGCAACAGCCTGTGCATCCAGCTTTTTACAATCGGTTTACCTGACTTTGAGCTCCTGATCCCTAATATATTTGCTTCTCTCATCAAGGCTTGAACGCTGTAGTTACCAGTTAATGCAAGATCAAACAGCTTTCTCATGAGTGGAAAGTACACAGGGTGAGCTGAGATATCTCTGAGACCCTGAGGTTTCTCATGATTATTCTTGTAGCCTGGTCTGGCTTTGCCAGGGAACACGCCCCGTTCAGCTTTAAGCTTTAAAGCCTCAGTCACATTAACACTTTTGTTATCATTCTCGAGTTTTGCCTGAGTGCAGAGGAGATTCAGCATAAACTTATCATTTGGATTATTACGGAATGTTTGATAAGGAGTAACTACCTCAATGAGTTTCCCTTGATCCATCATATAAATGATTCTGCCAGTATCGACAGTATTTCTTGATAACCGTGATGGATTTAGTAAGACTATTCCGTTTACATCACCGTCTTCAATTTTCTGGATAAGTTGACCAAAGATTGGTCTGCCAGGCGTTTTGGCTGTTCGTTGCTCCAGAAGTGGCTCTCCAACTAATTCAACGCCTCTTTGGTGTACCAGAGCAGTTAGATTAGTGATCTGATCAGGTAGGGATTGGATTTGTCGCTCATCGGATTCACTACTTTTCCGGCAATACATCATGTAGCGAGGAATTATGGGAGCTTGGCTTTTACCTTGAGTGTTATAGTCTGCGAGTTTCATATTGCCTCCCTTCTGATTCCGATGATTTATTAACCTTCGAATCGATCATGTTTGTTTTTGGTTTTGGTCTAATTAAAATTTCCATAAGGTTTAAAAAATGGTTTGCCAATTCAGTTGCCTCCTCATCTGTGAGAGTAATGTCATATTTGTCCTTATATAGCTTCTTAAACTTATCTAAATACTCTTTACTTATCATGGCTGTACTCTTAAATAAACTACAACTATAGTTACAGAATAGCAATTATAGTTGTAGTTGTCAAGCATATTTTAAGGCTAAATTATAACTATAGTTACAGTGGATATTTAGGCTCAAACTATGTCCTATAACTTGAAGAAATGAGAGTTCTTTGATAAACTACCGTCAAATTGCGAGTGATATACTACGATTATGAATATGTTGCCAGATGAAAAAAGCCAGAAAGCGTTCGGTAAAAACCTGCGCTCTGTTCGGGAGGATAAAAACCTTTCACAAGAAGAGGTTGCGGTACTGAGTAAAATTTCTACAACCCACTATGCTGGCATTGAACGAGGAGAAGAAAACCCTACTTTTTCAGTGATCGAAAGTATTTGCAAGGCGCTCAAGATTAAATCATCCCAAGTCCTTCCGTTTTAAGCTTTTGCTCACAAGGGGAACTTCCTGTATACTCTCAACTAAATCCTGCCTATTAAGGTCGGATTATGCTTAATATAACTTCCATACAAAAAACTCTAGCTCCGTATTTAATTTCGTTGCTCACCTCATTTAATCCTTTTATTACTCCACTCAAGATAGTTTTACTGGCTTTGGTGCTCTTATATGTCTGTTTTCAAATATTTCGGGTATATCTTTTCATTAAACAGTTAAAAGAGAAAAGTATCCTTTTTGAGATTAAACCTCTCAAAAATACAGAACAGTCTTCATATACAACTCAGCAATTATTTGCCATTCTGCATGGGCTGGCCAGACAACGATCATTTATCAACCGTTTATTTGATATCCAAAAAACCTATTCTTTTGAGATCGTTTCGACGAAGAATGGCGGAATAACCTATTACACGAGAATTGGAGAAGATGAAGCTGACTTAGTTAAGAAAACCCTCTTATCCTATCTACCCGGAATCAGTGTAAAAGAAACGACTGATTATCTGGAGTTACTTACTAAGCAACATACACGAATATCTAGTTATAGACTTTCACGACACTTTGCATACCCACTTAAACACCAAGAGGATTTAGCCAGCCATGATCCAATAGCATACCTAACAGGAAGTATGACTAAGTTAAGTGACGATGATCTAACTGCATTTCAGGTCGTATTATCGCCTCTGCGTAAATCTTCACTTCCTGACGTTTCGCGTATTTCTCATCTTATTTACTCAGGTAAAGATATTGTTTCAAACTTGGGCAATGATGCAAGCTCAAATCCAGTTGTAGTCTTATTCAAAATGCTCTTCGGTTTAATACTTCGTATACTGATGCTTCCATTCGGATTATTAGTCTTTATCACAACAGATGGCAGAGAAGGTCCGATGCTACGGCTTCCTACCGATATCGAACCACTCAAAACACCAAACCCGTATCAGATGGAACTGGAACAGCTGGTAAAGAATAAATTAGATCAACAGTTATTCTCGACATCTGTACGGCTCATGGTAGCAAGCAATAATTATAGTGAACTAAGAAAACGGGAACGAGGTTTTCAATCTGCACTTTCCGCGCTTAATAATTCGGAGTACCAGGCACTCATTCCGTCATTTCGGATCAGGGTAAAGATATTTGATCGAATAATGGAATCACTTTACAATTTAAGATTTTTGCTTCCAACTAGATCATTTATTCTCTCGGCCACTGAGGTATCAGATCTCTATCACTTTCCCTATACTAGTACGACTAAGACTGAGGATTTGCTCAAGCAACACAGTAAAGAATTGCCCGCTCCATTATCACTTAAGCAGAAACAAGAAAGTGATTTGTACTTTGGGACAAATACCTATGGTGGCACTGAGACTAAAATAGGGTTAACCGCTGACGAAAGACGGCGCCATGTGTATATTCTCGGAGCTACCGGCACAGGAAAGTCCACGATGTTGCTATCGATGATTAAGCAAGATATTGATCATAACAAAGGGTTATCGGTGATTGACCCACACGGTGATCTGATTGAGCAGATATTGTCTGTAATACCTCGCGAGAGGATCAAGGATGTAGTCTACTTTAATCCAGATGACATTAGCTACCCTATGGGCATCAATCTTCTTGAACTAACTCCAGGGTTAAATCCTGAAGATGCTATCAGAGAAAAAGAATTTATAGCAGAAAGTATTATCTCGGTCTTCCATAAAATCTACACCGATAAATACTCAGGGCCAAGAATGGAATACATATTGAGAAATACTATTCATACTGCCTTTACCGTTCCAGATGCTACTTTGTTTACAGTGTATAAACTCCTCATAAACACGAGCTACCGAAAATCTGTTACCAAAAACCTGACAGATGAGAATCTTAACGATTTCTGGAAGTTTGAATTTGCCAAAGCGGGTGATTATCAAAAAGTGAAAATGATTTCTCCAATAACCAATAAGATCGGTCGTTTCCTGTTTTCTCCAACAGCTAAGCGAATACTCGAGCAGGGTAAGTCAACCGTAAACTTCGATACCATTATGAATGAAGGGAAAATACTCTTATGCAATCTCTCGAAAGGCAAGATCGGAGAGGATAACTCAAGTGTTTTTGGAGTTTTAATCATGGCAAAGATTCAGTTGGCTGCCTTAAAGAGAGCCAGGATGAAGCAGGAAGAAAGAAAAGACTTCTTCTTGTATGTTGATGAGTTCCAAAACTTTGCTACACCAGCGTTTGCCCAAATCCTCTCAGAGGCGCGAAAATATAGACTTGGCGCTATCTTAGCTCACCAAACCACCTCACAACTTGAAGATGTTTCACTCGTAAATATTACCCTAGCTAATACGGGTACAGTGATTTGCTTTAGAACCGCTAACCCAGAGGATGAGCGGATGATCTTGCCACAATTCAGGCCATATATTGAACAGGGTGAAATCGCGAGCCTTCCCTCATATCACTTTTACATGAGGCTTGGAGCACTTAACCCAGAAGAACCATTTTCAGGTGTTACTGTTCCAGTACAAATCGAATACAGTCAGAATAGGGTTAATGAGGTTGTTGAATCGTCGAGAAAATTGTATGCCAAGTTCTACACTCCAGATATACAAATACCAGTCAAAAAATCTACTAATCAAGCTACACAAAAGATCTATTCTACAGTGCCATAACTTTACCTACCGGTAGGAAAATATTATTTTTAGTTTAGGCCGATAAATAGATCCTTTTAACTTTTACTTTTACCCCTTATTCCTTATATATAAGGGAGAGGAATGATACAATCATTCCAGATTCTGCTCTACACATACTATGGACAATCAAAAACTATCCACTCTACAACTCAACATTCTTCACTATCTCTATCGCTTTCGCTTCTTAACCAGTCTACAACTTCAAAAACTTCTTACTCACAAAACTATCCGCCTGACTAACTACCACTTACAACTACTCACTTCAAAAAATTACATCGGCAAACACTATACACGATCACTAGGCTTAGCTAATCTCCCAGCAGTCTATTATCTAACGTCAGGAAGTATCCAGATATTAGAACAACAAGACAATATCGATAAACGAGCCTTGAAACGAATCTACAGAGAAAAAATCAGATCTCAACAATTTATCGCTCATACCTCATTTTTAGCAGAATACTTCTTACATCTAAGCCAAGAATCAGAAAAAACCAAGCACACACTCCATTTCTTTACTAAAACAGATCTACTGGCACACCCCTACATGCCTCACCCATTACCCGATGCTTATTTTGCTCGGGTAGATATTGCAGGCAATACAAAAAGATACTTTGTCGAAGTAGTTGAAGATAGCTCGCCTCGGTTTGCCTTGCGCAAGCGAGTCCAAGAGTTCTGTGATTATATCGATGACGGAAAATTTGAGGAGGCGACTAACCATCCATTTCCGGCCATACTTTTTATCTGTCCTGGATACGGCAGTATGATCTACCTAAAGAAACATATAGCCCGTATTTATGAAGAAACACCGCTTGATCAAGTAGATATATACCTTGCAACTAGAGAGGGTGCATTTTCAGGACATTGGGAAAAGGTGGAAGCGGAAGACGACTAACTACGGCATAAAGAAATAGTTATATTCATCAAATGGAAAATGCCCAGCGGGTTTATTCAAGAGAAGATCTGCCATTTCCCACGCGCTCATAGATTCCGATATTCTATATTCTGCGTTTGTGTCGATAGTGCCGTCCTTGCCCACTTTGATTGCCTTGTCGCTTGGCGTGGTGTCTTTGGTGTGTTCTAGAGCGTATCTGAACGCTTTTTCATCTCGCACAAATCCATAATAGAAAAGATTCCCTATAAGTGCATCGAGTGTTACATCTGTACTAATCCTTAAATCTGCTGTTCCATCTACTCCTGGCTTCGATCTTATCTGTTCGGCTTCTGCTACGGGCATATGAAGGCGTTCAATAAAATAATCTTCTACCTTTTTGGCTGATTCCCAATCTTTCCCTGGCGCTTTGAAATTTTCCTCGTTTGGTTTGGTAAAGAAATAATAACCACCGGTTGCCAACAATAAAAGCACAACCAATATTATTACTTTCTTGATCATGCCTTTATTATAGACCTTTTAAGCTAGTAGTCGCCTAGGCGTCTCCCAAGTACGTAAGCAATTTCCTTTCTGCCTTCTTCTGTTTGCCTAAACTCATTAAACAGTCGAGCCCCTTTATCGCTTAAGAGCGGGATAAACTCGGGTAACGTATCCATTTCAATTTTTCTAAACTCTTGCAGTCGTAAATCGACTGTATAACCTTTAAATACTGGTAATACTCTGATCATATATTTTCCTTTCTCGGATACCCATCCGCGGGGTTGGGGCCCCGCGGTGGGTACAATATTTATAATTTTGCACTGGGCATAACTTCGCTGATTCTCTTCTCGTCAAAATACAAATCTCTCTCAATCCCTAATCCAAAGTTGCCATGATAGCTTTCGAGTTCATCCAGAGAAAAAGAGCCCCATTCGTCATTCCAATCCCCAAAGATGGAAACAAATCCGAAAAACTCTCTCGATGCTGGATCGTACTCGGTTGCGTACCATGTACCCGCGCCTGTTGGGTTAAAGAATTTCGCAACCACAACAGGATCGCTACTGTCTTCTTGTCTGCCTACCTTGGCGAACCTTTCTAATAGTCCTTTTGTAAGTAGTTTCATAATTTCTCACCTCCTTTTTGGCTTATTCCCGAAATTAATAGTTGGGAAGTATGGCCATACTTCCCATACCAGGGGAACCCTCAAGCAGGGTGAAATTTTGCAAGGGCAAACGAAGTGCAGTTTATTGGAGGCGTAGCCGGAAACCCTTGCAAAAAGAGGGGTAAGACCCCTTCTTACTGTGTTGTGATATAACTAATTTGTGCCTAAAACGAAGCTTATAAAAGTTGATACAGAGTTTGTCCAAAAATGGGCTGGTGTTCTTGAATCAACTTTTGATGAACACGGAATGCTGACAAAGGTAATGGAAGTAAATCTTCAGGATAAAGGTGTTGAATACAGGCTCAGCATTGTCGCTGGACTCAAATTGAAATATATTATTGAGCTTGAACCCGATATAGCATTAGCAATGGCTTCACCTACGGGACATGTAAAGATAGAAGCGCCGATTCCCGGAACCCAATTTGTAGGCATTACGGTTCCAAAACCCAAAGAAGCCGAACCCGTGAAGGAACAGAAACTTAAAGTGGTACATCTGACAAAAGAAGTAAAAGTCCCAGAATATTCATTTATTGAAGTAACTCGTGACCTGTTTACACTAGTGTTTAGATCAATCGGAAAATATAGCTATATTTTGGCTGAGAAAACTCAAAAAATCGGACAGAAGAAATAGAAAAATTACTTGTCCAGAATAACCTTTATATCGGTCTTCTCCAAGTCTAAATGTTCAGCTAATTTAACGACAATATCTCGCTTGAGATTGGTGTTCGTATTATTTTCATAAAAATATGAGGTTTCATTTATCGCATTAGGTGTCCTGAGTTCGCTTGAATCTGAGGTTATATATCGATGCAAAAAGTCGTCACTTGTTACATAGTCATAGAGTTTGTCATCTAACATGAATAGTTTAGTAAGTATTGTCCCAAGCACAGCAGCCCAACTATTACACTCTGTAACTTCACCAAGTATTGAAACTCCCTTTACTTTCGATCCCGTTAGGTCCTTATCATCATAGAACGAGAGCTCAGTTTCATTCACAACGGGAACAAAGTTAGTCTTTGGAAGTGGCCAAATCTTTTCAATTTGGTCATACCACCATGATTCGCGTTCCTCTAGCGCTAGAATATCCCATTTTTCTTTATTCTTTACGTATTGATTAATCAGGAGAGGGCTTTCGTTGAATCCATTTTCTGTCGTCTTTTTGATCTCAAAATCGTTGTTTGAATACTTTGAGTTATATCCTGTTAACGTCAGGTTCGGCAGAGTATGTAAATATTGCTGATGGATTTGTTCGTAATTGTCACCTAAAGACTCAATCCACGCTTTATTCAGAGTTTGGGGCATGACATGTTCAATCGTGAGCTGAATCTCTTGCTTGGCGATTTGTTTGAGGAGAGTAGATTCTTTGGACTGATCGTCTACGGAACTAAGAACAAAATAAATATAGTAATTTCGCTGACTGTACATCGGATTGTTTTTAATAGCGCTCCTGATCTCAGCTTCTTTGGGTATGCGTAGTCCACCAGTTTTATCAGTCAAAATGTATCCAAGTATTTCGGAATATTTTTGGTCGGGATATTCAGATAGGTATTTCTCTATATCTTTATGGATTGATGAAAATAAGTTGTTAACGCCAGTTGTTGGGATATTGCAAATAATTCTTCTCGTTAGATATGTTTCTACACACTCAAAAACTTTATAGAGCTCCGTGTTATCTAATTTTCCGTGGGTGTATTCATCCAAGACTCTCATCAAAAAAGGGAATGGAGTTTCAAGTTTCAAGTAATTGAGCCTAAATCCCTTATCTGCTACAAATTTATAAACTCCGTCCTCGTCGAGATTAAATTTCAAAAAGATATAGTGATATAAATAATCGACAACTTGCCCATAAAATTCTTCTAGCTTTGAGATATCACCCTGAACCTCGCCAATGTACGAATAAAAAAGCTTTTTAAACTCTGGATATACTTGTTCGATTTTAACTTCCTTCTGTAATTTACTAGTCAGATAAAACTTGAAAAAATCTGAAATGTAGTCTTTATTGATATACGTCAATCGACTTTCAATTTTTTGCCAATATTTCTTAAGTACCAGATCTCTCGCTTGGTCGTTATTAAGCATTAGGGCAAAGTTACGAATTTTGTCTCCATCAGTTAGTGGCTTACCCGTGGAGTTTATGCTCTCAAAAATCTTTTGCGGGTTATCATCAGTAGCGTCTAGCGCGATGGTAACGACCTCAAAATTCTTCAGAATGTCTATATATTTTTGAAGATCCGTTTTCTCTTTAAAATATAGGTAAAATTGCTCATATGCTTGATATAGCTTACTGTCTTTACTGTGTGGGCCAAATTCTCGTTCAAATATCTGTTCAAATATTTCGTTATCAGTCGTAACAGTGCGCAATTTTATGCGATTTTTCTCTTCATTGTAATCATGACTGTTGTATAAATATTGATCTTTAATTGCTTGAGCTGGAATTGTAGAGGATGCTGGGTTATCCGAAATTATGTGATATAGAGCAGTCAACATCAATAAAACTGTGGTAGCCCTCTGTTGTCCGTCGATGATGGTGCTATTGTTTCCCTCATTAAGATAAACAATGCTGCCAAAATAATGATTTTTACTTTTGACTAAGACTGATTCAAGATCATCAATAAAAGAACTAATATTTGCTTTATCCCATGAATAAGGGCGTTGAAAGTCGGGAATTACGAAGTATTTCCCGGGTGTATAGAGAAACGTATTAATGTTGTCGTGAGTCACCTTCATAATGC
Source organism: Candidatus Shapirobacteria bacterium (assembly GCA_041658955.1). Classification (GTDB taxonomy): domain Bacteria; phylum Patescibacteriota; class Microgenomatia; order UBA12405; family UBA12405; genus UBA2283. Next base: position 23,316 of record JBAZZE010000004.1, read on the forward strand.
AATTATACTCATTTATTCATAAAACCAGCTATAGTCAGGGTTTTCAACCTCTACAATCTTACTTTTAAGCATTTTATAGACGCCTTCTTCCTGAACTGTTTGCCAGGTACCTTCATAAAAGTGCATCTCCGCTTCGTTATCTACCCAGTTTTTTGTAGAGAATTTTACAAATGCCGTATCTTTGCTGTTCTCAAACTTGTCGGCCTTGATCACATCTACATCAAGAATATCCGTAAACCTCGCAGTCCACTCCTCAAAATTAGTTTTCTTGAGGTATTCTTGACTCAGTAATTTGAATCCTTCCTCCATTCTTCTAGCTTTTAAGTAGGTATAAAAAGCTTTCACTGCGTCTTCCGGAGATTTAGAAGCATCGACTTCAATTTTCGTCACATTCTGATCAGTAAATGACGGAATCATCGTGTTGGCCTGATACCCAGAGATAAATAGCGAGAGCCCAGCCAAGGTCATTGTGTTGATTCCAACGACATTTCCACATTGATCAGTTAGTGGTCCACCACTCATCCCTTTTACCAGACTAACATCAGTTTGGATATATACGACAGGGTCTCTTTTTGATTTACGATACGCAATAAAGTTTCCTTTGGCAATGGTGGCCTGACCTACCAAGTCCGTACCGAGTGGGTAGCCGGTGGCGATAAGCGGTTCGTCTTCATATATCGTTAATTCATCATTAGGCAGAGGCAATACTAGGTCAAGATAAGATTTATCCGTCGTCAAAACAGCGAGATCAGCGTCTTTGTTGCCTGTGATCTTGATTGGGGTAAAAAATTTGCCGTCTGGTAAAATTACTTTTGGACTAGGTTCATCTGCTATCACATGGAAATTGGTGAGGATTTGATTCTGGTTGATAAAGAAGCCTGTACCCTCGGAATACCCGCCTACAATGCGTACTACAGAGCCTTGTAGTTTATCTTTAGCTCCTATTGAGCATAGGAATTTACCATAGAAACCATATTGTGTTCTTAGGTAATCGGCAATCACGAAGAGTGAAGCTGCCATATAGATAACCACCCCTAGTATAAAAAGGGACTTGAGAAAATTCCGTAGTCCCCGGAAGGGATAAATAATTGTTTCTATTAAAATTTTAAGCAAGGAGAACATCAACCGAAATATAAATCTGATCAGATAATATGCGGAGTAGGTAACGAGCTTAATTGGAAATAAATACACCGGAAAGAGAAGTTTGTGAAAATAGGCTTTGAGTCGAAGTGTGTATTTAGCCCAGAGTTGCCTCAGATTTTTAATGAGGACATCAATCTTTTTTTCCAATAAGTCCATAATTATTATTCCGACGTCTTCTCGAGTTTTTCAATCAACTGCTCAAGCTCTTTAAGTAAGGGGTGACTCCATTGTTCTTTAGCCATCTTTAGTACTTCCTTCTCGAACCAAACCTTTTTATCCTTGCCTCGATTAAACTTTGTCCAGAGTTTTGACCCTTCCTTTTCGTATTGTTCAAAGAAAGAATGAAGATTAGCAATCTTATCAACCACACTCACCATAATTGCTTTCTCTCCACCTTTCCGCACACTCTCAACATACTTTGACTTTTTCTTTTCCCAATCGGTTGAATCTGACAATTCCTCATCATTTGATACTGCTTTAACGATCCTTAATACTTCCAGACCACAAGCATCTTCTACTTCATATTCCTGACATTTCGTGTCCTCAAGTAAGTCATGGCAATATCCGGCTGCAATCACTTCTGGTGGAAAATTGTTTTTCCAGAGCATGTGAGCAACTTCGAGTGGGTGTTCAACGTAGGGATGACCATCTCCTTTGCGCTTTTGACCGGCATGAAACTTCTTCATTAGAAAAACGGCATTAAATACCTCTTGAGATAATAGTAAAGAGCTAACACGAAGTAATTCTTTTCCTCCGGATAGCAACGCAAACTCATATCCGCCGTCTTCAGCGGTCTCAAGCCACTGTTTATACGACTTCATCTTCGGATTTTCATGGAAGAATCCACCTAGTGCAGTATCCAACATCTTTTCAAGATCACCACCTTGAGCAAGGATGGTGTATTTTTCGTCATCGAAAATATCAGCTAGAGGGTAAGAGTCGAGTAGATCAATTTTTGCTAGTTTATACATAAACATCCTTTTAGACTTACTTATCGGCTATAATCGCATTATATGCTAACTAAATCAGATTTTCTTCTATTTCTAGAGGCTCCCATGCACTTGTGGGCAAAAGAGCATGGAAAGTTGCAGATAACGGCTCCATCAACCTATGACCAGCATCTCATGTTGCAAGGGTACGAGGTTGAAAAGGTTGCACATGACTACCTTACCCAATATGTACTTCCTAAATACAAAAATGCCGAACTGCTTTGGCAACAAACATATATGTCGGGTGAGTATCAATCTCGAGCCGATGGAATTATCCATGACCTAGACACAGATACTTATGATATCTACGAAATCAAGAGCTCCACTTCAGAGAAAAAAGATCATTTACCGGATGCTGCTTTCCAATCTATTGTTATTGGAGACACTCTCACCATTGGCTCGATTCACTTAATACTCCTCAACGATGAGTATGTTCGAGGTGATTCTCTCGATATAGAACAACTATTTAAAGTACCCGATGTAACCAGTGATGTAGCTGAAATGACTCCAACTGTACAATCACAAATGAGAGAGGCGTTACGAATAGTAAAAACGGATAGTTCCGATACTTTCCTCAATTGTCTTAATCCAAAGTGCTGTCCGTGCATGAATCTATGTCACCCCGATTTACCACAATACTCGATCTACAACATTCCCAATCTCGCTCCGAAAAAACGCAGGCAGTTAGAAGAGGCTAAAACGATTGCAATCGAAGATATTGACCTAAATTTCACCTTTACACCCAAACAACAGAAGATCGTAGATGTCATGCAAAGCAAGACTCCATTTATCGACAAATCGACGATCCTAACGCTATTCCACGGGCTTACATACCCGTTATATTTCCTAGACTATGAAACATACGACGAAGCCATGCCCCTCTACAAAGGCCATAAACCATACCAGAAAATGGTATTTCAGTATTCACTTCATATTGTTAGCAGTAATAGTGAAGAAATTCAGCACGAAGAGTATGTAGCTCTGGAGCCTGGCGATCCCGCAAGAGAGCTTGTAAGACATCTCCGAAGCCGTATTAGCGGAACTGGCTCAGTCATAGTCTGGAATAAGGCGTTTGAAGGTGGACGAAACAAAGAAATGGCGGAGCTATACCCCGAATATAAAGATTTTCTACTAGATATAAACAATCGCATGTTCGATCTGATGGAAATTGTATCTAAGGGGTATTATCTCCACCCAGACTTTAAAGGCAGATGGTCGATTAAAAACGTATTGCCTGTTATGGTGCCAGAACTAAGCTATAACGATCTTGCAATCAATAAAGGTGATATGGCCATGATTGCATGGTGGGAGATGGTGCATAGTAACGACACGACTGCGAAACAAAGAACCGCCGACTCACTCCTTCAATACTGTGGATTAGATACACTAGCAATGGTGAAGATTTGGGAAAAGCTAAAAGAAATTATTGTCTAGAACTCAATTCTTTAAAGCTCATGTTCGGTGATACTGCTGTGTGAGCTAAAATAATATATTTCCATGGTTTACCTCGATTTGCAGAATTAAACTTTGTAGCAGCTTCGCAGTATTTTTTACCGGCTTCTGCTTTTTCTTGAACTTCTGAATCATCCATGTCGCGCTCTGCTTTAATTTCGACAAGGTAAATAATTTCTTTTGTTTCAACTACAAAATCAGGTTCGTATTGTAGTGAATTTCTCTTCCAATATAGCCAAAACTGAGTTTTTGCAGGTCGAAGCCATTTTAATACATCTCTGTCATCTTCGAGTATTGTGGCGAAATCCTTTTCTGCTTTTGAATCAAATTTATAAAGATTATGACTAGCTTTTTTAAATCCACCGAACACTTTGGTAGAGATCATGTTGGTTGGGGTGATAGTTTCTGTAAAATGATGAATTTTATCAACTGTATATTTTGAAAAATTATGTGGTTTTATTTCAGTGAATGGAAAAACGTCTGGATCTTTGTAAGCACCAGTTTCTATGTAAAAATTTTGTTGAAGTTGAGCATAAATAAATTGTCCGATCTCTCTCTTGTGGTAAAGCACAATATTCTTTAAATCTTCTTCACTTCGCCCACTGCCTAGCTTTGCTAAAGCTTGGTCTACTAACTTGTGAAGTAGTACAGATTCACGGTCATAATCAACCTCGGGATAATTAACGAGCTCGTTCATAATAATGTTGCTTGGGATATCTCGCTCAACACCGCTTTCAGTGCTTTGTAATACTTCACTTAAGTTAGTGCGTAAGGTGCGCCTTACGATCTCTTCTGAAACGGGCTGATAATTTAGACCTGTAACATCGAGTTGAAAATCATGGAATCCAGATTTAGTTTCATTGCTTTGTTGGACAAGAATTCTCGGAATTGGAATCGTTTTAGAAATAAGTTCCTCTACAACTGCTTCATATTCCTTTTCAGCAGCAACAACTATTTGATCTTTAAATAAATTCTGCTGAGGTGTATTTTCAATATGCTCCACCATCTTTTTGATGGCTAGCTTTTGAACGTCGCTACTCTTTAACTCGTCGATGTTTTTTATCTGACTTCCGAGCGAACTAACTGCATCTACAATCATTTGTTGGGCATCAAGTTTAAACTCAGCAGTTCTCCGTTCTTCTTCATTTTGTAACTTCGCAATTTGTACGCGCTGTTCATTAAATGAAGATTGCATTGTAGAGGGTGAAGTTATAACTTCCTGATCGGCAGGAAGTGCGTTTGGATCAATTTCTACGATATTTTCTTTACGGATGATTGAATTTGGATCATTGGCTGCATCAACGATAGACTGGAAACGATCATGGGCGATAATCGTCAACTTATCTACTTTCTCAACACCTGTTCGCGCCCCGTATGGTAAACGCAGTCCACGACCTATTGTTTGCTCCGTTAATATCTGAGAATTAGCAGCGCGGAGAGGAATAATCGTATATAGATTGGTGACATCCCAACCCTCCTTCAGCATGTTAACGTGAATAACAATTTCGACAGTATTATCTTCTTTTTCCAATGCTAATAATTTTTGGACATTTTCTTCCTTCTCTTCACCCCGCTGATTCGAGTGTATTTCGATAACTTTTCCTTTGTATCTGCCCTCAAAGAATTGTTCAGACTCAATCACATCATGAATTTCTTTAGCGTGATCGGTATCTTTAGCAACGACAAGTACAAACGGACGAACCAACCTATTGCCTGTGTCTCGAGAATAAATGTCGAGTGCGACCTTGGTGTCCTCATGAATACGAACCCCATCTTCCAATTTAATTAAATCAAGTTCTTTCGGGTCATTCTTGTATTGATCAGGGTTAAAGTTACGTCGTGTGGCAATGGCCGGTTCTTTTACAAATCCATCCTGTAAAGCCTTCGCCAATGGATAGTCGTATACAACATTCTTAAAAGTTACTCCATGAGAATCAATTGGGGTAGCAGTCAGCTCAAGTCCTAAAATTGGTTTTAGTTCATTTATTGCTTTTAATCCTGAATCAGCTCGGTAGTGATGTGATTCATCCATCAGAAGGACTAGGTCGGGCAATCCGGCAAGATAATTAAAGTATGATTCTCCCAAGTACTCAGAGAGTCTCTTAATTCGAGGCTCACGACCGCCGCGCACTTCTGAGTTAATCTTTGAAATGTTAAAGATATTGATACGTATAGTTTCACCTAGCATTTGTTGGGCATTCGCATATGTATCACCAGTCACAATGCGGGGGCCGAAGACTGCAAACTCAGAAATACCTTTAAACACATACTTAGGACTCTGTGGATTAGACAAGTCGTCAATTAATTTGTTGTAGATTGTTAGGTTAGGCGCTAATACAAAATAATTTTGTATCCCCTTAGCTGAGTAGAGATAGGCGATAAACGCACCCATCAATCGAGTTTTACCTACACCCGTAGCAAGTGAAAAACATAATGAGGGGAATTCTCTCTCAAAATCAGAGCAAGTCGGATACATTGCACGAACCTTGGCTAGTTGGCTTACTACATCCACTTCGTTTTTTAGTTCGAGAGTGTCAGTAATCTTTTGCAATATTTCCAAACTCTCTGCTTGCGGTTTACGCAGACTTAATCTATTTTTGATTGTTTGAGCTTTACTGTTCATCTTGTGCCTCGTTTGATTCTTCTGCTTCCTCCATAGTTGCTTTCACAATATTCAGATCATAGTTATCCTTAGCAAATTCACATTTTCCAAGAATCATTTGAGGAATCTTCTTAATAGTTACGTTTGAATAGTGACTTTCGCTACCTGGTGCAAAAGATTTTGCGCATATTAACAAGCTCTCATTTTCAGTCATTTGTGTATGAATAGCGTCGAGTTGTTCCTTTGTAACAAAGCCCGTAGTTACAAAAATATAATCTGTTTCTGTGGATCTCCCTTGTTTCCAGTAAATCGCTTCATCAGGAGAATACTTGAATCCTTCATGCTTGCACATTGCAGCGGCCAACATATTGGCATTGTATTGTTCATCGATTACAAAGTTTCCAAAGCTATCTTTACGGAGAAGCGAGGGGGCAAGATTATAAAACTTAAAACCACCTCCACCTTTCCAATCAAGAGTCTCTGATAGTGGTAAACCATCATTACCATCAACTACTTTTTTGAGTCTTGGAAGACAGTGCGTAGAAGCATGTTCACCAAACTCGATACCAATATGTTTCCTACCCATCTTGTGTGCCACTGCTGACGTAGTACCAGAACCCAAAAAGCTATCTAATACCCAATCACCAGGCTTCGTACTTAATTCAAGAACTCTTTTAATCAATCGTTCGGGCTTAGGTGTATCAAATGGATCAGTATTAAAAAGTATCTTCATCTCACGTTTAGCTTCTTGGTTGTCTCCGACCTCGACACGATACCATATAGTTTTAGAAACCAAGCCTTCTTGAACCTCTGACAGAAATAGCTTTAATCTTGGAACGTTGCTCCCGCTTTTACCAAAATACACGCGATTATCCTTAACTAATTCCTCAAATTTTAATTTAGAAATTGACCAACAACGGCTTTGAGTTGGATTAACAACCTTTCCACTTGGAGTTGTTATTGGATAGTCAGTTGATGCATTATAAGTTTTAACAGTCATATCAGAAGATGCCCAGATTCCCCTTGGATCGTTGTCGGGATTTTTAAACCGTTTATCAGTATCAGAGGTCCGAGGGAGCATTTGGGGTCGCCATATTTCTTTATTATTAGCGTAAACGAGGACGTGATCGTGGCTATCAGATAACCATTTAGCATCATTCTGTGGAGAAAATTTCTTTTCCCATATAACATTTGCAACAAAGTTATTTCTTCCAAATACTTCATCACAAAGAACTTTTAAATAGTGGCTCTCGTCATCATCAATTGAAATCCAGATACTACCCTCAGTTGGGTGAAGTAACGTTTTTAGAATCTCAAGTCTTGGTTTAATTAAACTAAGCCATGTAGAATGTTCTAAGTTATCGTCATAGTGTTCAAAAGCACTACCGGTGTTATAAGGCGGATCGATATAGATACACTTAATTAGTCCAGCATAGTCTTGTTCTAAAGCTTTTAAGGCTAATAAATTATCACCATAAATAAGCATGTTTTCGGAGTTTGGATCACCATGCGATTTATTTGGATCTTCAATAAGGATTCGAGGCTCAAGTTTAATCTCCTGATCTTTTCCGATCCATGTCAGCTCTAATTTTTGCTTCTTGTCAGTCATAGTCTTATATTATCTTCCATTTAATCGTAAACAAGGTCTCAAGTTTTGCTTGTTGAGCTAGTCTTGCCTCGACAGACTCGAGTAATTTTTCTTTCTTTAATTCTACATCATCTTGAGTCTCAAATAACCGTCTTCTCATGTCATTACGCTTCTTTTCCCAATCCTTAATTTCTCGTTGTGCTTTTAATTTCTCATCAAGATTGATTATTTTCTTTGCATTTGTCTTAGCAGTCTTTATATCAATATCAAGCTTTCTCAGATCGATTTCTAGACCTTTTTTAACGTCTTCTGCCCAATTATCGAGCTTATCTACCTCGTGATCAAAGAAGCTACCATTGCGCTCGGCAATCTGAGTAGAAACGATCTTTATGTATTTATCTTCCAACTCATTCAATTTGCCCTTATTCTCATCTGAAATTTGTTCTGGGGTGGTAGAGTCTGCGGATAATTGGAATATTTTCTTCATAATTTCGGGTTCTATAACATCTCCGGAGTCCGTAATAGCAGAGAGGATGATATTATCCTCGGCTTCAAAAGATTCGACAGTAAAGTTGGATATTTTTAACATTCCCCCCATTCCGATAAATGGCTGAAGGACTGAAATGATTGTTTGGTTATCTGAATAATTAAAAATAATTTCTGTTTCGTCTGACGGCTTTGACTTGATATCAGCTAATATTCGTTGAGCAAGCGAATGACCGGGGCGATAAACGTGTGCATCTTCAATATTTTTGCCAATCTTATATGGACCAGCATCAATTTCTTCGTTGGGGAAAGGGTTATTTTTCAATACGAATGAATATTCATGTTCAGCAAATTCTGCATTGTCACCAAGATAATACCTCGTTGTATCCCACAGCCACCGGTTATACGTGTCGAGGTACATCGTGCTTTCTCGCAGATTGAGTTTAAGTTTTTCATGAACTTCTGCATCGAAGTTCTCAAGGAGAGTTTGGCGAGTTTCGGATAGATTATTCTGAATACTGTCATCCATTTCTTCCTGTAGTTTATCGAAAGCAGTATTAATTTCTTCCGTCGTTCGACAATCCTGATAGATTGCAGCGATTCGCTTTTCAAAATCAACACCTGACTCGATATTACCCAAGACCTCATCACTTGCTCCAAACACGCCTTTAAATAGCTTGAATTTTTGATCTAGTAGGTCGTACACGCGACTATCCGCTGCATTTTTACGGTTCACAAAGTTAATTACCACAACGTCATGCTTCTGACCATATCGATGACATCTTCCAATCCGTTGTTCAATACGCTGAGGATTCCATGGCAAGTCATAATTAATGACCAGAGAACAAAATTGTAAATTCACACCTTCCGCGGCAGCCTCTGTTGCAATCATTATGTCTGCTTCGTCATGGAAGTAATCGATGAGAGCTGACCTCATGTCTGCGGTCTTTGACCCCGTGAGCTTATCAGTATCTTTATTTCTCTCAAGCCAATTCTTGTAAATTTCTTTTGATTTTGGATCGTTATTTGATCCGTTGAACAAAACAATTTTATCCTTGTATCCATTTTCCGGAAGAAGGGTTTCGGATAAATACTTTTGGGTAATAGTCGATTCAGTAAAGATGATTGCTTTTTGCTTTGCTCCGAGATCTTTCGTCATCTCAAAACCTTTTTTCAAGGCAACAAGAAGTGCATCTCCTTTTGAATTGGTAAAAATGGCTTTTGCTAAACCTCTAAATTTCTCCAAGTCTTTCTTTTCCTGTTCCATGAGTGGAATATCGTCTTTGGTATAGACCTTAGATTTCTTGGTTGAATCTTCATCCTCGTCACCCTCCTCATCGTCTATCCATTCCTCGGACATTTCCTCAAATCCCTCAAAGTTTTGGGCAAGATCTGTGGTGTCAAACTCAGGTGGCATTGTTTCAAGCTTTTTCTTGGTTTCATCAATAACTAGACCGAGTTTAATTACGAGATTATTTAGGGTACTAGCAATGGCAAACGAAGATGATGCCAGAAGTTTACGCAAAATAAGCGTCATCAGTTGGCGTTGACTTGAGGGAAGTGCATACAGCGCTGGTCGTTGTAAATATTCCGACATACCGTCATACAATTCAATTTCTTGTTTTGTTGGTATGTAGTCTTGGGTAATTGGTTTACGTTCAGTGTATTTAATGTATTCCAACACTTGTCTACGAAGCGTACGAATACATACTGGCTTTAATCGATTCCGCAGGTCAGTAAATAGAAGTTGTTTTGGATCGAGTATTTCATCTTCATCTGGTAATCCCATTTCTCTGGTAACAACACCTTTTCCAACACCTGATTCAGTAGACCATTTAATATCTTTTATGTGACTTGTAAGCTCCTGTTCTCTTGGAGCATGGGAATAGTTAGCTTTAAAACTTTTTAGATCACCAAATACATGATCATCAATAATGCTCACTAAACCATAAAGTTCTAAGAGCGAATTTTGTAGAGGAGTAGCAGTCAATAGAATCTTTGGTACATCTGAAAGTGAGTACTTTATTTCACGAGCTATTTTATTACTGGTCTTGTAAACATTTCTTAAGCGGTGAGCCTCATCGATAACCGATAAATCCCATTTGGTTTGTTTGACATACGGAGCTTTGCTTCTCGCAAAATGATATGAACAAATAATAATCTTATCTTCTTGATTAAATGGGTTCAGGTTGCCGTCTTTTATAGCCTGGTTAAATGATTTAGCTTCTAATATTACTGAGGGCAAGAAAAACTTTTCCTGCAATTCCATGTTCCATTGCTTTCGTAGTGCTGCGGGAACAATCAAAAGTATTTTTCGTTTTCTCTCTGCCCATTTTTGAGATAGGACGAGGCCAGCTTCAATAGTTTTGCCAAGTCCTACTTCATCAGCTAATATGGCACCCATAGATAGCGGTGACTTAAAAGCAAATAAAGCTGCTTCAATTTGATGAGGATTTAGGTCTACTTGAGCATTTGAGAGGGTTGAAGATAATTTTTCTAAACTATCGGATGAACATCTCTTGGTTAGTTCATATGCAAAGTATTTGGCGTGATATGGAGTTATTTTTTGCATAGAATGATCTGATTTTATCACTTTTTATCTTGAATCGTACTCAACTATATTGAACATGTAGTATTTTAATTGTTGCAACGCGCTAACCCATTGACTTTGCCTCTGGACTGTATCATAATCCCCTCAAGTTCAGAAGAGCTGCCCCTCCGATAGGGGCTTTTTTGTAGCCAGACCTGCCAAACTATTAACAAATTATTTATTTGTAAGGAGGTGGGTTATGAACAAAAAATTAATCACATTATCTTCACTAGCCATAACCGCGCTAGCATTTGCATCTCCGGCCTACGCTGCAACAGGTGACGTAGCCAACATCGAAACATTCATCAAGAGTGTCATTCTCATTCTCGTTAAAGTCGCAGGTCTCGTATCTGCTGGATTCTTTGTCTGGGGTGGATTTGGATATATTACTAGCTCGGGCAATCCAGAGATGCTCGACCGCTCCAAGAAAACTATTTTGTACTCTGCAATCGGACTGGCAGTAGTACTAGGTGCATTTGTCTTGACCAACATCGTATCTGACTTGGCGACCGGTGCATTTGGTGCCACGCAGTAAATACAAAATATGCACAACATAAAACATTATGCGAAAACTGATGCTCTTGGCCGGTATCTTACTGACTTCGTTATTCTTCCCTCATTCTGTCTTGGCCGCATCACCAATTCCTGAGATTAGCTCGTTTACTTCTGATACGCTCAAGATAATTACTTTGATTGCTTCAGCTTCTGCCGTATTTTTTCTACTACGCGGTGGATACCTCTACATCACATCAACTGGTAGACCAGAGGCACTAGAAGAAGCCAAGAAAACAATTCGTAATGCTCTGCTTGGGCTCGTGCTTGTCATCGCGGCCAATGGGATCGTTTCACTTCTACAAGGAGCACTGGTAGGCAATTCTGATAGTTCTACAATTACCAACCTTCCTCTTACTCAAATTGAGAGTGTAGCGCCTAACGAGGGTTTAACCCAAGTTCTCATCGATGCTGTTAATGGCTTTATTCAAAACATTGTGGAAAGTTCCACAAAGCCAGTCGTGGATGGGATCATGACACTTCTTACAACAACTCCTGAATTACTGACAAACGCCACTATCGTCAAGTTCTGGCTCATCATGCTTGGTATAACCGACACACTCTTTGTACTGGTTGTGGCACTCTTGGGACTTCAATTTATGAGTGCATCCACATTCGGGTTTGAAGAAATCGAGTTTAAACACCTCCTACCCAGAATTGGGTTAGCGTTCCTCGGAACGAATGTATCGTTATTTCTGGCGGATTACGCCGTAAAAACATGTAACGTACTTGTGGCAGGTGTAATATCTGCAACCGGAGGACTCAACCATGCATGGGTCACGAACGCAATTACTCTACAAAATATTACAACTGGTACAGCTCCGCTCATCACTTTGATTTTTCTACTTCTGTTCTTGATCGTAGCGATTGTGCTTCTACTTATGTATATCAGCCGTTTGATTGTTATAGCTCTTGGAGCTGTACTCTCTCCATTCATATTCTTACTTTGGACACTCCCTAAGACCGCCGACTTTGCTGAAATGGCAATTAAGAGCTATCTAGTCTCAGTATTTATGATTTTTATTCATGTCGTAACTATTCAACTGGCCGGATCATTCCTGGCACTACCTGAGCAAACCAATAACTCACTAATCTCAATTGCGGTAGCCATTGGACTTTTACTCACGTTGCTTAAGATCCCAAGCTTCTTGATGCAACTAATTTTATTTTCTCGAAGTGTGGGAACGGTCAAACACATGGGAAGTCAGATTATTAACGTCATGAGTACTGATACAGCTCACAAAGGTACAGTTGGCTCCAAGACACCTAGAAAGACCTTAAACGTATGAGAACAACAATCATTCCAGCACAAATCACGACAGTTGAAGACAAAATCGCAGGATCTCTCAATTTCGCACAGATACTACTTCTGATGTTGCCTGTTCTCTGGGGGACACTGGTATATGCGATATTTATTCCAACGATGAAGCTAGCTCCGTACAAGGTAAGCTTGGTGCTATTGGTTAGTGCTACCTCACTTATTTTGGCGATCCGAGTTAAAGATAAAATCATTGCGGAATGGATTGGAATATTACTTCGCTACAAATTACGTCCGAAATTCTATATCTTCAATAAAAATGACATAACTGAGCGGTTAGTTGATTTGCCATTTGAATCTGTAGCAAACCACAAAAAGGCAGTAGCAAAAACAACCAAGAGGCTCACTAAAGAACTGTCGGTCAAGGAGCTTATCAAATTTGAGCAGGCAATGGCATCAAAGAATCTGGCTGTATCGTTTCGGTACGGGAGGAAATGACTATGACACTATTCAATAAATCTCAATCATCGCGACAGCAAATACAAATCAAAAAAGTCTTGGATAATGTTCTGGTTTTGCCTAACCAGGAATATCGGTTGATTTTGGAAACCTCATCCATAAACTTCGAGCTCAAGAGTGAAGAGGAACAGGACGTCATGATCGATAGTTTCCAAAACTTTCTAAATGCCTTACCTTGCCAGATTCAAATCTTGGTACGAGTTCGTGAGATTGATATCGACAAATATGCTGAAGATGTGGCTAGATCAAAAGATAAAGAGAAAGATCCGATCTATCGCAAGCAAATCGAGGGATATAGTGCTTTTGTTAAAAAACTTGTATCTGGTAATAGCATTCTCTCAAGACGATTTTATATTGTCTTGCCGTATCACCACCCAGACCGGCACGAAGATTGGAAAGTAATCAAAGAACATTTAAATCTAAATCGCGATATTGTCGTCAAAGGCTTGGAGCGGATGCAGATGAAAGCTAAAACTCTCTCTAGTATCGAGATTATTAACTTGTTCTACAGTTTTTATAACCCTGAATCGGTTAAGACCCAGGCGGTTACAAAAGAAGCATTATCGGCATTATTCAAACACAATTATGTTTAATATCACCAAAATCAAACCTATTCGTGATTGGCAAAAGCGCCAAAAGAAAAAACGCTTAGCGCACCAAGCTATCAACGTCACGTTTGGCGAACAAGACCAACTCGACCTTATTTCCTATGCCGGACTTAAAGAGGAATCGAGCTATTTACAGATAAACGATACTTTTGTCCGAACACTCTTTGTTTCGGGATACCCATATGTTGCCTCTACTGGCTGGCTTTCAATGCTGGTGAACTTTAACCACAATATTGACATTAATTATCACGTTGAACAGATTGATCCTCTCATAGCTCTGCCCAAGCTTAACCGCAAAATCACAGAACTTGAGTCCACCAAGCGCACCATGCTCAAAGAAGGACGGGTTATCGGAAGTGAAATCACTGATCCGCTTGAATCTGCCATGGAACTCAAAGATAAAATTCAGCGGGGCATGGAAAAACTGTTCCAAGTTTCCATATATATGACTGTCACCGCTGAGAGCTTGGTCGAACTGGATAAAGTGACGAAGCTGTTAGAAACGGTTATGCAGACAAGGCTTTTCTATATAAAACCCGCGACTTTCCAACAAGTCGAAGCCCTGCAATCAGTCTTACCTCGAGGTGAAAATAAGCTGGCTCAAAAGAGAAACTTGGATAGCTCAAGTGCTGCGCTTACATTCCCATTTGTGTCCTCCGAACTGGTACAGGAGTCCGGAATCCTCTATGGCATCAACAAATCGAATAATTCTCTGGTTATCATTGACCGCTACAGTCTAAACAATGCCAACTCCATTATTTTTGCCCAGTCTGGTTCAGGCAAGAGCTTTACTGCCAAAGTAGAGATCCTGCGTCACCTCATGCAAGGTACAAAAGTCATAGTCATTGATCCAGAACGCGAATATAAGCAACTGGCTAAAAGCGTCAACGGAACCTATATCAAACTATCAAGCACCTCGAAAGAAAAGATTAACCCATTTGATTACTCCCAAACCTCCGTCACGGGTGAGAATAGCCTCGCTGAGCACATACAAGACCTCACAGAGCTCATATCGCTCATGGTTGGCAGTCTGACTTCGGAAGAGCGGGCAACCGTTGATCGCGCGCTCCTGCAAACATATAAAAATGCGGGCATGAGTAAACGCAAGAATGGTAGGAAACCAGCGAAAATTGTCTATCCAGTCCTCAAGGATTTCTATAAGGAACTAAAATCAATGAAGCACAAAGACCTCTGTAACAGACTTGAGCGGTTTGTAAAAGGCTCACTTGGTGGTGTTTTTGATTCTCAGACAAATATCGAGATGAATAATCGCCTTGTAGTGTTTGATATCAAGGATCTCAATGAATCACTTCGTCAGATCATGATGATGGTGGTTGCCAATTTCGTCCATAGTGAGGTCAAACAGAACCCACAAAAAAGAATGCTGGTCATTGATGAGGGTTGGATTCTACTACAGGAGCCAGAAAGCGCCCGATTTATCTCAGGACTTGTCAGGCGCGCCAGAAAATACTATCTGGGGGTCACAATCATTACTCAACAAGCAAATGACTTCCTGTCACAGGAGTACGGGAAGGCTATTGCTAGCCAATCTTCGCTTCGTATTCTCATGCGCCAAGATACTACCACCATCAAAAAAGTGGCGGAAGAATTCCATCTTTCGGCCTTTGAACAGCATTACCTATTAACGTGTGAACGCGGTGAGGCTCTCATCATTGCTGATCAAAACCATGTAGCTGTAAAAGTGGTTGCCTCCGAAGAAGAGCACCCACTCCTCACAACCGATCCTCGGGAGATCTACATCTGACATGAATCCAAAACTGTTCCTAACCCTCTGGTCGTTTCGCAAGGAACTAAAATTCGTATTCCTAGCATTCCTCACTATCCTCATGGTGCCGGTTATCGGGGTCATCTTACTCACCAGAGTAGGTATCAACATCATTTCCGATAAATTAGTTGAAAGTAACCCAGTCACACAGTCAATTGAGATCAAAGATCCAACGTCCGGAGAAGTTGTTAAATCCATATCTCCACAGGTCGCTTGGCCTGTTCACGGGGTAATAACACTAGAATTTGGCCAATCCAGTCTCTATCAAGTCTTTCACACTGGTATTGATATTGCGAACCCCTCAGGGCAAATCGGTGATCTTATCAACCCCGCAATGGATGGCGAAGTCATGTATGCTGGAGAAATATTCTGGGGGTATGGAAAGCACGTTATCATTGACCACGGTAACAATATAACGAGCATCTATGGCCACTTAGATAAGATTTTCGTCTACAAAGGCCAGAAAGTAACTATTACAGACACCATTGGGAAAGAGGGACAAACTGGATGGGCTACCGGACCACACTTACACTTTGAAACGAGGATATATGGGATTCCGGTTAATCCAAGAGTATTTTTAGGCGAATGAATAAATACTTTCGTATTGAATTATAATGTTTCTAGGGTTATTTATGAGTAAAACTGGTGGAAAAGCAACATATAAGGGAATTAATGCACAGTCATGGGCAGCATTATCATTATTTCTTCAATACGTCAGAAGCTCCAATCTTGATCACATAGCTTTTGAACAGGATGAGCTCAAAGACTTTGACTTGGTTTTCTCCTCAGGAAAAAAAATTATTTGTGAATCCAAAACAGAAAGAGTTACCCATGGTGTCATCAAAGGTATATTAGATAACCTGATTGATAATAAAAAGGTAGGAACTGATGATGAAATACTTATTATTTGCCAGGATTTAAGTCCAGATGCACAGGGTGATGTTGAAAACGTAAAGTATTTTGAGGAAATAAAGGAGAAATTAAAGAAAAAAGGATTTACTGACCAGCATTTAGAATTACTACCCAAAATCAAGTTTTGGAAAGTTGATCAAGATACTAATGAATTTATTGTAACGACACTACTTGCTGAAATTCTGGGTGCATGGTTTCCTGATACAACCTTTGATGAAATAGTAAGCAATATTCTTATTGATAGAGTTTATAAAGGATCTCAACTAGGTAAAACATTTACGAAGGATGAGTTTTACAAGCAGATTGATGAGAGAAAAAAACAGGTTCAAGATGATGCAGGCTATAAAGATGAACAAAAGGAAAAAATAGAAAGAATAAATAAATTGCTCACAGCAATTGATAGTCCAACCAGCCAAGACTGGTGCAATAACGAAATAACTCTTCTTACTACCACTCCTGATCTCTATTACCTCACAATAAAAAAGCTAGACGGTCTTCCAAATCTTAATCTACCTCAATGGGATAACTTATGGAAAGCAGCAGCCAGAGGAACATTCTCGATAAATGTTTTCGAAATTTTCCAAAAGAATGTAAATGATCCAGAAAACCAGGAATATTTAATCAACTTTTTACCAACAGTTATTGAAAGGATATTAAGTTTTTATAGGCAAGAATTTATTGTTGTGGACATTGTGAAGATCTGTTCAGCAATTCTTGACCAGACACACAAGTACGACAAACAAATATTTGAAATACTAAAAAGCTTAATCGAGGTCAATACCAAAGAGGTCTTCTTTATCAAAAAATCACATCGTAAGGAATGGGAGCAAGAACAAACAACGGAGGCGTTAGAAAAACTTTATCAGAAAGCAGAAGAGAGTGTTAAAAAAGAAATTGTCGCCTTTATTTTTATGTTTTTTGATTTGGTGAGTGATGATGGTGAGTACTGGCACTATACCCCAGACTCCATTTTTGGAATCCTCAAAATACATACGGAAGCTGATGTTGAGTCTAGAATTATATCTTTATCGGAAGAACTGTCAAAACAATATGAGAAATTTTATAACAGACATGGCAGAAGATCCACATATCAGGGCTGGGAACACATGGGTTTTACAAATACTGATAGGCATTTTATTACTCATATATTGCAGCCAATATTAACTCAGTATTATGCAGCTAATCCTGATGCAGCGTGGAAATTTATTACCGAAAAATTAATTACAGTAAAACAAGATTTAGTATCAGCAGAGAAACCAGATTATTTAAATAGAGCTTCTGTTCCAGTAATAATTAGTGCTTATTTAGATCCTAAATATAAAAAGGAAGCACTCGCAATAATCAAAGACTTTGTAGAAATGCGAAAAGGAATTCCTCATAAGACAGAGCTGATTTACAAGCAAGTAGGCGGAGACGCGTTTTCTGATGATCAAAAATGGGAACTTGTAAAATTACAACTCGATTATGAACCATACAAAGGCATCCCTGCTAATGATCATGTAGAAAAAATAGTTAGTGAGTTAGCAAATAAAGGACATGAGGATGCATTAGCTGCTTTGGAGGCATGGGGAAAAAACCCTGAGTATAATAAGTTTCGAGGAGTTCTAGAAGGAAATATTACTTCAAATGTTCCAGGTCTACTTGCGAACCCAAAGACGAAGAGCAGGGGCATAGCCATTTTAAGAGAGTTTCTCAAAAGTGACTATTTCATAAATAAACAGGGAGAGTGGGACGTATGGCAAACAGCTAGAGTTTTATCACAGGTTTTGGTTGAAGACTTTGAAGAAGGAAAGGCAATTATCCAGGAAATATGGGTTCAAGATTCACTCACTCATAATCAGCAGATTGTAATTACTAGTAGTATTAATGACATTGAAAATAATGATAGTTTAATTGCAAGAATTTATGATGAGATAGTTTCATCTTGGCTCACTGATTGTAAAGATGATGTAAAACTTTTTATAGCAAAAATACCTGATGTCCAATCAAGATTGTCCGTTGTTCGATATGGAGACAAACTAGCAAAGGCAAAAAAGTATGAAGGTGCAATAAAAATTGCCAGATTCTTTATTGATGATCCAGATCCGACTTTAGAAAACGATCCTAATGACCCAGAAGGAAAACACAATCTCCATGAGCAGGTTAAAAAGGGCAAGGACGTAAATGAGATTACTACAATTAGAGCCTCAGTCGCATGGATATTACAAAGTATAGCCATATTGCCAGGGCGTGATTATATTCCTGAGATTATTCCGCTAGTAGAAAAACTAACTAAAGACGAAAATTATTACGTAAGGGCGTACGCTTGTATCCCATTAGAACAGCTAATGACCGTAAGGCATACTGTTTTACCCACTGATTCCACGGAAAGATTCCTCAGTATTGAGGTTGCAAATGAAATTGAGCGGATCGCTTATGCAATGTTGCGAAATAAAGAGAACTGGGGACTAGAACAAATAATGATGGGAATTTTGAGACTTTTTTATAACGTTAGAAGCGTTACCACTGAGGAGGCAAAGGAAATATTGAATACTTTCTTGGAAACTAAGAATGACAAAATTATTGAAGAAGCCAGAAGCTTATTTATTTTCTTTGCAGAGTTTAGAGCAGGTGCAATCGATGAGGAGAAACTGAAATACGTTTATAGCAAAGAAAGAATAGCAGAGTTAACGGATTTTGATGATACTTACTTCAAGGAATTGCTTATTAAAATCTTAACCGATTCATCAAGTGAAGTTAAGGCAGGGCTTGCTTGGGCATTTTGGCACTTACCAAAAGAACAGGGAGTTAATTTTGAAAACTGTTTTGCAATTGCCTATAAATATCTTCTAATCCTCGCTGATTCTTATGAGCATGAAGTTATGACAAATATCTATTATTTCATTGAAGAAAATTTTGAGCATAAGTTTGAAGAATGTTTTGAACTTTGGAAAAAATGCTTAACTGTAGAAAGACCATATTTGCAAGGAAAAATCACAAAAGATAATCTTTACGAAATGCACTGGTGGCCATTTCATTACAATGGCAAGATCCTTGTCAAAATTGCAGACGAGAAAGGTGATGAAGAGTTTTTAGAATGGGTCGATTATCTAGCTGACTATCCAGAAGGTGTCATTATTGCAAATGATTTAGATCTTGTTATTGATAGACTTGCCAATCTTCCTATCACTGATAAAGCAAAGTCTGTTTTTGAGAAACTAGTTACTCGAAATCCACAGTATTTTGTAAAAATGAAAAGTTGGTTAGCAGTTATCTCGTAATAATATTATTATTAACTTACAAAAATATATACAATGAGAATATGGCATCATTTTACGGTCATCCCAGCCGATATCTCAATACAAATAGAACTATTAGTAAATACGGTGCATTGGCTTATCTAATTCACTTCACCATCATTATTGGAATAGTCATCTGGAGATTGTCGATAGCCTCATTTTCATTGCCCGCAGTATTCGCTATTACACTCGTATTTGGGCCATTACTGCTCGTTACAGACTCCCTGATGAGAAAAGAAGAGTCTTTGATGTATAAATTCCGCAGTGGAATCGTCGGTGAAAAGTTCATTGGTGATGAATTAAAAAAGCTGGATGCTAGCTATACAGTTTTTCAAGATATCCACGTACCGGGAAAGAAAGAAAATATAGATTTTGTTGTTGTCGGACCAACGGGTATTCACGCTATAGAAGTCAAAAATCATCATGGAACGGTAGGATTTAATGGTGACGAGCTTACCCTAAATCAAAAATCATTTGAAAAGGACTTTTTACGCCAAACCATGAGGGAAGCTACTTCACTTCATGATTATTTGATTTCGTCTCGTATCACCAACGCATTCGTCATTCCGATTATAGTTTTCTCTCATCGCTTTGCTATTGTTCGATTCGGGATTCAACCAATTAAAAATGTTCGTGTTATACAATATCGCTGGCTAATAAAGATGATTACCAGTGAGCCAAGAAGCTATCCAGATCAGCGAACAGTCGATTTATTAAAGGCTACATATACTAGCGCCATATGACATACCAAGTATTTGTTGATGATAACTTTCACTTCATGGACGAGAGTGAGAGGTACTTGCATGGTGAATTTGACACCTGTGAGGAAGCGATTGTTGCCTGCAAGAAGATTGTTGATGACTGCCTGAAAAGCTCGTATCAACCAAAAATGAGTGCAGACCAGTTATATGAATCGTATATTGGGTTTGGTGATGATCCATTCATCAAATGTGATGATAAATCATGTGACTTTCATGCGAGGGATTATGCAAAATCACGGTGCCAAGCAATTATCGACGAGAAAATAACTAGTTAATTGGATAATTTGTCTTCAGATTTCAAGTCACGAGCTTTAATACCCATAAAGGTATCTGAAGTTTTAAGAAGCTCGGCGAACTCTGCAACATTTTCTTTGTGGTCAGGGTCAAGAACATCGAGAATTTTTTGTACATCACCCACGTTGTTTACATCCAAATTGTGATCGTGTGCATATTGGAGCGCATCGATGACTAGTTCTGACTTTTTGGTTACTGTATCGTTCATATTTCCTCCTTAGTATAACAAATATTTTGTATTTCTCTGACATGATCATATTTTAGAAAGGAAAACAGGTCTTTAGCCTTCTTCTCATCATCCTCGCGCTCCATAAGTTCACGGCTATTCTTGTGTGACAAAATGTTAAGACTGCCTTTCCAGACGATCCTACGGTCAATCATGGCTAATTTCCTATGGTGAGTCTTGCTCATAAATACTTGTACGCCTATTTTTTCAAAAAACTGGATTCCTGCCTCAGCTTGTTCGGACATGAACGAATCGTGCTCTTCGGGATGCCGAGTTATGATAAACACAGCTATTTTGCGCTCCATAAGTGACTCAAAGACGTGCTTCAGATTTCGCAGCTTTGGAACGGTGATAAATGGACTTTCAATAATTACTTCATGTTTTGCCTGAGCCAAATCACGCTCGAATTGATAGTAAAAGGAGTTTTCATCTGCTAAAATAACGTTTGCAGTCTGGCGAGAGTCAGATTGAGAGCCCATATAGGACGAATTGTAACTCATAGCTTTTTCTCCTTCTTAAAGTGAGCAATAGCGATGATAAGACTAGCTTTCTCTTTTGGATTAATCGAGGAGGTTAGATAGGTTCCAACATCGTCCCAGATGGTGCACATTAAGTCTTAGACACTGCCCCGTCGTCTAATGGTAGGACAGCAGCCTTTGGAGCTGTTTACTGTGGTTCGAATCCATGCGGGGCAACACTAAAGTATGAATATTAAACGCGATCGTGAGTTTATTAGTAAGCGTAATAAGATTTCACTGTTTCACAGAAACTTTATTGTTATTTTCTTGACGGTTATTTCAACAATTGCTTTGATTGCTATTCCGAATATTCCGAAAGAATGGATAAAGAACGGTGATTTACTTAAGATATCTTTTTTACTACTACTTGTCGATATTGTAATCATTCCGATCTATACACAGTATAGAAATAATAGAGATTTAGATAATTTGGATAAGTTAATTAGTGCTAATCGTGCAAATAAACCAGAAACTGAAATTGAGAAAATTGTGGAAAAGTCGCACTGGAACGAATACTTATCAGAGTTGGTGGTATTTCTTTATGTAGTGTCTATTATTCTCATTTTTCTTGCCATAGACCCATTTTCATTCTCAACTTTGCTTGAAAACTTCGTAAAATTTTGGAAAGGTTAATAAAGAATTGAATAGAATTGTTTTGTATAATGCGGTATGTCACAATATAAAATTTCTCAAATTGGAACTGATAAAGTAAATGAGTTTTTTGAACTTTACAAAGTATTGGTGGGGACTGATTTTAAAGAATGGAGCGAAGAAGCTAAGAACAAGTGGTTAACTGAAGATTATGCACCAGAGTTTTGGAATAGGATTTTGAATAACGGTTGCCCGGTACTTGTGGCTTATGATGGTGACAAAATGGTGAGCTATATAGCTATCGAACACCTTACTTTTGGAGTGGCTTATCTTAGCTGGATGGGGACATTATCTGATTATCGGAAAAAAGGAATTACTCGAGAGTTGGTCGCCGAACTAGAAAATTGGTGTAAACAAAACAACATTCACAAAATAGAATTGGAGACCCAAGTAACCGAGCTTCTCCCCTACTTTGAAAAACTAGGTTTTTCACTTGAGGGAGTTCGAAAAAATAGTTGGCAGAAATTAGATAACTACATGTTTGGAAAAGATGTCAAATAAGACTGTAAAGATTTTTTCTGAACTATTATGGGGTGGTGAAAGATACAAGCTTGAATATACCGATCTCGATTCTTTTGATGAACTACCCTATGAAAAATGTGTTCAAGTCTATGGGGTTTGTTTTATGGAAGATAAGATTGTCATTGGACATGGTAGGACCAGTAAAACCGATAGTGGTTGGAACCTAATCGGTGGTCATATAGAAAAAGGAGAAACTTTTGAGCAGACTTTACGTCGAGAAATAAAAGAAGAATCTAACATGGAACTATTGAACTACTTGCCGATTGGTGTTCAAAAAGTAACTGCCCCAAGTGGTGAATTTACTTATCAGTTACGATACGTTACCAAAGTAAGGCCTTTTGGTAAATTTAGGAATGATCCGGCAGGAAGTGTTACAGATATTATGTTGATTGATCCTAAAAATTATCGTCAGTATTTTGATTGGGGTGAAATTGGAGAAAGAATTATTTCCAGAGCGATAGAGGTAAAGAAGAGACTGCTATAATTATTTGAATGGAAACTACTCACATAAGTGACGTTGAGTTGGGAGAACTAGTAAAGACAACTTTGCCTCGGCTAATTTTTATTACCGGAAAAACCTGTACCGGTAAATCAACTTTTGCAAAAAGCATCATTCCATTGGGATATGAACATTTAGAACTAGATTTTGTAGTTCGGGAAAGTGTCGTGAATAAGTTTGAAGAGAGTAAGGGTGGAAAAGCATTTTCGGTTTATAAGGGTGAAGCACCCAAAGAGTGGCAAGACTCATTTGAAGCCGCAGCAAAAAAACTAATTGTCGAAAAATTGACGCAGTCAAAGGTAATTGTTGACGCGGCTCTGGCAACACCTGAAGTTGTGGGCAGAATATTTTCTGGAGAATTAGCTGACTTCATGTTCGTCTATCTTCATCCGTTTGACGCCACATTTTACAACGAATATATAATGGCCAGACTTATTAATGATATTGAAACTATGGGAAGATCCTTCCCAATCTGGGATTTTATGACAGCTGAAGCGGTTGACGACTATCGTAGAAATGGTAAAGCGGGAGAAAAAATAATGAGGATCGTAAAAGAATATGGAGAACAGAGTATAAAGACTTCAGTGGAGAGATATGAAAGTTTTAAATCGGTGTACCCAAATATTTTATTAGTCGGTCGATAATTATGAAAAAAATGAACCTTAATCAATACATTTCGGCGATCATAGCTTTGGTGTTGGGGATATTAGTGGGTCAAAATATCGATCGGATAAGAGAATTTTTAATAATAAAACAACTTTCCCCTTCTAAAGTTTGCCAATATGATGGAAAGACTTATCAGTCAGGAGAGAGTTTTCGATCGACTGATGGTTGTAACAGTTGTGGTTGCAACAATGGTGAAGTGGCTTGTACCCTAATGGCCTGTGGTCAGCCATAAATAATTATGGATGATATAAAAATACACATTAACCAAATTGACGAATTGGATGAAGTATTGATTGTTGCCGATATTGTTTTTCAGCCAAACGATGAGGAAAAAGCAAAATATCATTTCAAAGATGATTGGCTGACTAAAATAAACAATGGGCTGATGGTAACTGCCAGTATAAATAATAAGTTTGTTGGGTTTGCAATTTGTTATCAAAAAGAAAAGACACTCCATATTTGGAATGTGGGTGTACTTCCAGAGTATCGAAAAAATGGGATATGGCAAAAAATGTATGAGGAAGTTTTGTCTTTTGCAACCGAGAATAAATTTTCTGGGCTAAGTTTAAATACCTATAAAGATAAGTTTCCAGGTATGTATAACTTCTGTCAGTCACATGGGTTTGAAGAATATAAAACTGAATTAGATCAACTTTCGGGAACTACTAAGTCAATGTTTTTAAAAAAAATGTAGTCGGCCGTTTTGGTAGAATGTAGTATGAAAGCACCAAATTTTGAACTCGCTGATCAGAATGGAATTATCCGTAAATTAACTGACTACAAAGGTAAGTGGGTCTTGGTTTATTTTTACCCAAAAGATGACACTCCGGGTTGTACCGTCGAGGCTTGTGGGCTTAGAGATAGTTATCATGAGTTGGAGGGGTTGGGTGTACAAGTGTTGGGTATTTCCAAAGATAGCGTCAAGTCTCATGAAAAGTTTTCCAAAAAGTATGAGCTAAATTTTCCAATTTTAAGTGACGAGTCGACAGAGACTATAAAAGCCTTTGGAGCATGGGGTATGAAAAGTTTTATGGGACGAAAGTATGAGGGAATAAATCGAAAAAGTTATTTAGTTGATCCAGAGGGTGAGATAAGAAAAGAATACGACAAAGTGAATCCGACTATTCATGCTGCAGAAATAATTGAAGATGTTAAGTCATTTCAGAAGTAATTGTTGGATATTAGTGCCAATATTGAGTTTGCTAAAATAGCGTTATGATTACAGTGGTTTATAGAGTTGTAGCAAAAGAAGGCCAGTCTCGAAATCTCGAAAACATTATTTCAGATTTTGTACAGTGTGCTCACGAAAGCCCGGATTGCATCTACTATACTTTTTTTAAATCAATTTCCAACTCGTTGGAGTATCTCGTTTATTACCGTTTCACTACAAAACTGGCTCAAGATGAGCATATAAAGAATCTACAATCTAAAGTTGGACCGCCTAGAAATGGTCGTGATCTACCCGAAAAATTTTTAGACTTATTAGACCAAGAAGAGTTGGTTTTGTTTGAAGATAAATAATGAAAGGATTCGTTGTTTATATTTTGCGGACATCGGGAGATACCTTATACACTGGCCAGACAAATGATTTAGAAAAAAGACTAGAGCAACATCGAAAGGGAAAAGTTGGAGCAAAATATCTTAGAATGTTTACCTCATTTAAACTGGTTTATAGTGAAAAAGTAGCAAGTCTGTCTGAAGCACTAAAAAGAGAAAGTGAGGTTAAGAAAATGAGTAAATCAACTAAAGAGGATTTGGTAAAATTGGCAAATGATAAAAATTAGAGCCTACCAAGAACAAGATTATCCAAAACTTAAAGAGTTGCTGACTGGTGCTGGTCTTTTTGATGCTACTTGGGAGTCGGAAGACAATCTAAAGAAAATGCGAAGTGTATTGGCAGTTGATGAAGAAAAGATTGTAGGTAATGTTTTTGTAGTTCCTTATGGTGCTACAGTGGTGATTATTTTTAGATTGGCGGTTGCTGTGGATTATCGTAATCAAGGAATTGCCACAATGCTACTCGATTACGTAACTGATATGGTCAAAAAAGAGGGCGTAAAAGAGATTGGTCTGTTTGTCGATAATGATAAACAAGATCTCCATAAATTTTATGCCAAAAGAGGGTTCAATAGCTCGACTACTGAGTCAGAATTTGTAGTAATGTGGAAACCGCTTACTTAGTGGTAGGAAGAGGTTGTGTGGCAGCAGATGGTGAAGCCGTGACCGCTGAAGGACTGGCAACTACAGGTGTTGGTAGAACTAAAGTTTGAGATTCTAATCTTTTTAAAACGGTCCAATCAATACTTTTATAAGAAATTACTCCAGCATAAGTTAGTAATCCCAAAAATATTACAATCAGGGTTATGCCAATTGGGTCAAGTGACGGTTGCTTCATTGAATTATTTTATCCTAGAAATGGTGTAAGAGGTAGGGAACTCGAGAAAGATAGCTGGAGATTCTTCCAATAGAAATTTCTGAAAGTCGGTATATATTTGTTTACGTTCAACGGGGTTGGCACTAAGCCGTCCTTCTTCCAAAAGTTTGTCGATACGAGAGTTGTTAAAGTGAGTAATATTGGTATTTGTTTGGGTCGAATGCCAGAAAGGATACTGATCAGGATCGTGAGGAATTATGCCGTAAGTAAGGATAGCTTCGTATTCGTTTAGATCTGGTTTCTGATTTTCGATAGAAATTTCGGCGGTGATACCTAGATTTTCCAACCAGCTTTTTTTAATATTTTCGGCAGTTGAGAGAAGCTCCCGGTCGGTGACGGATAGTTTTATGGTGGTGGGGTGGTCTTTATCGAGAAGTTCTTTGGCACGGGTGGGATTGTAGTTGTAGGGTTTAATATTGGGATTATAAGCCCAAGAATTTGGAGCGATAGGACCAAGGGTCCTTTTGTTATTATCATCGGTTTTAGGGGTAGCATAGGCTAGTGATTGGCGGAGTGTCTTACTACCCAATTTGTTAGTGTTTAGAAAAATGGCTAAGTATTTTTGGGTGGAAACAGATGGATTAACTTTAATTTTTGACCATGAAGTAGCGTAATCATCAAGTGACGAGGTGGTGATCTGATTGACCTCACCCAACTTAAAGGCGTTCATCAAGTCAGTACCATTTGGGTAAAAATGGTAGGTTATTTGATCACGATGATCTTTGGTGGAGGTTAGGTGGATGGTTTTTATAAAACCATCTTGATAAGTAGTTTTGGTAACTTTGTATTCACCGATACCAATTAAACTTTTGTTGTAAAAGAGTGGTTGACTAAGGATAGATAGTAAAGGTGAAAATGGAGTTTGGAGAGTAAGTACTAAAACATTTGCTGATTTGTGAGTAACGGTAGTACCAGCAATTTCAATCGATAGATCCGAAGTGCGAAACTTGCGACCGTTATGCCAGTAGAGATCGTCTTTAAAATAAAAGGTGTAATTTAGATTGCCTTCATCAACTTCGAGTTTCTCAATAATCGGTGAAGTGATGGCCTTTTCGTTTTGGGTGAGTGAAGTGATGCCATGACTTATCTTATTAGAAACTTCCGCTGGGAGGTTGGCTATAGAATAAAGTCCTTCGATGCCAATATCGGTCCGTCGGTAACTAAGATCACTGACCAATTGAATTATGAGACTTCGCTTGGCATATAAAAAAGAGCCAAAAATCAGACCGAGTATGATCACCGGTGCATAGGTACGAAGATAGTATATAAAATACTCGATAAAAAAACGGACTTTTTTTGGCAAGTTGTTTTTAAATTGCTGTTTGAATAATTGAAGAAATTAGGAACAATACTAAAACGCCGATGGTGGCAAAATAAACAGCTTTTTCCAACCCTCTTTTTTGAAAAGTGGTGGTTGATAAAATATTCGAGCGAGAATCACTGTCATCCCCTGACTGGAGAAAGATGAGACCAGTGAGTGCTACTGATAAAACTATCTGAAAAACGGTAAGTGCAGTATTCATTTTTTTTCCTTTTTTGTTTTTAAAATAAACTTAAATATATATAGCAGAAAACTATTGGAAGTGGAATTTAGAAGATGAGCCCAAAAACCGACTAGATTGATGGCGGGAATCTGAATTCCCTGGATGGTAACTGGTAAAGTATGGATTGGACCAACGATAAAATCAGCTAAAACAAAGGCTGCTAAATAAAAGCCAACCGTGTTAATAACTATACGGAATAATCCTAATGTCAGTACATTAATGGGGAACAACAATATTTTAATAATTGGTTTTAAAATAAGTTCAAAAATTGATAAAACCAAAGCGACTTTAAGAACACTAAGAATTGGTGTTTGAAACTGGAGGTTCCCCCAAAGTTGATTTTGGGTTACTAGGGCAAATGATATAAGTAGGGTTAACTTGAGTATTTTTTTCATTTTTTCTTTGGTGCAGTTGTAAGTATTATACCGCCAATACATAGGATGAAGATAGCTACACCGGCGGTAATTGCTAAGTTTAGGTAATGATCGCGATTGATTATGGTTTTGACAACTTTTCCGTCAGAAGTAGAAATTTCAAATTTAAAGTTTGAGTTTTTGGATAGAAGAGAATTGATAAAAGAAGTTTTGGGAATACTGATAGTTTCTTTCCCTAAAGGAGGTAATGTTTTGGTAGAAAATTCTTGCGACAAATTTTGAAGATTAATTTGAGTAGGAGGAAGGGCAAAAAGGTTGGGGTTGCGAATTACTAGTTGATTGTTTTCGACTTCGATTACTGGGCTTTGAAGTTGAGGGTTGAGCGAATCAGAGGCAAAGTCAACAAAAACCGTTTTGGAGAGATTGTCTTTTTTATATGCCCCTGGAGGAGCTGGGTTTTCACTACTTTTCCCATGGATTACAAAAGTGATGTGGTTTAGGTCCAGTTCCTTAAAAAAATCGATACCATTAGTAGTTTTTTCCCAAGTGGGATCGACTTGAATCCAAGTCTTAGTATTCGAATCATAATACTCAGGCCAAGCATGAAGAATGTCAGCGCCAAGATTAGTTGGTTTTATTTTGGGGTTATTACTATAAGCAAACCCTTCAATTTCCCGAGCCGGTATCTTGGCGGACCTGGCCAAAGTAACAAAAAGATCGGTAAATTCGGTACAGAGTGATTTTGATGGATTGAGAATTGCGGTTTGTCCACCTTTTCGACTAGCAGAATTGATCAGATCATAATCGTAAGTTAGGGTGGAGACGACATAGTCGTAAATTGATTTGGGAGTATTTAGGGTGTTGGAAATAATAGAAATGTCTGGCGAATCGACCTCCCAATATTTTTGGGCAGTGGTGTAAGCTGATGGATCTATTGACACAGGCTGTTTGATTGAGGGATGAATTTTGGCTTGTCCCTCAATGGTTATCTCGACATCCAAAGATGGGTTTACAAAAAAAGAAGCCAACCAGTTGCCATCTTCATCGATGCGAACAGACTGAGGTTTGGGGTTGAAATCTTTATAAATAATTGTTTGAAGGTTGGTATCTGGAGGAATGGGAATCTCCATGTTTTTAGGTGCTGAATCGGGATTCTTTAAATAATAAAGTAATTTAAAATCGAAGACCTGATTGTTTCCAAAAACCAACAGTGGCTTACTTTTACTGGACGAGGGCGAGAACTCGATTATGGTGCGATTGTCGACGAGGTGATTGTTTTGAATCGGAATGGAAGCAAAGGACAGGTCCCCAAAGGATCCGGGAATACTTAAAGTAATATTGAGCTTGGCGGTGGGGATTTGGTTCTCAAATTGAGGAAAAAGTAGCTCCCAGGTACTCCCCTTTTTTTGAGCAAACTTAGAAATAGTATATTCGAGGAAAAAATTGTTTTGCTGATCTTTACCAATAGTTGGTTGATCAAATTGTAAATTAATAGTAGTTTTGTCTAGTTCGGGGACAACAGACTTAACGATATTGCCGTGTTTGTCGTGGCCTGTAACTGATTGAATATTGGTGTTGTGGATTACTATTTGATATTCCTTGGCGTATATCTGGGAGATTCTATTGGTTAAGCTAATGTCGTGACTAACCTTGGCATCGCCTTGTAAATTGACTTCGTAGCTAATATTTTGGATGACATCAAATTCGTTGCTGGCAAAAACATTACTCGGGAAAAAGAGCGCGAGAATAATAATGAGTAAGAACATGATTGATTTAATATATCATCGTTTTTAGTGGATTGACTTCGGGTATTATTCGTGTAATATCAATTTATGACTGCAATTTTGTACAAAAGACAGAAACAAATTCTTGATTATATTAATGAGAATATCAGCAAGTATTCCTGTGCTCCGACACTTACCGAGATAGCGGCTCATTTAGGGTTATCATCTTTGGCTACGGTTCATGAGCATTTGGCTGTTTTAGAAAAAAAAGGATTAATTCGTCGTTATCGGGGTGCGGTTCGAGGGATTGAAGTTGTTGATGCTGAACTACCAATGAACACCCAGGGACTTATGGAACTACCAGTGCTGGGGTTTATTGCTTGCGGTGCACCTCTTGAGCCGTATACTGACCCAAATGCGACGCTATTGGTTAGCGCTGGTGTAGTTAAGCCAGGATATAAATCATACGTATTACAAGCAAAGGGTGATTCCATGATTGATGATGGAATATTGAATGGTGATTATCTGGTTATTAAAGAACAACGCGAGGCCAACAATGGTGACATTGTAGTAGCAGTTCTAAAAAATGGTTTTGCGACTCTGAAGCGATATTACAAGGAAGTTGGTCGGATTAGACTACAACCAGCAAACTCAACTATGTCACCGATGTATGTCCGGGAAGTAGAAATTCGCGGAAAAGTAATTCAAGTTATTCGCCAATTTAACTAATCGTGCTCTACATAATTTCAACACCAATTGGAAACTTGGGTGATATTACCCGAAGGGCTATTGAAGTCCTAGAGGAGATTGATGTATTACTTTGCGAGGATACTCGGAAGACTGGTCTACTACTTTCTAGTCTAAACATTGGTAACAAACCAAAACTAGTTTCATTTTATGATGAGGTGGAACGACAGAAAATCCCCCAAGTAATTGACATGCTAAAAGAAGGTTTGGAAGTTGGACTAGTGACTGATGCAGGAACTCCTCTAATTTCTGACCCTGGGTGGTTGCTTATTAAAAAATGTCAGGAATTGGGCTTACCATATACTGCCCTACCCGGTCCGAGTGCAGTGATTAATGCTTTAGTGTTGTCTGGTTTGCCGGCGGCTCGTTTTTGTTTTTTGGGTTTCTTACCCAAAAAGATCGGTGATATTAAAAAAATAATCAATAAATATAAAGATTTTGAGGGTACAAAAATTGTTTACGAATCCCCTCTTCGGGTCAAAAAGACTTTGGCTGTTATCCGTGAAATTGTTGGTGTCGATACCGAAATTAAAGTAATCCGGGAAATGACCAAAAAATTTGAAGAAGTAAGCGACGGATCGGTAGGTGAAATCCGTGGCGAAGTGGTACTGGTTTGGAACTAGCTAGACTATTTGTTTTCCAAACGTTTTTTCTCAGCCCAGGAAACTATTTCTCGAGTCCGATCGATAGCATCTGGTGAGACAGAGATGGAAGTGACTCCCCATTTAACTAATTTTTCAACTAATTCAGGGTGATTACTGGGAGCCTGGCCACAAATTGAAGCGAGAATACCTCGTTTTTTCGCCTTAGTAATGGCCCTTTTTAGACTCCATAATACTGCAGGATCAAGCTCGTTAAAGTCTTTGGCAACTTCGCCGTTGTCGCGATCTAGCCCTAAAGTAAGCATGGTCAGGTCATTGCTTCCAATACTAATACCGTCAATACCAACATCAATGAATTTGTCGAGAAGGATGACATTACTGGGAATTTCGACCATCATAAAGAGTTTGAAGGTTGGAGAACGAAGCAAGCCATGGTCAGAAATAATCTTCTTGACTTTAAAAAGTTCATTGGGCGTGCGGACAAAAGGAATCATTAACCAAAGATTTTTTAGATTAAGCTTGTTGCGGACCATTTTGATGGCTTCTAGCTCCATGCTAAAAACATCGGGACTGTTGATATATCTAGTGGCACCTCGAAAACCTAAAAGTGGATTTGGTTCCTCTGGTTCGTACAATTTACCCCATTTAAGAAAACGATATTCGTTAGTTTTAAAATCAGTGGCTCGGTAAACTACGGGTCGAGGAGAAAAGTTTTTACAAAATTTGGCAATATTCATGGCCAACTTTTCAATGTACTCAGTTTGGCGTCCATCGGCAATCATTTTTTTAGGGTGAATTCCAATATTGGCGATCATAAACTCAGCACGTAGCAAACCGATCCCATCAACATATCGCTTACTAATTTCTTTGGCGAGTTCTGGCTCTCCAAGGTTGACATAGACTTTAGTGGCAGTGTTGATTTTTTTAGTGGAAGTTTTTTTGATAACCACTTCACCCTTAGGCATTAGGTCTCCAAACCATATTTCTCCGGTAGTGCCATTTAGGGTCACTACATCCCCTTCTTTGAGAACTTTAGTGGCAGTTTTGGTACCAACAACACAAGGGACTCCTAATTCACGACTAACAATGGCGGCGTGTGAAGTTTGACCACCTTTGTCAGTAATAATCCCGTTGACTTTTTTCATAGCCGGGACAAAATCAGGTGAGGTCATGGTGGTCACCAATATCTGACCTTTTTGGGCGCGGTTAATATCTTTGGGTGAGCGGATAATAACGACTACCCCACTAGCATTTCCAGGGCTGGCGGACTCTCCGGTAAGGTCTGGTTTGGCAGTAATAGTAGTTTGTTCATTGAGAACTTTTTGGTTGGAGAGAATCGTGGTGATTGGTCTGGTTTGGACTATGTAGACATCACCATTTTGAATAGCAAACTCAATATCTTGAGGCTTACCATAATGGTTATGAAGTTTTTGGCCTATTTTGGCTATTTTTATGGCTACTTGGTCGCTGATTTTGAATTTATTTTGTTTAGACTTTGGTACTGGGACTTCGTGAGTTTCGTTTTGAGTTTTTACTAGTTGAACGTCTTGAGAGATGTGGTTTTTGGAAACTATACTCCAATTACTTTTATCGAGAATTATTTGATCAGGAGTTACTTGACCTTGGACAATATATTCACCCAGACCCCAGATAGTTTCAACAATGATTTGATTTTTATTGTTGCTGACAGGATTGACAGTAAACATAATCCCCGAAATCTCAGATTGAATTTGTTTTTGAATAGGGACTGCGACACCTACTTTAAAGTGATCGTATTTTTTCTTGACCCGATAGAAAATAGATCGAGGAGTAAATAGTGATGCCCAACAATCACGAACACGATTGACTACATTGGCTTCGCCAATGACATTTAAAAAAGTTTCTTGCTGACCAGCAAAAGAAGCATCGGCTGAATCTTCGGCGGTGGCAGAAGAACGGACGGCAACAGGGGCATTGGCTATACCCATAAAACCAGATAATTTTTTGTAGTTGGCCATGATCTCAAAAGCCAAGGCATCGGGAAGGGGTGACTTTTTAATGATGGATTTTATTTTCTTTGAAGCACTTAAAAGCTGATCTGGCTGGTCAACATCCATGGTTTGAAGAATGTCTCCGATTACTTTTTTAAGATTGTTATCTTTAATGAATTGAAAATAGGCAGTGGAAGTGACGACAAAACCATTTGGAACTGGAATTCCCAAGTTGTACATTTCACCCAAATTAGCGCCCTTCCCACCAACTATATTGACATCCTCAAAATGGATTTCTTTAAACCAAAGTGTATTTTTCATAAATTAATAATACGCTAAAAATGAAAAACAAAAAACGACTCAGGTGTGGTTTTACCGGAGTAGTGGTAAGAGGACTCTTTCCAAGGCAATATCTTTAGGG
>JBAZZE010000005.1:0-56857 GCA_041658955.1 Candidatus Shapirobacteria bacterium
CCGTTTCAACTTTTTTGTGAGTCCTAAGATTTTGGCATACCTTGACTGGGTAGCTCAAAAAAGAATGATTCCCCGCTCAGTATATTTACGAAATCTCATAGAAAAGGAAATGAGAAAAAATAAGGAATTTAACGGATAGTAATGGAGATTGTCTTTGATTTTGATGGAACAATTGCCGATACCTTTGATGCTGCTGTAAAAATTCTTAACCGACTAGCGCCGGAGTATGGCTATGAGCCAGTGACTGAAGAGATGCAAAAAGAATTCAAGAGATTAGGTACCAAAAAAGCCATGAAAGCATTTGGAGTAAGTTGGTTTCAGTTCATCCGGGTGGGGAGAAGAGCAATCAAAGAACTCAAAAATGATATAGCTACCATCAACATGTTCCCCGGAATGCCAGGGGTGTTTCGAGAACTACAAAAACGAGGAATCCCTATGGGAATACTTTCCTCAAACTCCAAAGAAAATATCTTGAAGTTTTTTAATGAAAATGGACTCGAGGGAGTGTTTGAATATATCGTTCCCAGTGGTCTAATGTGGGGAAAAGCCCGAAAATTAAAAAAAGTTATTCGCAAAAGAAAACTAACTAAAGACCAACTAATTTATGTAGGGGATGAGACTAAAGACATTATTGCTTGCCATAAAGTAGGTGGACGAATTATTTCAGTGGCTTGGGGATACAATTCGGAAGAAGCCCTGATGACCTATGGGCCGGATTGGATGGCGAAAAAGCCACAGGATATCGTAACGATAGTGGATGAGATTGAGTCGAATTGATAATCCGAAATATTTTTGTTCGAAGTTTTGCAACCATTTTTTATGGCTCAAACGAATCTGCGACGCAGGTTCAACTTCGCCCTAAAAAAGATTGCTTCAACTTTCTGCACAAAAATGAGTCTGTGGATGGAAAATTTTCTTCAGAATAAAAATATCTGGGAAAAAAGTTGATTATAAATTCGATTTTCGAAATTTATTCTTGAGTTCCAGCCAGTAAGGGGATTGGCGACAAATGTTGGTTTTATCTGATTTATTGGCTAAAAGTTCTTTGACTAGTTCTTCGAGATAGATAGTATTTTGAGAACCCTTAACGAGAATGGTGGCATCTTTTAAGAGTTCGGTATGGGCGAGAAGATATTCACTGGCCTGCCACCAAAACTGGAACTTTAGAGCTTTTGGGCCAAAGAACTTTTGGGTTTCGGGACCGACACTGATGATAGTGTCAGCTACTTTGGTGGCATGTTGGTAGAGCTTTTGGTGGGCGATTGCGCCTTCGTCACCAAGTTCGCGCATATCTCCCAGTACGGCAATTTTAGGTGAATGGTGGAGGGCTAAAACATTTAGCATGCTAGTGGTGGCTAAAGGCGAAGAGTTGTAAGAAGAATCGATGATGGTAGAGTTGTGGATACCAAACAACAATGAGGAACGACTGGGGGGAAGAACCAAATTTTTTTGGAGTGATTCTTTAGCTTGATCAAGGGAAATATTAAATAACTTAGCGAGGTTGGTGGCAGCAGAGATGGAGATATCAAAATCTGCTGGTGGAGCATAGCCTTTAAAATCTAAGTGGACAGGTTTAAGAATTATTTTCTGAGCCCGCAGAGTCAGGGTGGTTTTAAGAACTGTTGGGTCGGTGGTATTGATAAGAGCATAACCAGTTGAGGGGATAGAATTGACGAGTTTGGCTTTTTCGGCACCGATAAGTTCAATTACTTTAGAGGTTTTTTGATCACCTTTGATATTGCTGGATAGGGTTTTCTCGAATTCTTGGGAGTGGGTAAGATTGACGTTGAGGAAAATTCCAATGTCAGGTTTTACTATTTTAAGAAGATAATCCATGTTTTTGGGAGGTAAGGGGCTGTCAATTCCCATTTCAACTAGGTAAACATCACAACTATGCCAGTTGGCAAGGAGTTGCCATGGTGCTAAGACACAATATTTTAGCCAATCCACTGGGGTAAACGAAGAAACTTTGATGCCGAGGATATTTAGAGGAATACCGGACTCAGAGTTTGAGCCAGCAGTGGTTTTGACGATTAAATAATCTTGGAGCACTGCTTGGCAGGCATTGATGGTTGATGACTTGCCAGCAGAACCGGTGATGCCAACAATAGAGAATTTTTTACCCTTAATTTTTTGGATTTGGCGGATTTTACTGAGTTGTAGGCTGGCAAAAAATCGAAGATAGTTGAGTATCAGTGAAGATAAAGAATTTTTCATAGGGGTTATATTATCCTCCTTTTGGTGGATGGGTGCAGACCGGTAAGAATGGTATAAGGAATGGTATTCATAGTAAGTGCGTACTTATAGATAGAACAAGGGGAATTTATATCGGGAGATATCATAGTAGTTGTGTCTCCAATCAGGGCATTGATAGTCCGGGGAATTTTAATCGTAGTCATATCCATACTGATATTACCGACCACCGGGCATTGAGTATTTTTGACAAGAAAAGAGAATTGGTTACTAAGCTCACGAGGAATACCTTCGTTGTAACCAGCAGTGAGAATCGCAATCGTTTCATCTTGTTTGACATGATAAGTGCCACCATAACCAATTTGATTACCAGGGCTCACCTGTTTGATCAAGGCAATTCGGGAAGTGAAACTGAGGGCCGGACGGAGTGATTGGCGATCAAGGCGACCAGGAATTGTATGAGGTCCAAATGGAGAGTAACCATAGAAACCAAGCCCAAGCCTGATCAAATTGAAATACGGGTCATGAATGGTACTGGCTCCAGCGGAGGCGGCAATATGCTTATATTTGAAGGTAAAACCGGCCGATTCAAAAATAGACACCATCTCTTTGAATGATTTGATTTGACTGTTGGTAAAAGTGGTCTTTTTGGGGTCGTCAGCTTGAGAAAGGTGAGAGTATATACCTTCAACTTTTAGATTGTGACATTCTTGAAGTGTTTTGATAAAACTCTTGATATCCTTTTTTTGAATACCTAGACGACACATACCAGTGTCGAGTTTAATATGAATTTTGGCGCCCTTTTGGTGTTGGTTTAATGCGAGTAGGGAACTTTGATCATAGACAGTGAAGGTAAAAGGAAGTTTTTTCCAAACAGCATAGTTTTGAGGATCAGTAAATCCCATAATGAGAATAGGGGTGTGGGTGTGAAGTTTGCTTAGCTCATAGGCTTCATAGAGTGAATCAACCATAAGGTAGGGCGGGCTTAGCTTGTCATCGATTATTTTGGCGACTTCACGTAAACCATGACCGTAGGCATTGGCCTTGATGACCGGACATACTATCGCGTGAGGATTCTGTTTTTGATAGAAGTGGTAATTGTGGACTAGAGCAGAACTGTCGATAGTGATTTCATTTAGAGTTTTGTATTCAGCCATATTTCTAATATATCAGTTTATGTTGTAAAAGTAAAGATTGAACTTAATATTAATGTTGTTAAAGTAAATAGTGTAGTATAATTGGTAATGACAAAATTAAAAGTAGCTGTCCTAATGGGAGGAGATAGTAGTGAAAGAGTGGTGTCTCTCAATTCAGGCAGTGAGGTTATATATAACTTGTCAAAGAAAAAATATGATGTTCTGGCGGTGGATATGCCGGGAGAGATTGACAAATTAACTGAGTTTAAACCGGACATCGCTTTTTTAGTGCTTCATGGAAAAAGTGGTGAAGATGGTGCAATCCAGGGGTACCTGGAGTCACGGGGGATAAAATATACCGGTAGTAGAGTAATGGCTTCGGCGGTGGGCATGGACAAGTCAATATTTCGAAAAGTAATGGAGAGTGAGGGTGTTTTGATGGCACCATTAACTTCCAAAGTGCCATGTGTGGTCAAACCAGTAGACGGAGGATCAAGTGTGGGCGTGAGTATTGTTAGGCAGCCGGCTAAGTTGGCTCGAGCTGTAGTTGAAGCCAGAGAATACAGTAAAGAAGCAATAATAGAGGAATATATCGAAGGATTGGAATTGTCTTGTGGGGTGTTGGGAAATGATAATCCGGTGGTACTACCAATTATTGAAATTCATCCTAAGAACCCATTTTTCGATTATGAGGCAAAATATGTTGATGGTATGGCAGACGAAATTTGTCCTGCAAGAATATCATCGGAAATACAAAGAAAAGTAGAAGAGATTACTTTGAAAGTATTTAAAGCAATTAAAGCGAGCGGGTTTGCCAGAGTGGACATGATCGTCCGGGGTGGCAAAATTTATGTTCTGGAAATTAATACTCTACCGGGTATGACCAAAAACTCATTACTGCCAAAAGAGGCCAGAACAGCTGGAATCTCATATTCAAAACTACTCGATAAAATAATTGAGTTGGGATTAGAATAACTAATGGATATTGTCAGAACCAGAGTTTCAGCCATAATCATTGAAGATAAAAAAATATTGTTAGTTAGAGGAAAAGAGGGGTTTTATAAAGATTTTTATTTTACTCCAGGTGGAGGAATTGAAGTAGGTGAGTCGGACAGGGAAGCATTAACTCGAGAGTTAAAAGAGGAACTGCAAATTGTTCCAGGAGAAATAGAAAAAAATATGGAGTATGTGGCCAAAGCGTGGGATGGAGGTTTACAAAAAGTTAATTGTTACTTAGTAAAGTCTTATGAGGGTGAGTTAAATATATCTGGAGAAATAGGAGAAATATACTGGTATAGCCGGGCCGATTTTGAGCAAAATATAGTCCCTATTTCACCGAGCATGGCGGAGTTTCTGATGCCTAAATTGGTTGAAATGGATCTGATATAACTTTGGTGGTAGTATTTATTAATGAGTACAAAAGCAGCAGTAGATTTCTTGCGAGGTGTTTTACCAGAAGACATTGAAGTCAGTATGCCCGGTTATCAAGCCAGAAGAGCAGTTGAAGTAGCTCACAAGGGTTTGAGTGTCCATGAAGCAGCTGCCGAGGAAGGGGTATCTGTACCGGTGATGAGAAAGTCGTTGGCATGGGCGGCGACGAATATGGAACGGGCGATAGAAGAAGCTAATTCGTAAATTATTGGAAAACTTGGTGAGCGCGGATTGAAAGTCCGGCTGCGACGGCAGTGAAATAGTCAGAAGCAATTATTTTTTCTTCACTGAAGATACTGGTGATTAATTGCCTAAAGATAGGAGTTTGGGAAGATCCACCAGTGAGAATAACCTGGTCTATATCGGAGGATTTTAGACCAGCACTGATCAAGGCTTCTTTGATACAAAGTTTAGATTCGTCGAGTTCATCAATTATAGAATTTTCAAAATCTTTTCTGGTAATAGTTTCCTGTAAATTGAGATGGGAGCGATGGAAATTAAAGTCAACTGTATCAGAGGAGGAGAGATTAACCTTGAGCCGATCGATGGTAGAGAAAAAATCAAAAGCATAGTCATGCTCGACGAGATTACAAAAATTCTGGACATATTCAGGATCAGAAGAGCGAATCCGTAGGTCCTTAAGCATGCCTAAATCTTTAACGTTTTTAAGTAGTGAAGTTCGATACCAAGAGGTGAGAGCGAGTCGATAGTCGGAAGGGAAGGGGACTTTGTGATTGATGGTACTATAAACACCAAAATATTTGGCAATTTTCGACTCGACTATTCGAGAATTGAGAAGGTCACCTCCAATACCTCGACCAGAAACAGAGAGGATTTTCTTTTCAGGAAGTTTCATAATACAAATGTCCAGGGTTCCACCACCGAAGTCAAAAACAAGGATGTTTTGGTCTTTTTTAATATTGATACCGTAATTAAGAGCGGCACCGATAGGTTCCAGTTCAAACTCAATATTTTTAAATCCGGCAGTAGTGGCAATGCGGACCATGCGGTCAATGGCAGTTTGGTTTTGGCCTGTGCCAACATATTTAACGGGTCGACCAAGTACGACTGAATCAAGGGGGTGGCATAGGTGTTTTTCAGCATTAGTCTTAATTTCTTTCATGAGAATACTTAGAAGATCCTCAAGAGAGTAGAACTTACCAAAAATATTGGTGCCGGTAAAACTGGGGTTAGTCAGAACGGACTTGAGTGATTGGAGAAGTCGACCACGACCACTATCATCAACCTCAATTACTTCCGGGACAAAAATAACCGGTCCAACTCCGCCACCAGTAGATGGTCCAAAAGTTTTGATCATTCGACCAGTTTCTTCGAGTCTTAGGGGAACAGAGGGGAGGGTATCAAGGTCGGAAAGGTAATTTTTTATTGCCGCAGCACCGATGGCTGACTCTTGGGCTGGGTTGAGGTAGAGGAGGGACTTGAGAACTGATGGATTACTATTTTGCTTATCTATGGGGATAATTTTAGGTGTGTCACCGGAAAATATCGCCAAGGATGAATTGGTGGTACCAAAATCGAGACCGCAATAGTGGCTTATTGGTGTGGTCATAACGGGAGAAAACAGAGTTTGAGTGTAACAAAAAGTACTCGAAGATGTAAAGAGGAAATAAAAAACCCGCCCTTGCGAGCGGGTTTTTGAGTTCAAAAGAGTCGACTATTTTTCAATAATCACTTTGACTGAAGGTCCCATAGTGGCGCAAAGAGCCAATTTTTTGATCTTGACGGCTTTGACGACTTTGATAAGTTCAGCGATATTGGCTTCTAGTTCTGCTTCCGGTTGGGAAACTTTACCGACAACAATATGAACGACAGGAGCTTTTTTCTCAGTTTTGATAACAGTCTTAGCGACTGATAGTTTTTTGAGAGATTCTTCTGGTTTGTCAGTGAGAGTACCATTTTTGGGGTTAGGCATGAGTCCCTTAGGTCCCAAAAGTTTGGCAAAAGGAAGAAGTTTAGGCATGGTAATTGGAGTAGCGATAAGAATATCGAAATTGACCTTACCATCTTTAATTTCAGCGAGGACAGCATCGTTGAGGATAACGATCTTTTTGCTACTAGCTTCAAGGTGGGGGAAAACGATCTCACCAGCATTACCGATATCGAGGATGGTGATGTGAGCTTCGACCTTAGCATCGAACTTGGAAAGAGAGGTCTCTTTGACGAGTTTGACAGCTTCTTTTAAGCTATAAAGCTTATTAGCATCGACGAGCTTACGGACTTTTTGATAACGTTTGCCACGAACTCTAGCGGTTCTAGCGACTTTTAATTCTGTGGTTTCCTCGACTGGAGTAGTTACTTCAGTTTCTGGAGCCTTTTGACCTTCGACTACGCTCAGGTCTTCCACAGCAAGCTTTTTGGTCTTTTTGACCTTGTTCTCTTGAGAGGTTTTGCTCATTTTGGTTTAAATAATTAAAAATTAGTCAACAATTTCAAATCCCATGGATTTGGCAGTACCAGCAACCATACGTTTGGCGGCTTCGATATCTTTAGTATTTAGGTCGACTAATTTATCTTCAGCAACTTTGGCGATTTGGGCTGCAGTAATCTTACCGATTTTTTCGCGGCCGGTTGTACCACTACCTTTACTAATACCAGTGACTTTTTTAATCATGTCAGAAACGGGAGGTTTCTTGATGATGAAAGTAAAAGTACGGTCTTCGAAGATGGTGATGATAGAAGGAATTAGAGATCCCTTCATGTCTTTGGTACGTTCGTTGAACTCATTACAGAAGTCCATGATCTTGATACCCTGAGGTCCAAGAGCGGTTCCGACTGGAGGAGCGGGATTTGCCATTCCGGCTTGGATAGCTAGTTTGACAACTGTTTTAATTTTTTTGGCCATAATTTCTTTAAAAATTTAATGATTTAAGAGGAAAACTCTTAAAAAATGTTCTCGAGTGAAGCCTGCGGTTCATGCGCAGCAAGAGAAAGTGTTTGTATTATCCGATATTTGGGTTCAAAAGGCAAGCAGACTATTTTTTAGGCCTGAGCTTCAGATCTACTGTGTGACCATCGAGGTTGGGGAACTTTCCAGCTAATGGTCCAACGATCTGGTCTTGTTGTGTGTCGATAGCTATAGTAAAACGTGGATTAGTACTCGAATATCTAGTATTGATCTCGACAGTGGCTGCTGGGGTGGTATCGGCGGCTATGGCGATGTAGGAAGAATGGGGATCACTAGCATCGGGCTGTATTATTAGAATGGCTGCACCATCGGGGTGAGAGGAGAATTTATTGGCATTGGCTCTTGCTTGCAAGATTGCCTGACCAATTGAGTCGGGTACATCAATACTTGTAGGTTGATTGTTGCGATCAATACCGTGTATTTTCATAGTCACTTATACACATATTATATGTATAAACTGACTGAAAATCAAATTAGGGCTTAAAAAGCGGGGAAACTAGAGTTCTCGAGTGACTTGGAGGAAGTCGAGCTCGACAGGAGTTTCTCTTTCGAAGAAAGAAATGAGAACTCGAATCTTGCCACGCTCAGCATCGATACTATCAATAGCACCAATGTAATCAGTGAAAGGACCGTTGGTGACTTTGACGACATCACCAATACCAAATGGAGCTTGATATTTTGGTTTGTCTTCGATGGTAGTCTTGAGAATTTGTTCGACCTCTGCTTGTGAAATAGGAGATGGTTTATTATCGACACCGATAAAGCCAGTCACACCTTGGGTGGTACGGACAGTTACCCACGAGTCGTCGGTGAGAACCATTTGAATAAGAACATAACCGGGGAAAGTTTTTTCCTGGGTTTTGACTTTGGTTCCACGGCGAATAACCATTTTTGATTGAATAGGGATGATGGCTTGAAAGATTTCGCTTTCTAAGCTCATGGTTTTGATACGGATTTTGAGAGCATCGATGACTTTGTATTCGTGACCAGAGTAAGTGTTGATGACATACCAAGCAGCATCAATTGGTGGAGTTAAAGGAGAAAGTTGAAATAAGAAATCTTTTTGTTTGGTCTTTGAAGCGTTGTTTGGCATGTTATTTTTTAATTGTTTTTTGAGTAACTGTTGGTGTAGTTAGGGTAATCGTTGGCGCTAGGTTGATTGGTGGAGCACTGACGGTTGGTTGGGCTACCACTGTTGGTTGACCAATTAGGTTGAACGATTGAGTAAACAAATAATCAAAACCACCCAAAATCAGGGAGATAATGAGGGAGATTGATATTACCACAAAAGTTAATTGAATTAAAGAATCTTTTTTGGGCCAGGAGATGTTGCCGAATTCGGTACGGACTTCCTGGAGGAATTTGATAATGCCACGCATGAGGGTATTATAATGTATATTGAGGTAATTAACAGTTTTTGAGAAAAACTAGATTATGAATGGAAAGATGATGATGGTTGAACCAGCGACAGTCTTTTTACCGGATGTACAAGGAAGGATGACTGTAGAAAAAGTAACTACTATATTGCGACATGGAAGGAGTGAATTAATTTCTGCGGCTGACAATTATATTCACAATGAGCATGTTGGGGGTCTTAGCTCTGGAAATGTGGCTGTTGGTGTTGAGCCTGCGATGGCAAGCGCTACCAATGGTGTTG
This sequence comes from Candidatus Shapirobacteria bacterium, assembly GCA_041658955.1. GTDB lineage: Bacteria > Patescibacteriota > Microgenomatia > UBA12405 > UBA12405 > UBA2283. Next base: position 9,344 of record JBAZZE010000005.1, read on the forward strand.
GGGCGCTAGAGAATGATCACTCTGATCCGGCTATATTGATAAAAGAAACAGTTGCTCATATGAAGAAGCTGGTTGATCCCGTTGTAGAAAAGTTCGACGCTATTGCGAAAACTCGAGTTGTAAGTGGACCCTCCGATGAGGTACAAGCCAGTATTGAAAATAAGTTGCAAGCATTATTAGCTGAGAAGGATGTGGAGATGGCTAGATTAATCGCAACAGAGATTGAAAATATAATTACAACTGAAGCAAGCCAGATTAGAGGTGATGCTGGGATGATGGAAGGTGAATCTAGTAGAGTGGATAGAGGTCTAGGTGAAGAAAAGGAAGAGTTTGACCGAAGAAGTAGAGGTTTGGGTGAATCATATGCAATTTATAAAGGGAGTATTGGGTGGCAAAGAACTGCTCTTCATAGTGTGGCGGATGCTGCCGAGAGAAAAGGCGGGCCATTGCGACAAAAATGCCACCAGGTAATGGAAGAAGTAAGTGGAGTTGAAGCGGTCTGGCAACAGTTTACAGCGCAATTGTTTAAGGAAGGTGCTAACTAGTTTGGTGGTCGATTGGGCTTTTGATACCATAACTATATGACCGAACTGGTAGGAAATCTAATTGAAACAGATCCAGTGGAGTCGATGCCTAGGAAGCTGAGTTTCCTTTATGACGTAGCGAACAGGGTTCATGAGAGACATGGAAAAATGGGTATGATAGATGCGGCTAGGGTGGGGTGGAACATGCCAGCATACAAGCAAATGTTTTCCGGTGATAACCCAGACTTGGTTGCAAATGCTGCGGTATCTATATTAGTTGATGCTCGTGATGGCTCGGAACCAAAACAATGGTTTTTTAGCTTACTAATGGATCAGTTGCCGTTGTTGGAGGAAAGTTTGGCAAATTATCACGCTAATGGTGAAAAAGTACTCATTTCAAAGCAGTTGGCTTTTAGAAGTTTGTTGACTTTATATGATTATGGAAATGCCGAGTCAAGGGCAGAAGTGGCTGGAATATTAGAGAGAAACATTGGTGAGTGCGAAAGACTCTCAATTGTAGATAGTGAAAACAAGAACCATTTTATGGGTTTTAGGATGATGCAGGTAGAGGTGGGTGGTGAGATGGCAGGAAAACATAAAGTAGAGGTCATGGAGATGGCGGCGAAGACTCAGGGATTAAAAGAGGTGATCAATGGTTTATTTGGGAGCGCCGAACATTTGTCAAAGTTGGAGGTATATAAAAGAACTACAGAGATAGTGAACTTGTTGGTTTTTAAAGGTGAATATCCGAGTGGTGGCGATGAGGAAGTACGTAGAAAGGTGATTGAGGATATGTGCAAATCTTGGTTGACAATCAGATTTGATAAGCCCGGTGAAATGAGCGGTGTGGGTGATCAAAATGCTCTCGAGCACGCGGTATTTCAAAATATAGCGGTGATGACTAGTTTGAGAAATTTTGGTGGTGATGATGTGGTATTCGGCATAAATAAAGAATATGGCATAACTCACTTTGGAAGATATCATCCGGATATATTGAAAAAGCAATGGTTGGAGAAAGATAAAAATGAAATACCTTTTGGAGTTCATGTCGGATGTTATGCGGACTGGAACGGAGCTTTTTATAAGGATATGACTTTGCTTACTGATTTTGAGCAGAGTGCACGTGCTGTTGGTAGAAAAGTGGTTTTTGTTGAGGCAAGAAACAAATTTACTTGTGTTAGAAGACTTAAGGAATTGCATCGGAGATATAAAAAGGAAATTGATTTTTTAGTTCTGGCAGGTCACGGTTCGCAAACATCACTATCATTGGGAGTTGGTTATAAAGAAGGTGATTATATTGATTTGGCCGACTTGAGGTCAAAAGCAGCGGATAAAATTAAAAGAATTTATCGAAAAAACATTCCGATATTGTTTAACTCATGTTCTGTGGGAGCCGAAAAAGGATTGGCTCATGGGTTTAGTAATAAGTTTGATGGTCAGGGTATTGGACCTGATGTCCCAACATCAGTTCAGTCTTTCAAGCTCGGTTTGGATTTGGATGGTAGGTCTGATTTTTGGGATGTTGTTTATTCCGATGCAAAAACAGCAGATTATCGAAGCGGAAGAAGAGTTGATAATGTTCGTAGCGGAACTTGAAAGTAAGTGGAGTTGAAGCGGCCTGGCAACAGTTTACAGCGCAATTGTTTAAGTCGGAAACTAGCCAGTAAAATAATTAGTTTTAGTTTGAAACCAGTTGGGTTTATTCAGCGGCTGGAGGTGGGCCAATTTTGACACTAAGGGCGCCAATTAATTGATTACTAGCTTGAATTCTTTGCCAATCGGGGAGGCGAGGGTCAACGGCGTCGATTATGGATTGTCCATCATTTTGTAATCTTGGTTTTATTTGTTTGCTGTAGGCACGAGCACCATCTAAGGCTGAGTCTGATTCAGCAACTTCCCAGGGTTTTTCGTTCCAAGTATCGTCTGCTTGGTTAATAACCCGATCACCGTGAAATAAAACTGGACGTCTAAATTCAACTTCAGCTCGAGTTCTCTCTTGGAGCATCTCATTCAACATAGCGACGGACTGTTCACGACTAAGGCTGTCGAGCCGTTCTTTTATGAGCGCCCCGTTGGTGGCCATTTCTTCAACGCTACCAGAATAATTTAGGGCAGTAAACATTTCGATAAGTTCGCTAGCTTGGACTGGTGTTGTTTCGAGTTGAGGTTCTAGTGTTTTGGATACCATAAGTGAATTATAGTCAGAGAAAGTGGATATGCAAATAACGAAACTGAGTAGCTGTCGAAAAAGGGCAAATAGTGCATAAGAATTGTGTTCATTTTATATTCTCCGCAAAGAGGAATTTTGACTCCCTCTGTAATAGTAATTAATAGTTGACTGCCACTGTCGGTAGTATGTATAGTTTAAAGCATCCACCACATATGGTGGATTATTTGTTAAAGGAAACAAGAGAAAAATTACAATGTTGTGTCCATATTGCAACCACGATGAATCGAATGTTCTTGAATCTCGGGATGCCTTTGAAGGACGGGCAACCCGACGACGTCGAGAGTGCTTGAAATGTACCAAAAGGTTCACTACCTATGAAAAACTAGGCAACATCGAGCTGAAGGTAATTAAAAAAGATGGTCATGTAGAAGATTATCGGAGAGAGAAGCTAGAAAAATGTTTTGAAAAAGCACTGTGGAGGATTGAAGAAGTAGAAAGACAAAAACTTATCGACGAAATTGAAATGAAGCTACTCAATTGGGAAAGTGTCGAGATTCCCAGCCGAGAAATTGGCAAACTGGTCATGGATATTCTGAAAAAAACTGACCCAGTGGCCTATATCAGATTCGCTACTATCTATAACAATATAACTGAAATTAAAGAATTCGAAGATATTATTAAAAATTTTTCAAATAAAAAATGAACAATCAAAATCTAATTGAACCATCATTGTCCGACAACGCTAAGTACATTACTGAAACCCGATATGGGATGAAAGACGAAGGCGGTAAATTGATAGAGAGTGTTAAAGATATTTTCTGGAGAGTAGCTTACAACTTGGCAAAGGGTGATGCGGTGTTTGGAAAAAGTGAAGCCGATGTGGAAGCTCAAGCTCAAGTGTTCTACGACCTGATGGCCAATCAAAAGTTTTTCCCAAATACACCTTGTCTTGTTAATGCTGGGAAAAAACACCAACAACTCTCAGCCTGTTTTGTACTACCAATAGAAGATTCGATGGATGGAATATTGGAGACCATGTCGGACATGGCGAAGATTCATAAGAGTGGGGGTGGCACCGGTTTTTCATTTACCAGACTAAGACCCTTTGGTGATTATATTGCCACCTCGGGTGGAACAACTGTAGGTCCAGTGTCATTCATGCAGGCCTACAATGATGTGACTTCCCAAATCAAACAAGGTGGAGTTAGACGAGGGGCGAACATGGGAATGCTATCGATTGATCATCCTGACGTACTACGGTTTGCAGTGGTCAAGCTCGATGAATATTCCCTAACCAATTTCAATATTTCATTGGCAGTAACCAACGCTTTCATGGAGAAGATTGATGGCGATAAGAAATTTGTTGTGGATGAAAGTTTTCCAGAAGATATTGTGGAGAAAATTAGACTGGCTGAGGCTTCTCGTGATGTCGATGCTCGACTCCGGGAAATCGAATCATGGACTCAAAAACTTTATGATTGGGCTAAAGCTACCAACGAGGGTGAAGGGTATGCCTTAATTAACCCTCGAACTGGTGAGGTGACCATGAAATTAAATGCTTACAAAGTATTTAATTTGGTGACCCGATTAGCATGGCAATATGGTGATCCTGGTCTCGTTTTTATTGACCGAATGAATGAACCAAGTAGTAACCCAGTACCATCGATGGGTCGTATTGAGGCTACCAATCCTTGCGGAGAGCAACCCCTTTTACCTTATGATGCCTGTAATTTGGGATCGATTAACGTAGCTCGATTTGTAACAACCAGTGTGGATGGAAGCCGAAATGCTAAGGATGTTGATTGGAATGAATTAAAAAGAGTAGTTCATGAATCAATTCATTTTTTGGATAATGTAGTCGAGGTTAACCAGTTTCCGGTGGTTAAGATTCGAGAAATGGTTAGTAAAACCAGAAGAGTCGGTCTGGGACTAATGGGCTTTGCTGATATGCTTTTTAAACTAGGTGTTCGTTATGATTCTGATGAGGGAGCTGTCTGGGCTGAGAAAATAATGAAGTTTGTCCAAGATGAGACCAAGGTGGCGTCTGTTGAGTTGGCTAAGACCCGTGGTGTGTTTCCAGCATGGGAAGTGTCAGTATTTGCCAACACCGACTACAGACCTCGGAATATGGCTCTAACGACCATTGCTCCGACCGGAACTATTTCGATGATTGCCGATGCCTCTTCAGGGGTTGAACCAGCATTTTCACTGGGATATCAAAAAAATACAGTCGAGGGAAAGACTTTGTATATGATGAATCCAGTATTTGTGGCTGAGCTAAAAAGAAGAGATCTTTATAACGAACAACTTCTCGATAAAATTGTTAAGAATGGGGGTAAGCTGACGGGAATTGAAGGACTGCCAGATGATATTGTCAATATTTATCGGACTGCCATGGAGATTTCTCCAGAATGGCATGTCAAAATTCAAGCGGCTTTTCAAAAATATACCGATAATGCAGTAAGTAAAACCATTAACTTTCCTAAAGAAGCGACAGTCGAAGATGTCAGAGTCGCTTATAGATTGGCTTATGCTCTGGGGACCAAGGGAATTACAATATATCGAAGTGGTAGTCGAGAAAAAGAAGTAATCGCTCCGGTAAAAGATAAAACAGCAGAAGTTGAGGGGAATGGAAAATCTCACATAAGTGTGGTTCATCTAAAATCAAAGAAAAAAACTCCAGAGGCAGCTCGGGGAGTAAGATTGCGAAAAACTTGTGACGTGGGTAAGGTCTACACCTCGGTATTTTTTGAAGAAGGGGATGGTCCGGTGGAGGTTTTTGTGAACTTGGGAAAATCAGGTGGTTATTTGGCTGGAGCCTCAGAGGTTACTGGACGACTTGCCTCACTTGCACTCAAATATGGGGCCACGTTAGATGAGGTAGCCGACGAATTAGTAGGAGTGTCGTGTGGCCAAAAAGTGGGACTAGGTAGTAATGCGGTTCTGAGTATGTTTGATGCAGTTGGTAAAGCTATTTTAGAAATTTCCAGAGGTGAACAATTGAATATGTTTGCTGAAGAAAAACTAAAATTGGATATACCAAAAGAAGAAAAAGTGGTGACTTCGACCACTACTTCTTCTAGTAAACAAATATTGGCAGAACTAAGAGTCAAACAGACTGAGGGCGAGAGTAAATTTAGCTCCTGTCCTGATTGCGGATCGCCACTTTATGCCGAAGAGGGGTGTTTTAAATGTTCCAATGGCTACTGTGGTTATAGTAAATGTTCATGAAACTAAATAATACAAAACTCTCGTAACCATTTTTTATTGCCAAGAATCAAGTGTGCGACGCACGTTGAAACAGGCAATAAAAAAGATTACTTCAAGTTTCTATTATTTAGTTTAAAAAAAAGACGTCAGCAAGTCGTCATATTTTAAAATAAGCTAAAATAAATAATGGCCATAACAACAAAAAAAGGTGATGCAGGAATTAGTCATTGGCATGGAAGAGCGGTGGGCAAAGATGACGTGTTGATTGAAGCCATTGGAAGCCTCGATGAACTGCAAGCGGCAATTGGTGTAAGTGGATTAGATTTGCCGGAAGTGATGAAAGACATGTGGGGAATAATGGGTGAAGTGAGTGCGGGTATGAAATATGAAAAGTTGGAAGAAAGGATCGAGTTGATGGAAAATGAAATAAACAGAATGGAGGAAGAGTTACCACAATTATCGAGTTTTTTGATTTTTACAAAAGCCAAATCATCACAATTAAACTGGGTGAGAACCATGGTACGAAGAGCTGAAAGGAGACTGGTAGCTTTGTCAAAGAAAGAAGATGTTAGTCCAAAATTACTAGCTTATATCAATCGATTGTCGGATTATTTATTTATGTTGGCTCGAGTAGCTGAAAATGAATAAAGAATTCTCTGTTTATCTTGATAAAAAAAGTGACATGCTACAAGCTACGTGTAGCTGTGGAGATACGTCGTATGTGTTTATTGATACTATTGAAAGTAAATATTACACAGTTTGTCGGAAGTGTCATAAAAAGATTTTCCAAGTAACTTGTACTAAAGAAAAGTGTAAAACCGGATACTCTTTTCCAGAAGATGATAAGGCTATTGATTTAGTAAATAGTTCTTGGAAATGTGATTTTTGTAAAACTATAAACAATGGCTTACCTCAAGTGGAGATAAAGAACTATTATAAAAGTGAGTTACCGGCTGAAGTTTTGAAGGAAGAAGAAAGTCGGGGACTTCCCAAGTGGGCCAAAACAATGATTTGGATGGTAATGATAGTCTTGGGAGTTGTTTATATATTTAGTAAAATTAATAATTAGTTAACAGTTAGTTGAAGTAGGGTGTAATTCCCTCGCAGTGCCGCTACGGTATAGCCCGAGCCTTAAATCTTGCGCGCATCGAGTAATATGAATAGATTACCGGATAGATATATAGATGTTAGGAAATTAAATGTAGCTGATTTGGCGGCTGCGTTGGTGGAGGAGAGAAAAGCGGCGAACGAAGAAAGAATAAAACCCTATAAAACATGGATAGGTCTGGACGGACAAACTCCATTTCCAGTGGGGAGTGAAACAGAACTAAAGAGACGAGAACTGGAGGGAGTAAAAGCAGTTTCTCATTTAGCCAGAAGTGGACACCGAACTATTGTTTGGATTAGTCCTCCGGGAAGCGGCCGTGAAGAAGATGAGTGTAAATATACTGAGTCGAGAGTAATTGTTTATCAAGTGGAGTCAATTGAAGAAACCAGGGTAAATTTTAGCTGTGTGGCTATCTGTGGTCAGCATAGTCAGAGGCAATGCTTGGAAGTGGCAAATAGTTTACTTGATGACGGTGGGGACTGCCGTGGAGAGCTGGTAGTGGCTAATGATTTACGGAGCGAACCAATAGGTTTGTCATCGGATGTGGTGGACTGGGTGAGTTATCTTGAAAATAAAATTCCTGGAGTAACTGAAGTATGGAGAGCAATTCGAAACGGGGTTCATGAAGAAAACTCGCGCCAAGCATGGATGATGGCACAAGTGATTGTTCGAGAATTTTCAGGTCGGGCAAGTAGAGTCAAAACCGATTTTGAAGCAGTGTTGCTAGGTGTTGAGTTGGAACGAATGATTAAGGCTAGATTTGAGGTAACTCTAATGGCTGGAGGAGTTCATGGGATGTCTAATGAAGCAATCTTGGGACATATGGGAGCGTTTGACGGTTTATACAGCAGAATTGACGGTGACAGTCGATTGCAACGATGTAAACATTGCGGAAACTTTTATATAAAAGCTAAAGAAAAATGCCCATTATGTGGTTAGTACTTCGAGGATTTAACCAGATGAGGTAACGCCGCAGCTAATATAATGATAATTGAACCAAAAATAAGACTAGGAGTTAGAGTTTCGTGAAAGATAAAGACACCAAAGCCAACTCCAAAAATAATTTCGGCTAACCCAATCAGACTACCGATACTAGCATCATATTGTTTGTAACCTTCGATAGCCGCCCAGTTGGCAAACAGCATGGCCATTGCATAAGCAGTTTGGCCTAACCAGGGTAAGGTGTGGGATAGATTGGGGATGTGGTCATGAAAAATTAGAGAAAGAATACCGTTGAATAATATTTGAGCTGAGAAATAACTGACCATGACTTGGAATTCGGGATAGTTACCTTGAAGCTTACGGGGGAGAATGACGGTAATACTTCCAAGAAGTCCGGCAATAATAGTCATCCCAGCAGCCAAGAATTGCGATGGAGTTAATTGGAAGCGGTAGATAAGCGACATGCCAATTATGGCCATGACTAAACTAATTATTTTAGTAAAAGTCATATTTTCTTGGAAAAATATTTTTCCCAATAAGTAACCACCGATAACTAGGGCGGCGTAAAAGAGGAGAGTGGCAGTACCAATATTTAAGTGTTGGAATCCAAAATAATAAGGAGCTTGGTTTATTCCACCTGCCAGACCGATAGTCAATAACCAAGGAAGATCTGGCTTTATAAGAGGTTTAAATATTTTGTATTTGGAATTAAAAATCAACACAAAAATTAAGAGCCCAAACCCGCGAGTCCAAGCTTGAGAAAATTCACCAAAAGCACTTCCCATCAAGCGAGACCAAATCCCATAGGTAGAATAAAAGAAAGCCGAAGTGAGAATAAGAGAGGCACCTTTGGTTGAGTTCATGGAGTAATTTTAGCTTTCAAGAGTGGTATTATATAGATGATGTCCGAACAAACAGACAATATGATTTCCCGACTAACGGCTTATGGTTTTGATGGGGATGAAGCAAGAATATACCTTGAATTACTGGAAAAAAGAGTGTCAACCGCACTGGTACTAAGCCGATTGTTGGGGATAGGAAGAACTAAGGTGTATCGTATTTTGGACAGATTGATTGATAAAAGACTGGTAACTCAGAAATTAGACAGTGGTGGATTTAAATTTGTGGCTGGGGACCCAGGGCAACTGAAAACAATATTGGCGGTTAAAGAAAGTGAACTAGCAACTTTGAGCCAACAGTTACCAGAGACTGTGGAAATGCTAAGTCGAAGATTGGGGATTGATATGCCAGGATCAAGAATTCTCTATTACCGAGGTGTTGACGGACTGAGCCAAGTCAATTGGAATGTACTACGAGCGAGAGGAGAACTGCTTTCGTACGAAGTGGCTACTGCCGATGCTTACATGCCACAGAAGGAAGCTGAAAAATTAAGACAGGGTATTGTTGAAAATAGGATAATGGTTCGGACCATTACAAACAACCAAAAAATAGAACCGTTTACCAAGGTTAAGGAAATGGTAAAAAACTGGTGGAGCATTCGTTGGATATCGCAGGGAAAATTGACAATAAAAACTGATGTATTTATTTACAATGACATTTACGCAGTTTGCCATTATCTGGAAAGGGGAGACGTGTTTTGTTTTGAGATGCAAAATCAACCCTTGGCTGATATGAACCGGCAGATATTCGAAAACTTATGGCTACAGTCGAGGGTGATGACTAAGATCGGTGACGAGGGGAAGGTAGTACGCCAGTAAGAAAACAATAAGGGAAAGTGACTTGGTAATTTCGGTAATGCGGTAGGCAAATTTGTCAGTATCGGTGAGCAGGGCTCGTGACTTTTCCAAATAAGATTTTAATTTTTCCTTGTCATATTCGGCGTCAGATTCATCAAGTGCTTTTTGAAGGCGAGGAAAAACTCCAGTACGCCAAACGAGATAAACATAATTGTCAGCTTTTTGGAGGGTTAGTGCCAATGGATCAGTGTCGTACTTGTCAAAAATTTCATAAGCTAGATTAAGACCAGCCTCAACTTTACCGGTGCGGACTAATGATTCTGCTAAAAAGCCACTAACTTCAAGATATCGAGGATCCTGAGACGTCTGAAGTAGGTCGAAGGCGGTTTGGTATTCTGTTTTGGCTGCATCGTGCTGATCGTTATAGGTGTAGGCGCGACCGAGAAAACGATAGGAGCTACCAAGTAGGTTGGTTAGTTGGTGGTCAGTCACCACTTGTTGTCCAGAAAGTGCAGTAGTCAGCATAGCTCTACGGTGAGCACCATCTGGATCTTGGCTGTTCATGACTAAGTGTTGGTGGGCGAGGTGTTCTTGCCAGTAGCTTTGAGCAACCATAGACCAATCTTGTTCACTTTCAGCTTGTTGTCTAAAGTCAGGGAGTTGAGAGAGAACTGTTAACTCCTGACCCTTGGTTTCATTGAGGGTATTGATTTCTTTTAATCTATCTTGAAGAAGTGTCGACATAATTAATTATACCGTGGCTGGTGTGTTGTTCAAAATTATCATTCAGTTCCGTAATGTGAAGCGACAAATCGCACATCACCTAAGGCACGAAATGAATGGATTAGTCCGATCCGGAGAGAAGCACGACTAAAATCTTCAAAGTCGGCAGAAGTTTTGTCTGGTTTATCAACGACTTGTCTAAGCCGAGCGGTTGTAAATTCCACGGCTGCCTCTAAAATGGCGGTGTCTCCAGCCCTTTTCCATTCTACTAAAGGTGAAAAATTGACGGTGGCATCTTGACTTAACACAGCATCAGCTTCAACTTTATCGAGAGCTTGGAGTAACTTATTGGATTGATCTAAAACCTCGGGAGGAGCTGCAAGTTCAGGCGCGATATTGATGGTAAAAGGTAAGAAAGTGCCATCAGGTGCTTTTGTCATATTATTTTTTGGCCAAATTTTTGAAGCCTTCTAATATTTCCAAGGGAATACCGAGGATGACGGTATTATTGGGACCATTAGTCGCATTCTCAATAGTTTGGAGGGAACGAAGGGAAATGGCGCCTGATTCTTGGAGGGCTTGCATGGCTTTGTTAAGATTCTCGGAAGCCTTTAGTTCTCCTTCGGCACGGATGATGGTGGCTCGGCGTTCGCGCTCCGCTTCGGCTTGTTTGGCCATGACCCGCTTCATATTGTCAGGAACAGCAATATCCTGAAGTTTGATTCCGGTGACATCGACTCCCCAATCAATAGTTTCTTTATCAACAATGGCTTTAATTTGTTCGCTGATTTTGTCGCGGTCAGTTAAAAGTTGGTCAAGTTCGACACCACCAATAACATCGCGAAGAGCAGTTTGGGCATATTGGGAAACAGCATAACCAAAATCTTTAACCTTAAGAATGGCATCTTCGGCTTTAGTAACTTGGAAATATACAACAGCATTGATAGAAACAGCGACATTGTCTTTGGTGATAATTTCTTGTTTGGGAATGTCGAGAGTGTTGATACGAATATCGACTTTAATGACTCGTTGAAGAATAGGAACAACAAGTTTTAAGCCAGGGCCGAGAGTGTAAGAATAGACACCGAGAGTCAAAACTATTCCCCGCTCATATTGGTTGACAATAATGATGGATTTAAAAACAAGATAAACAACAAAAAAGAAAGCGATGATGGGAAATGTAATCATGAAAGGATTATACAACGATTTTCAATTAGGAATGAGGTTTTTAGGAATAATGAAAAAAAGTGTTAAGCAACCTTTGTTAAAATATTGAATGGAAGAAGATCAGAAAAAACTGGAAAGGTTGGAAGAAGAATTTAAAAAGTTGGATAAACAGCTGGTGCATATGAGTACGGAATATGCCCAAACTCGAGCGGGAAGTGCTCATGGGGTGGAATATTATGAAATACAAGTGAAGGTGTATCAGGCGATGATAGTCGATGTAAAACAAGAAATATTGAAACTAAGGCGACAATTGAAGGGATTCAAAGAGATATAGTTGATTGCTAGGTAAGTGATTGATAATCTCGTCTGTGAAGAAAAAAAGAGGCCTTTACATAGTTTTTGAGGGGATAGGTGCCTCGGGTAAAGATACTCAGGCTAAAATGGCCCATGATTATCTTCTAAAAATGGGAGTTGAGGTAATTCCAACACGAGAACATACTCGGGATACGCCACCGGGAGAGCTGATTGAAGAAATTATTAAGGGGAAGAAGGCCCGGATTGATCCATTGGCATTACAACTTTTATATACCTGTGATCGAAGAAATCATGACATGGCAATTATTCGGCCAGCATTAAGTGAAGGGAAAGTGGTCTTGGGAAATCGCTCTTACGCAACTACTGTAGCTTATTGTCCTAAAGATTGGCGGGAATTTATTTTGAAAACTAACAAAAAAATTGCCACTAGACCAGACATGGTGTTTGTAATCGATACTAGTCCAGAAGTGTCTGCTAAGAGGATGAAGAATAGGGGAGATCCAGATATATTCGATCGGATTATAACCATGAAAAGGTGCCGGGGTGGTTACGTGTGGTATGCCAAAAATTCTGGAGATAAGTGTGTCTTGGTCGATGGGGATGGAACTGTAGACGAAGTTTTTGAGAGGATAAAGAAACGACTAAATAAGTTACTAAAAATTGAAAACTAAAATTTACGACGGACCGGCATATCGGCGACGTACCAATGATTGAGACACCGAGCTTCGTAGGTGACAGCAGTACCAGCTTCTTCGATAATAACTGTTGGACTGTTGTAACTATCTGGTTGACCATTTAATAACCTTTGAGTCATCATGGCTTCCATACCACAGGGACGGTCTCCATTTTGGCGGTGCATACAAAGGGCATTGGTTAGACGTAGCTCAGTGGCTAAAGGCATGACTCTTTCCATAGTGGGAAAGGGGTTACCCCGAAAATCTCGATGTAATCCAGCACCGGCGACGATAATACCACTTTGGGTGACATCTTTAATCAAGTCGGCGATACCAGGATCAAAAAACTGGAGCTCATCAATGGCTAACATATCAATACGATGGGGTTGTTGTCGAATAAGTTCGGCAATAGCATCCATGTCGTCGATGGGAACGGCGTGGGCAGAATGAGAACCGCCTGTTCTTGATTCTATTTTATCGAGTCCAAAACGAGTATCAATTAATGGTTTGATGACCAAGACATTTCGATGGACAGCTTCAAAAGAAGTGATGGTATGGATAAGTCCTAAAGTTTTACTACCGAACATTGGTCCGGCATAAATGGAGATTGGTTCACGAGTACGAATAAGCATGACGAGCAATTATAGTCAGGAAGAAGGTGAGAATAAATGTTACTAAAGCTATCAAAAATGCTAATTACGGAGAAACTAAGAAGAATTGATAAAATAGGACATGGATTTGATAACTAAGTTGATTAATCAAGAGACGGAAAGACAGCATAAACAAGTGCAGTTGATTCCCAGTGAAAACTTTATCTCTGAAGATGTTAAGAGGGCTTTGGGTTCTGATTTGTCCAACAAATATGCCGAAGGTTATCCAGGGAAACGTTATTATCAGGGAAATAAAATTGTTGATGAAATTGAAATGCTGGCAATTGAACGGGGTAAGAAATTGTTTGGAGTACCGAGTTTAAATGTTCAACCTTATTCTGGTAGTCCGGCAAATTCAGCTGTATTGATGGCACTATTGGTACCGGGAGATAAAATTTGTGGACTTCAATTGTCCTCTGGTGGGCATTTGACTCATGGACATCCGAACATTACTTTTTCGGGACGGTTTTTTGAAAGTGTTCAGTATGGAGTTGATGAAAAAGGGAGAATTGATTATCAAAAACTTGAAGAGCTGGTTAAGGCCGAAAAGCCAAAACTTATTTTTGCGGGGACAACTGCTTATCCATTTATTATTGACTGGAAAAGATTTAGGGATATTGCCGATACTGTTGGTGCATGGTTAGTAGCAGATATTTCTCATATTGCTGGATTGATTGTGGGTGGGGTACACCCCGATCCAGTACCATATGTTGACGTTATTACTTCGACAACCCACAAAACTTTAAGAGGGCCTAGGGGAGCGATAATTGGGGTAACTGATAAGGGGTTGGAAAAAGATATTGATGTGGTTAAGAAAATTGACCGAGCTGTTTTCCCGGGAATTCAAGGTGGTCCACACATGAATACAATTGCAGGAATTGCGGTAGCATTTGCCGAAGATAGCCAACCAGAATTTAAAAAATACGCTGAGCAAGTTGTCAAAAATGCGGCAGTGTTGGCTCAGACTTTGAAAGATGAAGGATTAAAAGTGTTCGGAACTGAAAATCATTTGATGGTGGTGGATGTGGGACTGAGTAAAGGTAAAGAGGTAGCTGTAAGACTTGAAGAAAATGACATTATTGTCAATGCCAATACTATTCCCCATGATCAGGGCTCACCAATGAAACCATCGGGAATCCGAATTGGAACACCGGCGATGACGAGCCGGGGATGGGTCGAAAAAGATTTTGAAGAGTTGGGGAAGAGAATGGCGAAAATAATAAAGGGTTAGTTTTCTCTCACCAGATCTATAGTTTTAGATTGTTTTGAAACGACCGGTAATCGACTAGCTTTCTCAATCTCACGGGCACGTACAGTCGTCACCTCGATTCTCGTCAGTCTCCAACCAACAAACAGACTGACTGCGAAACGCCCTTTCAAAACAATCTAAAACTATTGGTGATCTGGTGAATTTAGATTGAACTGTTAAAAAAGGATTACTTCGAATTTCTTCATAAAAATTTAAAGTATATTTTATGAAGACTAATGCTCTAAAGTTCTTGAGTGATATCGTACAAATTAGTGCCAGCCGTTGTGTTCTTCTTCGAGAGTGTTTTGGAACATGCGTTTAAGAGTTTCTTCGAAGGTGACACCGTACATGTCGAGAATCATGCTGTAAGTGGCATGGGTTTCTTTGGGTGGACCAAAGAAAGGATTACAGTTGGGATCGATAAAATAAAAGCGACCGGCGGCATCGACCCGGATATCAATTCGGCCATAGTCGGACATTTTAAGAAGGTCAAATGCCATTTTGACATGACCTTTCAGGACTGGGTCTTCGAATTTGGTATAAGACATATCAAGATAATCGCGCCACTTTTTATCGAAGGTGACCACATCTTCTTTACCTCCATTGACAGTTCTTTGGACGGCATAGACTTTGGTATTAACTCCATCAAGGACAGCGGCGGTGACTTCGATGCCGGCGATAAATTCATCTATCAGAACGGGTTGTTTGTAGGTAGTAATCAGCTCTTTGAGTTTGGAGCGGAGTTCTTTTTCGTTATAACAAATACTGTTATCGGCAATACCAATACTACTGTGTTCATTGTTTAGTTTGGGAAATAGGGGGTAGCGAAGTGATGGATCAATCATGTCACCGCTACTATTGACCAATTGATGAGTGGGGACAGGGACTCCGGCGGCTTGGAGGAGCTGATACATCAAAAATTTATTACAGCCTAGAGCCCAACCAAGGGTACCAGCACCAGTGTAGGGGATTTGGAGAACTTCTAAAACACCAGGGATAGCAGAACCAAGATGCGATTCACCATTGACGGAATCGACGAGGTTGAGAACTAGATCGGGGTCGTAAGTTTTGAGCTTATCGGTCATGTTGACATCACCAGCAATGGTAATCACATCAATTCCCATTTTGGCAACATACTTGGCGACATCGTTGGCATAGATATCGGCATCAGCCTCGCTAAGATAAAGTTCTTCCGTGGCATAGTATTCACGCTTAACGTCGGAATACAAAATAGCGACTTTTTTGGGCAAAATTGGTTCGATTATATTGGTCATTTTAATTTATTTTTTTTATCCAAATGTTACTGACTTCATTAATATACATCATTTGTTCTTTTAGTTTTTCAAAACCGTTGGTCTTAAGTACATTTTCCGAGGCAGGATTGGCAGGATCGGTATATCCAGTGAGATAAATAGGCCTGGAGTTGTTGTGATCAATTTTTTTGATAATGTCGATAGAATTTTTTAAACCATTAACTGCGACGTGATTGTATTTGGGGTCAAAAAGTTTGGCATAGGAGACTTCAAGAATTAGAGGTAAGCCTTTAATCCCAGCAATCTTTTTTAACTTCGTTTTGTAGTCATCGATCATGTATTGGATCCAGCCAATAACTTCATCACTTGAATTACAGATAGCAAAAACATAAAAACGATCGAGGTGGTGATTGTCTTTCGTATTAAAAACGTCACGAAAATAGCGAATGGTGGAACGAGTTTTGGGAAACATAAACTTGAATAGTATTTCCTGACCATCAATTGCAACTAGATCTAAGATATCTTGATACCTTCGTCTATCAAACCAGCGAAGTCCATAATTATTTTGATCAGGTTTAACTAAATATTTTGGTCGGGGAGAGCGAAGTGGTGAGTCGGGGTTGAACTCTTGGTAAAGACGCAAAGCGAGTGATTTCATTTAATACCCCCACTCCCGCATCGTGTTTTGAAGTAAACGTTTGAGAAGAGTCGGAAAATTGACCCCATATTTGTTTAAAATATCAGTCATTTCACAAAGGTTAGGATCGGGTCCAAAATGACAGTTGGCGTTGGCATCAATAAAATAGTAGTTCCCCAGAGTATCCATGCGAATATCAAACTTACCATAACTAGCCATCTTGGTGATGTCGTAGGCTTTCTTGACCAGTTTATCGAGCTCAGGGTCTTTGTATTTGGCGTACTTTAAATAGTCTTCGTTAACATACTGAGTGTCAGACCAACAAAGATCGTAATCTAAAAACTCATGTCGAGTTTTATTGTTGGGAAGATGAATGACTCGTTCGGTGGTATAGACTTTTTTGTTGTTGGCTTGAAAAATAAAAGCGGCAAATTCACGACCATCGATGAATTCTGAGACCAAAACATCTTGATTGTATTTGCGAAGAAGATAGCGAAGTTGTTTTCGAAGTTGAACTTCGTTTTCAACGACTGAGGCTCTTTTTATTTCGACATTACTATGTTCTTCATTTAGTTTAAGAATAAGAGGGTAGCGAAGAGATGGATCAAGGGGGGATTTGTTAGAGGTGAGGAGCTGAAAACGGGGAACTGGAATACCATGTTGGGAAAGGAGTCCATGAATAAGATACTTGTTACAACCTAGAGCAAATCCAAGAATTGAGGCACCAGTGTAAGGGATTTCCAATAATTCGAGGGTGGCAGGTACAGTGGCGCCAAGATAGTCGTAGCCTTTGACGGTAGTAACTAGATTAAGAGCCATGTCGGGTTTTTCATGGCGAAGGTTGTTGGCCAGAGAAGCGTTACCTTTGAGATAGACTGTTTTGATTTTTAGTTTATCGAAATATGGTTGAAAACCATAAGCTTCTTCTTTGGAACCGGAGACAGTAAAAAATTCTTCATCGGTACCAAAGTCTTCGCGTCTTTCATCGGTATAGATGATAGCGACTTTTTTGGGAAGCTTTCCGCCATTTATATTTTTTTTGGCGATGAGGGGGCGGGTATGAGGCAGGTTAACAATAGTATTGTTCACGTACGTTTAATATAGGGCGTTTAATCAATAAATCAAGGGTAATAAATCAAGATAGTTAATTGATCAAAAATGATTTATTTTTTTGACCTAATAATCCAAATAAATGTAGTGATGACTAATATCAGTCCACCCAACTCAAGTAATTGGGGCCAGAAAAAAATATAGACAGTTTGGTTAGTAAATTTAGAGGGTAGAGTCCAGCCGTTGGCCCAATTATTGATAATCACATGGTGAGTTAAGAATTGAGGTTGATTTTCTTTAATATAAAAAGCGATCCAGCCAGCATTAAATGATTGATTGAGAATTAAATTTGAAGAAGTGCTTTTGGAAGGAATATTAACTTTTAAAAGAGTTTGGTTAAAAAATGATTGGGCGGTAATATTTTTAGTAACTGAAGGGGTGAGCTGAGGTGAAGAAAACAGCGAGTCGGGTAGGGGAGATATTTTTACTTCTTGAATTTGGGATAAGGAAAGTGTTTTGGCATAAGAAATAGCATTGAGGTCAAGACTGTATCCAAAATTGTCATCAGATGGGGGAATAAAAAAGTAATCCCATTGTGAAGTGGAGTGTTTTGATAACTCATCTTCGACCAAACAAAGACTAGTGGTGGTATTTTTGAAACAAAAACGAAGCGGGATGCCGGAGAGATAGTTTGATTTTAGTCCTACTAGGTAAGGGCGGTTGTGAGGAAGGTTCTCAAATGACAAATTAATTCCATGAGTATCGGAGCGAGTGTAAATACCTAAAGAGCTGGTTTGAGTATCGTAAGTTAGATTTGGGGATCGACGATGTAGTTCGTAGATATCACTGGCATTAAATGAAATAATTGGTAATTCAGGGTCATTTTCTGGAAAAATACCAACATTTACTTTATTGGTTGGAGAAATGATACTGCGAAAGCTGAGATTGGTTGATGAAATACTAGGATCTGTTTGATAGTCAAAACCTTGATAAGCGGTATCAAAATAATGCCAATGGTAGGTGGGGGTGACGTTGGGGAGTGACGAGGCGACTTGGACTAGAGAGTCATCTGAAACATGATAGAGAATTGTCGAGCCGAATATTTGGGGGTCAGTTAATATTTTCTGATTAAGCAAATTTTGAGTTATTTTTTCAATCTCATATTTGTAAGTGATCTGATCTTGGTTTTTGGGATAGGTAGTCGTGGTGCTTTGGTCCCACAAAAGATAATTTATTTTGTATTTATGAAGATACTTAGCAATTTCGTTTGGATTTGAGGTATAAAGCGCAGTGTAGAATTCACGATAGGCTTCTTCGTTGGCTAGCTCCCATCTGTCAGAATCACGATCGAGAACACCTAGAGGAAGACCGAACCAAATGAATCCGGAACCTTGGTAACCCCAGGAGTTGTAGGTCCAACCGGAAGGATTGTGAAGTGGAAGAGTTAGCATCCTCCCAGAGGAATTAGAGAGTGATTTGTTGAGCGAAAAATAGGAACTAGGAATGGTGGTCCGTACTAGAGGAGATATTAGTTGACCTTGAAAAATAGGAAAAGCATAGATAATTAAACTGGCGCAGAGAAGCAAAGATGAAGTGATGATGTTGATATATTTAGATATATTTAGTAAAAAATAAAGTAGAAAAATTGCTTGACCAAAAATATACAAATGAGAGAGTTTGGTGAAGACAAAACGGAGGATTTCACTGAGCAATGGAACCTTGAGCAATATATCAAATAGGTAACTAAATGGAACAGTTGAGTTACTTAAGAGAATAAAGGGGACGATGAAGAATGGTGAAAAAGCGAGGATGGTATCTCTTTTGAAAATAGAAATCACAAAACCACTAAAAGCAAAAATAAAAAGTGAATAGCCAATGAGCTGGACATCAAAATTTTGGAAGTGCGTCCGCCAAGCTGGCATTAATTTTTGAAAGGTGTGTGATTGAAAATTGTAAATATCCCAATTGAGATAGAAGCCACGGATTAGGGTTGAGTCGGCAATGTCTCCGGTTTCACGATTTTTTAACAGGAATTCCTGTGAGTGTAGCCTGTTTTGTTGGTTTTGTTGAGGCACATTGGCCGATGTTTTTAGATAGTAGAGGTTAGGTAATAGCCAGAATGAGTTGATAAATAGGGTGGTAAGAATAAGAGTTAAGGGAATAATAATTTTGATCTTGTTAACAACTGAAAAGATAATTAAAAACAATAAATATGCCCCAAAAAGTGGATACCAAAGATGGGCCGCGTAAGCTTGAGGGGTAGAGAACAGAGTAATCAAAGCAAATAATCCAAGCGTGCTAGCTTTGGGGTGGGTGAGATACTTTATACTGTAAAGAATTATCCAAGGTAGAAATGCCCAAGCTGTGGGAAACATTTCAAATGGCACATAGAATTGCTGAACAGTTCCTAAATTGAGGAGATAAAAAATTGATCCAGCAAAGGAAAGTAACCGGTGGTTAAAGAGTTTAAGAGATAGGAAGTAAATACCAACTAATCCGAAAATTAGGCATAAATAAATGTAGGAGTAACGGAGAACGGATAGGGGTAGGGCGAAATGGAGTATCCAGAGTATAAAAACTCTGGGTAAATCAGCCATAGCACTATGCCCTGAGACAGCCCCAAGACCTTGTTCGGGTCGCCAGACACCAAACAAAAGACGCTTAAAATTGAGAGGAAAATTAAACTCTGGGTGGAGAGTGTCCCAACCAGTCAGGAAAGTTCCTGGTGTGTAATTAAGAATGGCAACCAAAATACCTATACTGATTATCAGTAATGGAAAAAATAATGGTGAACTTAGGATTTTTTTGGTCACTAAAAATAGTATACTGAATTTAAGAACATATGAAATCAATTAGAGCGGTTTACTGGTTAGTTTTGATAGTAGTAGTTCAGGTGGCGGCCAACTTTTTATGGTTGACAATAGATCAGACCCCACCTGCATGGGATCAGTCGGCACATTTACGAAGCGCGATCATGTATTCCCAAAAATTATCGGGTGAGAGTGAATATTCTTGGTTGCAGATAATCCGAAGTGGATATGGGTATCCGCCACTTATTCATTTTATGGGTGGAATTTGGGGACTTTTGTTTGGACTTGGGAATATTACTTCATTGATGACTGTATTTTGGGTAGGACTAATCGTGGGTGTTTTCTTTTTGCTCAAAGAAGTTCTGAAAGATGAAGGCTGGGCGGTGGTGGGTGCCGGAATATTTTCACTAATTCCAGTAGTTTATGATATTTCCCGGAGTTTTTTACTCGATTTACCTCTTTTAATGATGGTGACTTGGGGATTGTGGTTTTGGATTAGGTCGGATGAACTGAAAAAAAATAATTATAGCTGGGGATTGCTTCTGATGTTGATACTGGCAAGTTTGACAAAACTAAATGGTTTTTTATATTTTGTACCAATTGGATTGATGGTACTTTTGAGCTTAATAAAACAGCCTAAAATCTTAGGAAAAATAATAATTGGAGTTGTTGTTTACGGACTTCTAGTGGGATGGTGGTGGGGAGTAAACTGGCAAAACATTGTGATGTATCTAACTGGGTTGGCTGGGACAGGAGAAAAGTTGACAGATCCAATGGATCTAACTTCAGGGGTGACTTGGATCCATTATTTTAGATTGTTTTTTTGGAATCAGTTGAGCCCACTTGCGGCGGTGATCATTGTGGGATTGACGGTTAGGGGAAGAAAGTTGGGGAATTTCTGGTGGTTATATTTGGTTATTAACTATGGGATTTTTACAATCATAAAGAATAAAGACTATCGGTTTATTATGCCGCTACTACCGGTAGTTATTTTAATGGCGACTTCTGGACTTCGGGAGTGGTGGAAGAAGAATGATGAGGTGGCCATTTGGATAGGAGTTGTTTTAATAAGTTATCTATCATGGTTTTTTGTAAACAATTCTTTTGGTTGGCCAATTCAAAAAGAGTGGCGATGGAATGTTAAAACGTACTTAATGGGTGATGGAGATTTGATTAATGTAACTGACTATCCTGTCAGGTCACCAAAAAGTTTGGTTTGGCCAAATCGCGAGATTATGAAATCAATGGTGGCTGATGCTAAAGCAGTTGGAAAGCAAAAGGTGTTGGTATTGATTGATATTGAGCAAATTAACGATAATAACTTAAAAATGTACCGGGAGTTGGTAACTAAGGGAGGGGATGGTGTTGTGGAAATGCACTCAATATACGCTCCGGAGTTTAATGATTGGAATGGATTTGACTTGGTGTTGCTAGGTGATGAAAAAATGGAACCAGCGCCATTTTATGCCACTAATTTGGAGTATTTAAAGCAAGCTAGAGATTATGTGTGGCAAAACCCGGGAAGATTTTCCGATATTAAAGAATACCTACTGCCGACTGGTGGAAAAGTATATTTAAAGAAAGTGTTAAAGTAGGACCAAAAAAAATCCCCCACGAATGGGGGATTTGGTAATTATTTAACGAATATTTTTATCCACTAGACACTTGTCGTAGAGATATTTTTGAGGTTCACGAACGGTTATTGTCTTTTTATTTTCTTCGAACTGGGCTTGGTATGAAGATTGATTAGCGCAACCATCGATTGCTTCATTACGAAGATTGGTATTGTAAGCTTCTAAAAATTTAGAGGCAAAAACTGAGATGATAAGTATCGCCAAAATAAATTTAAGTGTAGGTAAGATTTGATTGTTCATAGTTGGTTAGTTTTCGCCCTTTTGGGCTCATCAGCCTCGATACACATCGAGATAACTAAACTTACTTATATTTCTTCTTTTCTCTTGTGTGTGGGGTCCGGGGAGATTCCCCCCGGAACTCAAGGCAAGCCAGATGGCTCGCCTTGAATTCGTTGGTGGGAGTGAGTGCCTCCTACTTGGTGAAGTACTTGGTGGTGATGGTGTTATTGGCGTTGAAAACTACGTCCCTGACCGCGACAAGGTCGTCGTGATTGGGGTTGTTGAATTCGCCGTTGACCATGACCATCTGGTCGGTTCCGTACAGGCAACCTGCACCATACTTCGTGCGGTAGGGGACATCAGTGTCGGTCGGGTTGCGGAAGAGGGTGTATTCGCCCGAACCACTGTCGTGGATGTTGACCCATTGTCCGTTGATGTACACTTCGCCATCGCCTGCCATCGTTGTGTGGGCATACGCGGTGCCGTAGATGTAATCGGTCCCGTCGAACTGGATGTCGTACTGCCCGCAGGTGGTGGACTGGGCAAACGGGATGGTGTTCGGGTCAGGAACCATGTTGCTCTCGCCATAGAAGCCAGCGAAAGTGACAACGCCTTCGTCACCGTAGACATTTCCATCGTAGTTGCACACCAAGTCAGAGCGACCAGGAACGGTGTCACCAGCAACAATGGTCGAATTTCCCCAGGAGCAACCGGAAGCGTAAGCGTTGGCGTCGTTGCCATTGCTGTTGCCACCGAGGAGCATGGGGGCGAGACCGAAGATGGCCATCGCGCCGAGAGCGAGTACGGTCAAGCAAACCAGAATCGTGATACCAATCTGTTTCATGAGGATCCTCCTTGTGCATTTTGCACTAAAAGACTTAGTCGATCCCACTAAGTCAGTGTATGCCCAGGATGGGCTTGTTTGGGTTTGAGCTGTTATTTACATAGTAAACCCCTAGATAAAGAGCAATCTAGTGACAGCACGAGGCCATCAAAATTATTGATGGCATGGTGCTATCACCAGAGATCATGAGGAGAACTCTCATCACACATGAGAGAAAATTAGAGAATATAAGTAAGTTGTTAAAGAACTTCTATTTTCCTTTATCTCTAAACGCTATGTTCAGAGTAACTGAATATAGATTTTTGGCCTTTGCCAAAGGAGAAACGGAGTAAAGAACTTTAGAGGAGCCTTACCCCGAGAGTCTCTCCTTTGGCCGTAATCGGAGATTACGTCCAAAGCTTTTATTTGTTAAAGAATTGAAGAGTTAATTTTTATAATTAACATTTCAATCTAGCCTGTAGTATAAACTATGTGACCTATAATGTCAATAGTTTATATGTAACAGGTATATATTTAGTATCCTCTAACTAGAGAGCGGAGTTTGTAACCAGCGAAAGCTAAAGCAGAAGCAATAGTTGAACCAAAGATTAGGGTTGAGGTAGCTCCGGTTTTTGGAAGTATCGGAGTGCTGGAATTGGTAGCTTCTTTAGCACCGTTACTGGTATAAAAAGCAGCAAAATCACTAGACTCAGTACCAACTTCGGACTTGGCGTTGAAACGAAGTGAGTTGTTGGTTAGAGCTTTGTAGACATCAGTTTTGCTCTTAACAGTGACGGTAATATCCTTGACATAATCCTGTCCGGCAGAGATCTGAGGAATGGTGAATTCGACAGGGGAGTCGGTAGTAACAGTAGAAGGAAGGGTTTGGCGAACCTTAATTTGAGTTTGGTTGCGATTACCTTCGTTACGGATTTTGACTTGAAGTTGGAACTTATCTCCAGGAGCAAAAATTACATTGGAGCTACTAAGGTTATCTTGCCAAACAGTTTGGGTAAACCCTTTGACTTTGAGATCTAACATTAATTTACGAACTTCATCGTCAGCCAGAGCAGGTGAGACAGAAAAAGCGAATATAGAAGATAACAGTACAGCGGACAAAAAGAGATTTTTATTTTTCATAACAATTGTTCGAATAAATAATTGTTATGGGATATTATACTCTAGGTTCAGAATATGTCAAACTGGTGCCTATTTGGAAATCTATTTATTGATTGTGGAGATGTACTCACTGATCTCCTTGGCATAACGGGGATCTTTGAGGGCTTCACTTATATTTACTTTGAGCCAACTAAGAGGATCGCCGGTGGTCATCCAATGGGCGTTGTACTCATTTAGGTTTTTAGTTAAGACGACTCCAACTTTGGCAAGGGCATCGATGGCACTGGTAAGCCATAATTCGCCGCGATCGATTTCTTGGTGTTTTAGTAATTCAATAATTTTAGGTGAGAGAACAAAACGACCACCTTGACCCATCAGAGAAGGAGCCTTGTCAGCCTCAGGCTTCTCAATTTCACCATCGATTTGATTGGGAAAACGGGGATTTTTGGAATAAATCATGCTGCCATACTTACTAATTTCTGTTCGGGGGACTTCTTGAACGGCGATGACTGCATCTGCAGAATATTTAGTAAAATCATCAAACATTTTAGAGACAAAGTTACCGGGGATTTCTTCTATAGTCAAATCATCTCCCCAGACATAAAGGAATGGTTCGTTGTTTATAAATTTTTCAGCAATAAGTAAGGGGGTGCCGTTTCCATAGGGAAAGTCTGGAGTTTGAGGTAGAAATTCAATTGAGTTGATCTTAGAAAGCATTTGATGGTAACTTTCAAGATATTTTTGTTTGTTATTGTCTTTCAAATACTGATCTAATTCAAGATTAGGGGTGAAATAGCTTTTAATAGTGGTCTCATCAGGGCGGTGGACGATACAAAAATCAGTGATACCGGCACCTTGAAGTTCTTCAACAATCAGTTGAAGCTGGGGTTTATCAAGAACAGGGACTAGATGCTTGGCGTAGGACTTAACTGCGGGAAGAAAACGGGTAGACCAACCGGCTACGGGGATGATGGCTTTTGTTATCTGCATTTTTATATTGTAACAATCAAAGGAACCTATCTCCAACCCTGCATTCTACTACAAGAATGCTATTCCTGTTGCAAAATATTCATCACTCCTAGAAGTAGCCCAACTACTCCTTCGTCGTGATTCATATTTTTCACACGGAATATCAGTCTTTCGTTACGAAAGGAGGGTTGGTGATAGGTTCTAGTGATGCTAGGATATGAATATGCAACCAACTATCGAAGAAATAAAACAAGCAGTGGCCTGGCAACTGGCTGAGATTAATCAAAATACAGTCACTTTGTTTGATGAGGTAAAGGATGATGAGTTGAAAGAAAACTATACTCTAAACTTTTTTCCTGATGAACTGCCATTAAAAATAACCGAAGAACTGGGTAAATTAGCTAACATTCAAAAAGATTTATTTTATCTTGATCGGGACAAACTACATATTACTTTGGTGGGAGAAATTGACGCTAAGAGTGATAGTCAAAGACTTATTGGAATAGTTGACAGTTGGCTGTCTCAAAATACATTGGGTTTTGAAATGAATGGGTTTGCTAGCAATAAAAGCACGGCATCAGTTTTGGCTTATCCGACATTCGATTTGCATGGGTTTAGAGAACTGGTGAGAACTGGAATGGGAATAAGTGGCACTGATTACACAATTCATTTGTCGGTCTACGAGTACATCGGTTGGATAAATTTTGTGAGATATACAAATTTACCCAATGAAGATTTTTTAAAGTATCTAAAGAAGGGAAGGGATATTGATTTTGGAATACTAAATACCGGAAAAATTAAACTTCTCAAAAATCGAAGTCGATTGTTACGAGATGGGAAATACGAAATAGTGCACGAATTTTAATTGTGGACCCAAGGGGACTCGAACCCCTGACCTGTCCGGTGTCCACCGGACCGCGCATCGTATTATGCTTTTTTTATCACTCCATCGGAGATTATTTGTTCGAGTACCCCCTTGTCCTTTAGTCTTTTTAGCCACAGCTCCTTAGATCTAGCTAATTTTAGAGTCGAATATTCCTGAGAAAAAACTAAAACTATAGGGAGGATGTATTTTGTGTACTTGCTTCTTCCCTCGTGATGTTCGGTGAGTCGTCTATTTAAGTTATTTGTACTTCCGATGTAATAAGTGTAATTCTTGAGAGATCTTAGAATATAAACTATTCCAGACATTTGGTGGACCCAAGGGGACTCGAACCCCTGACCTTCCCCATGCCATGGGGACGCGCTACCAACTACGCTATGGGCCCTCTGATAGTAGGGATATTTTAGCATGAAGAAGTTAGGTAGAATAGAACAATATGCAAATTCCTGAAATAAAACCAAAAGAAATGTATGAATCTATTACCCGGGGTGAGGAGGTAATTATTCTTGATGTCCGAACTAAGGAAGAATTTGATGAGGGATATATAAAAGGTGCGATAAACTTACCTATAGATAATTTGATGGAAGAGTTGGCTAAAACTTTACCTGATAAACAAGCAAAAATATATGTTTATTGTCACAGTGGGGTGAGAAGTGAAGCCAGTGTGAAATATATGATGAAGCAAGGATATTCTCAAGTGATCAATATGACTGATGGAATAGCTCAATGGGAAAGTGATAATCTGCCAATAGAATATAAATAGAGGTAAAATTGGGAATGAAATATATTGTGGCATTTACTGGAGTAGTGGGGAGTTCCAAAACACCAATTGCAAATTATTTAAGCGGGGTATTTGGGTTGCCATCATTTAATGCCGATGCGGTGCGCAGCGAAGTAATTGAAGACAAGCTGAGTTATGACATTCCTGAGGTTGAGAAAAGGTTTGTGGAAAGATTAACTAGAATGATAAAAAAAGGAGAATCGTTTATTCTTGATGCTAGTATTGACCGAAAATTTTCTGAATATAAACAGAATTTGGATGAGAGTGGGTATGAGTTATTTTTAATTAATTTGGATTTGAGTCGGGAGTTTTTAGTCAAACTTTATGAAGCAAAGGGCTACGACGAATCTTTAAAGAGACTGGATCAACTATTAATTGATCATAAAAAGTTTTTAGAAGAGTTTGGAGATCTGGTAAATATTAGAGTTGATGATAATGCTTTTCCTGGAAGACTGGTTATTGTTGAAGAGGCGTTAAGAAGTTGGTTGGCTACTTTTTCCAAGGAAGTTTAAAAGACCAGCTATTCTTTTGTTTTTTGGCAGCTGCTTCAGCTTTGGCGATTTCAAGATCGAAAGTGTTGGCGACTGCCATAAATCGACTAAAAGTTTCGGAATCCTCTTGACCATCTAGCAACGTAAGTCCTTCGACAAAAGATGATTGCCCAGGTTCATATTTGTATTGAATGTGAAGTGAGCCGGTGTTGATAGTGACTGGTTCACCGGTTGTCTGACTAGTGTAAAAGACTTTATTGAGAAAGGTGTAACCACCTTCTTCGGGTAAGCGAGAAACAAGATTTGGGTAAATTTCTGGATGCGGTCGGTCATGTCCCATACAGACATGGTAGCAAAAAATTATCAAAGTCTGAAATTAACAGGGAAAGAGTGCAGGCCCACGAGCCTGCCTGCCGGCAGGCAGGGATTCACATTCGACTCGTTTCACTCGCTCAGTGTAAACTTCTCATCCTCGTTTTTTAGAACAAAAATAGACTCCCATCCGGAGTCTATTTTATTTTGCAGGCCCACGAGGATTCGAACCTCGAATGGAGATTTTGGAGATCCCAGTGATAACCATTTCACTATGGGCCTAAATATAATTTTGATTGAAATGTGCCTTTGATTTTATCAAATAATCGAGAATATGGGTGAGAAGGGGAGGGAAGTATGAGAAATACAGATTAAGGTAAAATAGAGAATGGAAATTATTTCAATGTTTATTGCTTGGGTGCTGAGTTTTTTTGTAACAAAAGTGGTAGATCCAATGGCTGGTTATGTAGTTAATGAAGCACAAGTGATGCAATCAACGGTTTCAGCTGAGGTTGAGCCAACTATAACCATGACTCCAGTTCCAACAAAAAAAATAGTTAAAATAATTCCAACAAAGAGGCCAGTACCGGCAGTACCGACAGGTGAATGGGGAGTAGCCAAACAGGTGGGGGAACACACTTGGACGATGCAAGTAGGCCAAGATACAAGAATGGGGACACCCAAAGAGATATTGGACGCTCTAAATGATTACCGGGTACGACGAGGGTCTCAGCGTTTGGCTTGGGATGAAAACTTAGCAAAATACGCCCAAAGTCGGGCTGATTATCTATTTAGTATAGGTAGGACTGATGAACACAAAGGTTTTGTAGACTATTTGGAAAAAGAAAATGGCTACGACAAACTAGGTTTTACCTGGCTTGGAGAAAATATTAGTCATGGTTATCAGATGGAGGGAGTCCATCTAATTGAATGGGTCTATGCAGGGGATAAGCCTCATGATGACAACCAAGTCAATAATCGCTGGAATTATGTCGGTATCGGGGTCAAAGGAACAGCCACAGCCCTAATTTTTGGAACAGGAAAAAGATAGTTTACTTGACCAAAGAAGCCATGATCTTTTTACGGATAGTTTCGGGAGGTTTTTTGGTAGCAATGGAAAATTCCAAAGTTAAATGAGAAATAATATCCTCGAGAGTATCGCGATTGGTACCAGAAAAGTTGGTATTGGGAAGATTTTTAGTTTTCCAGAGTTGTTTAAGAAGGGGGATTATTTTAATGGGGTCGTTGTTGATAAGTTGTTCTTTGAACTGTTTGGAATCGATTGGCTCGGTGGCTGGTCTGGCTTTAACTAGTTGAGTAAAGAAAGTCTTAATTTCTTCAGCACTTAAAAGAGGTCGAAAACCGGCCATAGCAATGTTGGCAGCAGGAATAGAACCAGTGACTGAAGGGTGATTACCACCACTGACTGCTGGTTTATAGAATAAACGATCGTCTTCAATCTTATAAATGGAATAAACTTGATTGGAATCTATGAGATAGCTACCGATCTTGATGGTGTTTTTGGGGGTCATATGAAGACAAAAGTATAAAAAAAGCTAATATTATGGTCTGACTCTTGTATCCTATTATAACACTAAGTTAGGTTTATTTCTGAGCTAAGCGCGACTGATACTTACCATTGATAGTGATGGTGGTGCCGATTTCTGCCCAATTGTAGATGGAGCCAACTTCAGTTGTTTTCATATTGATACAACCGTGACTCATGGGTACCCCAAAGTTGTTATGCCAATAAGCTCCGTGAATACTATAGCCGAGTTTTTTGGCTGTTTTGTCGTTGTAGAAAAAAAGAACGTGAGGAACATTGGGTAAATAAAAATAAGTACCTAGTTCTTTGGAGCCACCAGACATTTTTTGGGAACGTACTTTAGCCCAGATGGTAAAGGTGCCGTTGGGAGTACGGTTCCAAGTCCCGGAAGAGATTTTATATTCAAACTTTTTTTGACCATCTTCAAAAGCCGTTAAAATTTGAGTAGTAAGGTCAACATAAATTTGTTTGGCCGAGCTGGAAGGCAGGGAAATGGTGTCACCGAGGACGGAGGTTGACTGTTTGGGTACTGAGATGACTTGATTATTGAAAACAGCGACGTCAGCATGGGGATCGTATTCTGAGTGAAGGTCTTCAGGATCAATTTGATCTTGAAAAGAAATGAGAGGTGGTAATAGGGAAGTTAAGCCAATTCCGATGGCTAAAAAAAGAGCCAACAGTGATAAGGGCAACAAGTGTTTGATGCTACTTACCTCCACCACCTTTACTTTGGGTTCGAAATGCGGTGGTAAAACTTTTCTGTTTTCCAAAAACAGGTTTTTGAAATGGTGGAGCAAAGGGTCTAGGAGGTAAAGACACCATTGGTTTTTGAGGGGCTTTCACCCGAGTGTTTTTTTGTTGTTGTTGGGCCATATGACTATTATATATGATTTTTCTGGTTGATTATCATTAGTAGTCGTTCGAGCCCTAATCCGATTCCACTAGATGGAGGTAGAAGGGAAGAATCACTAATAAACTTTTCGGAAAAGGGATGGGTGGGGAGGTGATTGTCTGTTCGATATTTTTGTTCAGCTATGAAGGCAGACTTAATTTGTTCTGGGTCACGGTTTTCCTCGCAAGCATTGGCAATTTCAATACCGTTTATATAGAGCTCAAAACGTTTGTTGGGGAGTGAAAGAGGGGCCAAAAATGAAGGGTAACCGGTGACAAAAACTGCACCGATTTTGGGGAGGGTTGGTTCGACTTCATTGAGAAAATATTGATTAAAATCTGGTTCGTTATTGGGTAGAGAAGAGGGTATAACTAGTGTGGTAAAAGTGATTTCTGGGATTAGATTCTTAATAAACTTTTCAGTCGATACTCGAATATCATCTAAAGTTTTATCGACTTTATACCACTCGAGCATGAGAAATTCAGGGTGGTGTTGGGGGCCACTATTTTCTAAATCGCGAAAACAGTGGCTGATACTAAAACAGTCTTTTTTTGATTGAGCCAAAAAGTTTTTTAGAGCAAATTCGGGAGAAGTTGGTAGGTAGTATTTTGTACTGAGATTACGCCAAATTGTCTCGAATGAATAGAGATTTGGTTCAAGGGGAAGAGACTCATTTAAGTAATTTACCTCAACCTCTTCAAACCCCAGATCCCAGAAATGTTGGCGAGTAAATTTTAGTAATTCAGATAGAGTCATGAGTGTATTGTATCTAATAATATTCGTATTTTTTTTATTCACCAGATTTATAGTTTTAGAAGGTATTGATTTGACAGTTATTTTTTATTCGAAATTCTTGTAAACACTTTTTTAACTCAAGTGAATGTGTCACCACGTTCAACTTCGTTAAAAAAGGATAGCTGCGAATTTCTTCATAAAAAATGAATGTGGTTTGCTGGAAATATATATGATTATTTTTTTAATCCACACCAACAGTCTGAGAGTGATTAGAAATGGGCAAGTTGGAAGTGGTGGTTGATTTAAGTCTTGGCTAATAATATATTGGGGTTAGTGAAAATCGGATATTTATCGTTTAGGATAGCCGGGAATGATGGGGTTAGCTTGGAGGCGGTAAGGTGGCGGAAAATTTTAAAAAGGATGGGTCATAAAGTTGTGTTTGTCGCTGGTGAACTTGATCGCAGAGGTATTTTGATTCCTGAACTTCACTTTACTAACCCCAGTGTAAATGAGGTTCATCGGGAAGTAGTGGACAATCACATTTCTTATCGCAAGATGGAAAAAAAGATTTATGAACTAGCGGGTAAGATTGAGGGGGTACTTAGAGAAGAATTCATAAATAACAAATTTGATGCGTTGATTGTGGCTAATGTTTTTAGTTTGCCCATACATTTTCCATTAGCAGTAGCACTGTCTCGGGTGATTGAGGATCTTAAAATTCCGACAATCGCTAAACATCACGACTTTTGGTGGGAGAGAAAAAGATACTTAAGATCAGGATGTTTTGAATTTTTTCGCAAATTTTTTCCACCAGTAAGCCCACTAATAAAGCACGTTACTATCAATAGTATTTCGGCAGGAGAACTAAAAAAAAGAGCTGGGGTAGAGTCGACGGTGATTGGAGATTGTTTTGATTTTAATAATCCTAAAGCGTATAAAAATGGATTTTCGCAACAATGGCGGAAGGATTTTGGAATTAGTAAAAATGACATAGTTTTTTTGCAAGCAACTCGGATAGTTCCACGAAAAAAGATCGAACTATCAATTGAGTTAGTGGCAAAGCTAAACGATCCTAGGGTGATATTGGTACTGGCCGGTAGACATGGTGATGAGTCAGGAGACTATGAGGGTGACTTGAGAAATTTGGTGGAAACAAAAAAAATCAGAGCAGTATTTATTGGGGATCGAGTTGAGGCAAATCGGATGGTAATTGATGGGAAAAGGAGTTATACCTTGTGGGATTGTTTTCATAATTGTGACCTGATGACCTATCCTTCAGATGTTGAGGGATTTGGTAATCAATTTATTGAAGCAATTTATTTTAGGGTGCCGGTATTTATAAATCGGTATAAGGTATATCGGACTGACCTAGAAAAACTAGGGTTTAAAACTATATCGATAAACGGTAAGGTGACTGATAAGGCAGTTGAGCAGGTTCGGCAAGTATTGGCAGATAAGAAAAAGGCTAAAAAAATGACCGACACAAATTTTGAGATTGCTTCGAAGTATTTTTCCTATGAAGCTGTTGAGGAAAAACTAAAGACTTTAGGTTTCTAGTGGAAGTTTTAAATCGGTTAAGTTGGGTTGTGATAGTAAGGTATAAATTGCTGCTGTCCAGCTGAAAGTACCAAAGCCGTAAGCAGCATTTTGATTGTTGGGACGAGCTAAGCCAAGAGTTGGGTCAAAATATTCAAAAAAACCAGAGGAATCAATCATCTGCTTGGTACTACTTATCAAACTATCACGTAACAGGAGACATTTTGGATTTTGGCGATTACGATGGAGTCCAATAATGGTGAATAAATTGGTAATGGGCCAGGTTGGTCCGCGCCAATAACGCTTGGTTTCAAAAACAGGATTGTTGAGGGAGGTGGTTGGTAGTGGGTACGGGGTGGCGTATTGTGAAGGATCAGAAAGCCGGCTGATTAAAGAGTCGATAATTTTAGGGGTAATGCCTGACGTCATTAGAGGAGAAAAAGTAGAGATGGTATTGGTAGATATTGTCTTATGTTGACCACGACTAACATCGATGTCTAGAAAAAGAGAGTCGGAATCCGACCATTGATTTTGAATAGCCTCCGAAGTCTGATGGGCAATCTTTAAGAAATAAGCTGAATCTTCTGACTCACCGACAACTGAACATAAAGAGGAGAGTGCTTCATTTGATAATGCCCAAAGCGAATTAAATAAAATATCTTTAACGGCAAAAGGTGAGTTGGTAATGATTTTGGTATAGTCCCAATTCCACTCGGAAAAAAGATGAACTAAATACATGTAACGATAGTAATCCTCAAGCCCGGGTCGGTGAGTGTTATTGCCTATTTTATCGTCACTTCTGTAAGTATTTACTAAAATTTTTACTGAGTCAGGGATAGAATCTACACTGATATTTTTGAGCGGTTCATCCCAACGAGGGCTGTTGTCCAAACCACTTTCCCAAGGATGAACCACAGTAAGAAGTCCGGAATCCTCTGGATCGCGAAATGTTTTGAGGTAGTAATGGTACTTTTTGAGGGCTGGTAGTACTTGAGAGAGAAATTCGGAGGCAGCTTTTTTGTCAGGTGAGTTTTGATAAACATACCAAATACTAAATCCTAGAAGCGGAGGTTGGGTTATCCCCGAAGTGGATATTTCTCCGTGGGAAAACTGTTTGGTGTTCCAAAATTTAGGCCCGGGAAAATATTTGGTCTCATTAGGATTGAAAGTAATTTGGGCGATTAGTCCGTTGTCCCATTGACCGGAGATAAGGGCGATTATTTCATCGTATGCCCGACTTGGGTCGATATGGACTAGACCCATAGCGTGAGTGGCTGAGTCCCAATTCCATTGGTGAATATAAAATTCACGAGATGGGACGGTACGACGGTAGTGGGTATTATTTAAATCAACTTCGTAAAGATTGTGAAGTAAAACTTCTTTGGCCTTTTCTTTAGTTGATGGCATATAAGATTTTAACTCTTTTGGGTGGATCTAGTTATTTTAATCCACACCAATAATCTGGATCAGAACAGAGGGGGTGATGGGTGATGATGTCGAGATATTTGCGGACAGTTGGTTCGAGTGGGTCGGATAAATTGCCAATTGATCGAGCTGATTCACAACATCCATAAAGTTTTCCGTTGGACTGGAGTGAAAAAACATTACAACCAAAATCTTTGGGAGGATAGCAAGGATAGTTGGTGCGGATATCTTTTTCTTGGTCTTTGGTGAGTGAGCCGAGACGGTCGGTAAGATAAGTGCGATGTTGGCCAAAAATATCTAGTTTATCTTTGTAAGGATAGGAGTCTTTGGTAATTAGATAAAATATTTCGACTGGAAAGCCTAAAGACAGGGCTTTTTTGACGAAGTCTTTTGATTTTTTAAAGTTGCCTTCTCCTCGGTTTTGGTCATGGATTTTTTGAGGACCATCGAAAGAAACAATTAGTTGACAGTTGTGAGGTTCGTTAATTTCCTCAAGGCGATCAATTACTCCATTGGTAATGATCGAGACAAAGATTCCTTGAGAAATAGCAGCATTGATCAAAGTGGGAAATTCTTTAAGAGTAAAAACTTCGCCGCCGCAAAAGATAATGGATTTTAGTTTTAAAGATCCAATTGAGTTGAGGGCTTTTTGATATTCAGATATAAAACTTAAAATCTGGTCATTGCTCAAGATACTTTTAGTTTTATCGGTATAACAATAGAGACAGCGAAGATTACACAACTCAAGAGGCGAGATGTAGATGTTTTCTAGATTAGATAGGGGAGATGTGGACACAACGAATTATACAGGAGAATCGGGCAAACTATTTTAGTTTGGTGGATTCTTTGTGTTCTGTGCGTTTTTTGCACCAGTTGCAATACTTGACGAATTTTAGTTTGTCAGGAGTATTAGTTTTGTTTTTTTCGGAGAGATAGTTTTGGGCTCCACAGACTGCGCAGTTGAGAGCGATCAAAATTCTAGGTGTTTTTTTTGCTTTAGCCATGGCTGATATTGTAAAACAAATCCTAAGTTATGGCAATGATATAAGTTTAAAAATTTTTTTACTGAGTCCGTGTGGGAAGTGCGACGCCAAATAGGCGTCGCACTTCTTTATTACGGACCCAGCATGGTCTTATCTACGATTGGAAAGGGTCACGGGCACTTTTTCGGCTCGTTTTTATCTTCTGGCTTGTCGCAGGCAGGCACCGTGATGGTTGGGGTGTTGACTTTGACCTCAACTGTGACGGTGGTACTGTCGGCAGGCTGTTGTCCGGGAGGGGCTTTCAGCGCTGGGTTGAGAATGGTGACATCACCAGTGACCTCGTCGGTGGTGCTGCTCCAATTGTCGTTGGGGAGAGTGATGTTGACCACAGCGGGGACAATCGGGTCCAGAGCGGTGTCATTGGCGGCGGCATCACCTTCAGTGCTGGTATCAGCATCAGCTACGACTGGACAGGATGAGCCAAGTGCGACAGCGGCGCCGGAAGAAATCAGGTTGTTGGCGCGCGGTAAAGGCATCTCATCGCTGGTGGTTCCGGCGGGGCACAAGGTCACCTTGACCTTGTTGGTTCCAAAAGCGTTGCCATTGTTATCAGCTACCACAGGCGGAACAGCGGGACAAGCTTGTCCAGCAAGGACAACTCCACCTTTGGCGAGACGCTGAATGGCAGACGGGATTGGAAGGTCGAAGGTGGTACCATCAGCAGGACATGGGCTGAGAGTGACCTTGTCAGCGCCAGAGCTGGGAGTGCCGGGAACGTTTGGAACTTTCGGGGTGTTGTAAGCGCAGACGAGCATTTTGACTGTTTCAACGGATCCATTATCAACTGCACCGTTGAGAGCATTGGCTGTGTCGGAGTTCAAGATCAATTCACCCCAATCACAGGTCATGGAGTCGCCCTTGAAATAGGTTGGTTCGACGGTGTTGCTCTTCGCCTGAGTGTAGCTCGTGCCCGCTAGTGCGGCAAGAAGCATGGCAAAGAGAATGGTGAATCTGAAAAGACGAGAGGGAGTTTTCACTTTGATGTTCCTTTATGGTGTTATCTATGATTTATTCATTCAATTATTCGACACATACGCAGAAGCGTTCTTACGGACATACGATCTTGACAACTATCTGAAAACTTTTACAGATCATGGACAACTCCTCCGAGTTGTTCTTTCGCTTTCCAAGCCCACATTCTCACTTTCATTGTTGGGAGACTGTTCCCATATCCAATGAAATAATAATCTTTTATCAGTTTCCTAGGCTGATGTATATTCGATTAATTGTGAGTGGAAATCGACAAAGAAAAAGTTCTTAACCGGTTACCACTCACAATGTGAAAGTGTATTTATAAATAAGACCAATTTTTAATGTACAGGTATCGGGCGAGTGACAATTGCTTTGATTGGTCTCACTTTTTACCTCCAATTAACAAAAAAAACCGACTCCGCTTTATTAATT
Source organism: Candidatus Shapirobacteria bacterium (assembly GCA_041658955.1). Classification (GTDB taxonomy): domain Bacteria; phylum Patescibacteriota; class Microgenomatia; order UBA12405; family UBA12405; genus UBA2283. The sequence continues at coordinate 45,335 of JBAZZE010000005.1, forward strand.
AGTGTTGTCTAATTTATAAAGACTGGCCGGTTGTAATTATCCAAATGGGCGGTCTTTGGATCAAGGCGTTTTGTCTTAATTGTTACGTGAATATTAATATGTTTATACCTAAATGTCAATATTTTGATGGTAGACAGAGTATGTATCGGGTGTGTTACAATCTGGGGAAAGCAAGCCGTACGTTTATTAATTAGAAGTAATAAAACATATATGGCAGCAGGAATTTTTCTAAGAATTGGTGATATTTCGGTACCAGTACCGAGTGGGTTAGCGCTTGATGATAAGGGTATGGAATTACTAAGAAAGCTAGCTCAAACTCCTGGGGACACTCCAGAAGGAAGGACTGCAAGAGAAAAGCTAATGGGTGAAAGCGGTTTGGTTTTAAATCAGCAAACAAGTATGTGGGAAGTCCCAGTGGCAAGGGTAACTAGTTAGTTAGTTTTCTAGTAGTTTGTGTTTGTTTATAGTTTCGACGACAGTATCGGAGAATAGAGCGGCACCAATAGCGGATGGATGAAGATTGTCGGTGGAACTAATATATTGGCGTTGACCATCGTTACCAGAAAGACTAGCTTGGTAGGTGTTAGCCAAAGGATAACCTTGAGAAGTGGCGTAATTGATGGCGTTTTGAAGATAGAGCTTGGTGGTATTGGCTTTTTCGATTTTTTCAAGTGAGGTAAGATGAAGGTCTTTGATGCCATTTCCATAAACTATTGAATTGGGAGCAATGGTGGCAGCAATAACTATTTTGGCTTTAGGGAGCTTTTGTTTAATAGTAGTAGTAATGGCTCCAAGAGCTAGCCAATGACGGTCGATACCTGCTTGTGTGTTACCAAAATTATTGTAGGCAAAAGATTCGACGACTACGATATCAGGGTTGGTAGAGACCAAACTTTCGAAATGTTTACCATTGTAATCGTATCCTTGAGTTAGTCGAGAAAGTCCAGACTCAATATCTTTTGAGCCAACACCATAATTAAGTAGATTAAAAGAACGATTGGGAAATTGTTTGGTGAGAGATTGGTGAAGAGTAGTCACATCTGGGCCGAGAGTGTCGATCATGGAGTCACCAAGTAGAGCAATGGTGGTGACTTTGTCACCGCCACCAATGTTGGCATTTGTAGGTGCGGCTATGGGTGTAGATGAAGCGGGTGTGGTAGTAGTAACACCAAGAACTTGAGCGGTAGAAATGGTGTTGGAAGATGAGGAATAATTTGTGGGATGATATGCCTCAAGAAGCTGGTAGAATAGGGGAATTTGAGCGTTTGCAGGCCGCGTAAATACGACAAGTAATAATACTAGCAGTGCTAGGAACATAAATCAGTATAACTCGTCGGAACCTATCTAGCCTAGGCTATAGTTACTCAATTTATCTTTATACTTTTTGATTTGCTTTTCAACTTCTTCGGCGAGATCGATAAGACCAGATTCGAGTATTTTGTGAGAAGTCTTGGCGAAGATATGTTCTTTACCGGGAAGGTTCATATCAATATTTAGTTGAAGGACATCAAACTTATCTTTTTCAATATGAATTAGGGCTGATTTCATTTCTGGAGCAAACTTGGTTAGAAGTTTGTCGAGTCTTTGACCTACCTTGACCTCAACGAGATCCTTGGTACTTTGAGAGACGTTAAAGTTATCACCGATGATCTGAATATTCATGGGAAAAGTTTAAACATTAACAGTTAAGGATAGCATAGTGGCCGTGAATAGTTCTTAGAATAGCCTTGATCCGGCTATAATCGTAGTCATACCAATTAGGTGAGAAGATAGGGCAATTAGAATAAATTTAATACCAGATAATTTGGATAGACCCATCAGGCTTACAGCGACCTCGTCGGGGATTGGTGAAGCCATGATAATAGCTCCAAGAACTGGAAGTGTCCAAGCAAAGTAATGAGTATGGAGAATTTTATGGAGATGACTTTTATTTAGTAAGTTTTTATAAATAGGAGCAATATGGGTAGGAGCTTTGTTTTTAACTAGGGAAAAAATTAAATAATCACAAAAGGCGGCACCAAGCCCAGCAAAGAGAATCAGAAGCACTGGAGAATAAAGTCCACTAAGTTTGATTAGAATAATTCCTCCGGTAGCTACTGTAAAAGTGGAGGCGAAGAGCATTCCGCCGACAAAAGCGATGAGTAAGGGGTAAGAAGATAAGTGAGTCAGAAAGACATTTAGTAAAGGACTCTGAGCAAGGATGATGGCTAGTAGAATGCCCAACACCAAAAGAATTAGATTGCGACGTTTGTGGCGATGATGTGGAGACGGTTTGGCTTTGGGGGTGAGAATCATCTGTAGAGGTATAAGTAAAAGATTGGAGATTACTGTATAGACAATTGAGGGAAGGGCAACTAAGGGAGTGAAGACTGTTAGGGCCAGAAGTGTACCCAGGGTATAGTTTTTGTAACTACTACTAATAGCGTAAGTGACTTTTTCGGGGTGATTTTTGCCTAAAAAGTATCCGAGACAAAAGTCAATAATAATTAGGACTGAAATAACTATTCCTAATACCAGTGACAATTGGAGGTTGTCGACAACAATATTTTTAAGTGGAGAAATAATTCCCAGAATAATAAAAAATAGGATGACGATGGAAATGCTAGGGGAGTATTCGTTTAACCTTTGGCCGTACTTAGTTTTGCCAAATAATACAGCTAAGATCAAAGGAATTACCACGAGATAGGCTATAGTGCGGCTCATGTCAAAAAGATCCATTTTGATGACAGTGTGGGCAAAAACCCAAACAAAGAGTGGTACAAAAATTGGACTTAGAAAATTACTGATAGAAGTGGAAACGAGAGCTTTGATAGGGACCCCACCATATATGTTGGATAGAAAAACGGCACTACGACCAGCGGGAATGGTGGCCGAGATAATTAGGCCTAAGAATATTGGCGGAGAGAAATAATCGCGTAGGAGAAAAACAATCAAAGGTGAAACTAAATGGACGATAACCAGCATTAGGGAAATGTTTTTAAAATCACTCAGGCTACGAATTATTTCGGAAATTTTTAAGTCAAGACAACTCAAAAACATCATGAGGATTAGGAGTGAATTAAGATAGGGTTTAAGTAGAGAACCAAATCCAGGAAAAGCAAAACTGACAGCTATGGCAATCAGGATAATCAATCCAGTGTGATGTTTGATCGAAGTATTAATATTATCCACTGATTTAGGTTAACAGATTAACGCTTGAAGTTGTAATTAAGCAAACGAAAGGAATTAAAAAGTGGCAGAAAGTCAGAGAAAAAGTTATAAGCAGCAGCGGTCTTGGGAGGTATTTGAAAGATAAAGACTAATAATAGTCCAATGAGGTTGACAGTGGCCCAAATGGCAAAGTCCTGAGCCACTATTTGGGAGACTTTTCGAGATAGTTTAATAGTGGAATAAATTTTACTAAAGTCATCATCCATCAGGGTAATGTCGGCCGTTTCAATAGCTGAGTCTGATCCGATCGCACCCATGGCAATACCGATGTCAGCTTGAGCTAGGGCGGCAGTGTCATTTACTCCATCACCGACAAAAATAACCGGCTTATTGGTTTCATTTTTAATGAATGCCAGCTTATCTTGAGGAAGAAGAGAAGCGTGATATTTGGTAATGCCGATTTGAGTAGCAATATCTTTGGCAACTATTTCGTTGTCACCGGTTAACATAACAATATTATCGATTCCTAGTTCGCGAATATTTTTGATGCCAGTTTTGACTCCGTTACGAAGATGGTCGCCAAGGCCAAAAGCGGCGATAGCTCGATGGTTTTTACTAATAACCACAATATTGTGTCCATCAGTTTCTAGATGTTTGATGGCTGATTTTTGAGTTTGATTAAAAATAATTTTGCTTTCGAGAAGATAATTAACATTACCAACGTGATAACTATTGTTTTGTTTGTCGGTGGCAAAAAGCCCTTTACCAGGTACTTCTTGAAACTTTTTTAATGTAATTTGTTTGGGTCGATGTGTTTTTCCGTAATTAGTAATTGCTTGAGAAAGAGGATGATGGGAGAGTGAGGAGATAGCGGTGCTAATCTGGATAATTTCGGATAGGGAAACATGATTAAAGGGGATAATATGAAGAACTTTTATCTGTCCTTTGGTGAGAGTTCCGGTTTTATCAACAATTAGAGTGGTGGCTTTGGCCAGACCTTCGAGATAGATACCACCCTTAATGATGACGCCATTATGAGCAGCACGGGCAATACCGGCCAGATAAGAGAGAGGAACTGCGATAGCAATATCATCAGCACAGGTAACTAGTAGTAGAGATAGAACAATAGTAGTATTTTTGGTGGTTAGATAGACTAAAATCGAGACAAACGCGGTGGCTAAAATATACCAAGTGGTGAAATCATCGACAATTGATTTCATGCCAACTTTTTGATTTTGAGTGGCTTCCATAAGACTGATTATTTTTTCGAACTGGGTGTCGGTGCCAATTTTGGTGGCCTTTACAAATAGTGTTCCGGAAATATTGAGTGTTGAACTAAAAACACGGTCACCTTTACCTTTGGGGACTGGTAATGATTCACCGGTCAGGGAAGATTGATCAAGGGAGGCAAAACCGTCAATAACGACACCATCGACAGCTACCCGATTCCCAGTTTCCACCAAAATTATTTGATTGGTGCGTAATGAGTCGACAGGTACTTCTATGAACTGATTGCCTTTTTTAACTTTGACAGTGGTGGGTTTTAACTTGAGAAGACTGGCAATACCTTGACGGGCTTTGGTGTCTGTATAAATCGAAAAAATTCTAGCAAAAGTTATCATCAGGTTAATAAAAGCGGCAGATTCCCATTCGTGATGAAGCAGTGAGACGGTGAGAGCGAAGGTGGCTAAAAGATCTACGGTAATTTTTTTGTGAACGAGGGAACGAAGAGCACTAATTAGGACCGGAAGAGTAGTAACTATACTAATAAAAGGACTAGCTACTGGGAAAAATAAAAGGCCTCCAATGATAAGAACCACCAAAAGAATATTTAATTGAAGAGAATTAATTTTTGCCATGTATCTCCATTAAGAATATAATATATACATGGAAACATTAACTAGTTGGATTCTTCGAGCACTGGTTATTTTGGCGACGGCATACCTTGTTCCTGGTTTTACAGTGGCGGGATTTATGGGTGCATTGGTACTAGTTTTAGTCTTGAGCTTATTGAATGTATTAATAAAACCAATTCTATTTTTATTAACATTACCAATAAATATCCTAACTTTAGGATTATTTACCTTTATTATTAATGCTATTGTGTTGCAACTAGCATTGAACGTGGTGCCAGGCGTGAGTAGTAGTTCTTTTAAGGTTACTCTAATTGCTACTTTAGTAATGAGCTTGTTGTCGATGGCAGTGGGTAGAATAGTTGGAAAATAAAATATGCCCACGGCAACTGAGGGATCTCAACTAAAAATAATTGTTTGTTTGACTTGTGATTCAACCCGACGTTTGGCAATTACTAGTATAGATGGAGTAGCGGCGGCCAAGAGGGCAATAGGGGAACTACCCAAGCACCGAGGACATTATTTGGATGTAATTGATGCTGGAGGTGATTCATTTGTGTCTGAAGTAGCTCAAGCACAAGATCACTTTGTGATTTTTCCTCATGTACTACATACCCATAGAAATAAGGGCTAGTAGCTTTGGCGGAGAGTACAGGGGTCGAACCTGTTAGGGATTGCTCCCACTAGTTTTCAAGACTAGCGCATTACCGTCCTGCCCACTCTCCATGCGTGTTGCGGTTCACAGCTAGGGAATTATAGCAAAATTACCTATTTTCGAATTAGTAAGTGGTAAAATTTTTGTTACAATAGCGAGTCGCCTGGATAGCTCAGTTGGTAGAGCATCCCCTTGGTAAGGGGAAGGTCAAGGATTCAAGTTCCTTTCCAGGCTCAGAAAGAGTATAGCCAGTTTAAAGTAAGTTGTTGTAAATTGGCCATACTACTACTAGAATAGTAGGAGTATGATGAAAATAACCAATTTGAAGGTAAATGTAGAAGGTAAAGAAATTCTTAAAGGAGTGGATCTTGAGGTCAAACCTGGAGAAGTGGTCGCAGTAATGGGACCAAACGGATCGGGTAAATCAACTCTGGCATTTTCATTGGCTGGTCACCCTAAATACGAGTCCACTGGAAAAATGTCTTTGGGTGGTAAATCAATTATGGAAATGAGTCCGGATGAGAGAGCTAATGAGGGTCTCTTTTTGGCCAATCAGTATCCAGTGGCGATTTCTGGCTTAACTGTAAATAGTTTTCTGTACCAACTCTATAAAAAGCGAAATCCTGAAGGAAAAGCCATGAAGCTAATTGAGTTTCGAACTTGGATTGAGAAACAAGCCGCACTTTTGGAGCTAAATCCAGATCTGCTTAAAAGAGGTTTGAACGATGGTTTTTCAGGAGGCGAGAAAAAGAAGTTAGAAATCCTTCAATTAATTGTATTTAATCCCAAAACAGTCATTTTAGATGAAATTGATTCTGGATTGGATGTTGATGCCCTTAAGAAAATTGCTAAAACCGTGGCTTTGGTAGCCAAGCAGCGAAAAATTGGAGTCTTGGTAATTACTCATTACAACCGAATTTTGAAATACTTAGTTCCTGATAGGGTAATTGTGCTTAAGGGTGGATTGATTGTCCGTTCCGGAACTGGAGAACTGGCAGTTGAGATCGAAAAAGATGGTTACAAAAACGAAAATTAATGACAAGATTTGCCCCAATTAAAGACGCAAAAATTGAAGATACTAGTTACCAGCCAGGGGAGTACAAATATGGATTCTCCATGCCGGAAAACTATGTTTTTAAAGCTGAAAGAGGTTTGAGCGAGAAAGTAGTCCGAATGATATCAGCGATGAAAAAAGAGCCAGATTGGATGGCTCAATACCGACTTCATGCTTACAAAATATTTATGGACAAACCAATGCCTGATTTTGGAGCGGATTTGTCGGGTATCGATTTTGACAATATTTTTTATTACATCAAACCGAGTGAGAAAACTGAAAAAAATTGGGATGATGTACCTTCTGATATTAAAAGTACCTATGATCGACTAGGAATTCCTGAAGCTGAAAAGCAATATTTGGGAGGAGTCAAAGCCCAGTACGAATCGGAAGTGGTCTATGGAAGCTTGATTAAGCGACTTTCTGACATGGGAATTATATTCTGTGGAATGGATGAAGCTCTGATTAAATATCCCGAACTGGTAAAAGAATATTTTGGAAAAATTATTCCCAGTGCTGATAATAAGTTTGCTGCCCTGAATAGTGCAGTGTGGTCGGGAGGATCATTCATCTATGTACCAAAAGGCGTAAAAGTGGACCTGCCATTACAAGCATATTTCCGGATTAATTCGGCAAACATGGGACAATTTGAGAGAACCTTAATCATTGTTGATGAGGGAGCGTATGTTCATTATGTCGAAGGCTGTACCGCACCGATTTATACCACTGACTCTCTACATTCAGCTGTGGTCGAAATTTTTGTCAAAAAAGGGGCCCGCTGTCGCTACACCACCATTCAAAACTGGTCGACCAATGTCTATAACTTAGTCACAAAAAGAGCTAGGGTAGAAGAGGATGGGGTGATGGAATGGATTGATGGAAACTTGGGAAGTAAAGTAACTATGAAGTACCCGGCAGTATTTTTGGTTGGTAAAAGAGCTCATGGAGAAATTTTGTCCGTAGCTGTGGCAGGAAATGGTCAACATCAGGATGCTGGTGGAAAATGTGTTCACCTGGCACCTGACACTACAAGTCGAATTATTTCTAAATCAATTAGCCTTCGAGGTGGACGAGCTAGCTACCGAGGGTTGATTCAAATGAATAAAGGGGCAAATAACGCCAGAAGTAAGGTGGTCTGTGATGCTTTGATTCTAGACAAAACTAGTCGAAGCGATACCTATCCAGTCAATAAAATAGATGAAAATAACGTAGTTTTGGAACATGAGGCTACCGTTAGTAAGATCGGAGAGGAGCAATTGTTTTATTTAATGTCACGAGGATTTGAAGAACATGAAGCTGAAGCGATGATTGTCAATGGATTTATTGAACCAATTGTTAAAGAGTTACCCATGGAATACAGCCTTGAACTAAACCGATTAATCAATTTACAAATGGAGGGATCGGTTGGTTAAACGATTATTTGACATGAATACAAATATCATCAATTTAAAATATACTGGCCGTAATTTAAAGAAGACTTTGATCGTCAACCCAGGGGAGACTGTTAACCTAACAACTATATCCAGATATACCAAACCACGTCAGACTGGAGAAGTAGAAATCCGCGCAGTGGTACGGGAGAACGCTTTTTTAAAACTTAAAGGAACTATCATTATTGCAAAGGGAGCAGAGCTGGTAGAAGGATTTTTGAGACAGAAAGTACTATTGGTGGGAGAAAATGCTCGAGCTGAAGCGATCCCAGAATTAGAGATTGAATGTAATGAAGTTAAGGCTTCACATGCGGCATCAGTGGGACGGATTGATGAGGAACAAATTTTTTATTTGATGAGCCGAGGTTTGTCTAAAAAAGAATCTGAGGAGTTAATTATTGAAGCTTTTCTATCGTAATTGACAACTATTCGTTAACGAATTTTTTAGTTCCAGCGAGATCTGCGACGATCGGCTCACGAACAAAAAATTATTAACTTCATAATTGTCAAAAACTCAAATGATAGTTTAGTTTATATAAATAAGATTAGAATAAAGCATGGCAGACTACAAAAAATTTTTCCCGATACTAATTAAAAATCCTGATCTGCATTACTTGGATAGTGGTGCGACAACGCTTAAACCCCAAGTCGTCTTAGATAAACTGATGGAGTATTATACGGAATATTCGGCAAATATTCATCGTGGACTATACCCGATGTCTGAGCGAGCGACTACTGAATATGAAGAAGTTAGAGTTAAAGTAAAGAACTTTCTAAACGCCGGACACGAAAGTGAAATTATTTTTACTTCAGGAACTACCGCCTCGATTAATTTGGTGGCTAGGGGCTGGGGTGAAGACAATTTGAAGGAAGGTGACGAAATTGTAACTACAGAAATGGAGCACCATTCCAACATGGTACCTTGGCAAGAACTTGCCAAAAGGAAAGCGGCTACCCTAAAGTATTGGGTGATTGAAGACTTTGGTTTGGTAACAGCCGACATTGAGAAGTTTGTTGGGCCAAAAACTAAGATTTTAGCCCTGACTCAAGTCAGTAATGTTTTGGGAACTGTTAATCCGATTGCTGAAATAGTTAAAAGAGCCAGGGAAATAAATCCAGATATCTGTGTAGTAGTTGATGGAGCCCAGGCGGTGGGCCATTTTAAAGTAGATCTGAATGAACTTAATGTTGATTTTTACGCGTTTTCTGGTCATAAAATGTATGGCCCAACTGGAGTAGGGGTGCTTTATGCTAAGGCTATGCGTCAGTTGCAAATGTCTCCAGAAAGTTTTGGTGGGGGAATGATTAAGGAAGTCTATAAAGATGGCTCAACTTGGACTGACGGTCCGGAGAAATTTGAAGCTGGGACACCACCGATTGCTCAAGTGATTGGGCTAGGGGCGGCAGTTGATTTCTTAACAGGAATCGGTATGGAAACCGTGGCTAGTCATGAAAAAGAGTTGATTGATTACGCGGTTGATAAACTGGAAAAACATGAAGACATCCGAGTCTTGGGACAAAAAAATAATCGAATTGGTGTATTTTCAGTAGTATTCAAAGATGAAGATTTGGGAACTGCTCATGATTGGAGCTCTATTCTAGGAACAAAATATAATGTTTGTGTTCGGGCTGGTCACCATTGTGCCATGCCATTACATAACTTGATGGGACTACCTTCAGGAACATTGAGAGCTAGCTTGGGTCTTTATAGTACAACTAATGACATTGATGTTTTACTGGAAGGTTTGCAGGAAGTTAAAAAAGTTTTTGGAGATACTGACAATGGATGATCTCTATCAAGAACTAATTTTGGATCATTATAAATATCCAAATCATAGAGGCAAGCTTGATGGTGGTATTGAGGCGGGGGAAGTGAATATGACCTGTGGGGATAGTATGCGAATAATGGCAAAAATTGAAAATGGGGTAATTACTGATGCTAAATTTGACGGTGGTGGTTGTGCTATTTCAATGGCGGCGGCTGATATGCTCATCGACATGGTTATTGGTAAAAAACTTGAAGAAGTAAAAAAAATGTCTGGATCAGAAATTGAAAAAGTAATGGGAGTGGAGTTGACACCTAGCCGAAAAAAGTGTGCCTATTTGGGTCTAGAAGTGTTAAAAAAATTGCCGAACTAACAACCTTTTTGGTATTTTTTGTAAAAATATAGTGGTTCACAAAAAAATAAGGTCGTGTAGAATGGGTTAGTGAAAACTAACCTTAATCGTCCTATCGCTGAGTTAACCCATGAAGAAATTGCCAGTATTAAAGTGATTTGTTTCGATGGGGATGGGGTGACTAAAAGAAAAGGAACCGAATTTTTATTTGAAAATGGGCAGATGGTGCTAGAAAGCTATCCACCAAGTGAAAGACTAAAAGAAAAACTAATAGAATTGTCGCAATTTTTTCATGTCACCTTTAGTAGTGGTCGATCAATGCAGTATCTTTTAAATTCTTATCCTGATGAATTAATGGGAGAAAATGGAAGCTTACAAGCAGAAATTGGGATGTACCTTTATTATCGCTCAGAATTGATTGAGAACTTTAAACTGTCTCCTAGTCAGAAAACTAAGATAGAAGCAGTTAGACAGGAGCTGATGAGGTTAAAACATGCTGATATCAAAGGCTTTGAGCCAAAAGAATATCTGGTAACTCTGCACGCGACTAAAGCAATTCCAGAAGTTGATGAAATCGTTAAGAAATATGACCCGGAAGGAGAATTGTATTGTTGGTGGAACGAAGAGGCTTATGACATTGGTCTTAAAACTATCAATAAAGCAACTGGACTCCAAAAATTAGTGGAAAGACTTGGGTTAAAAATGGAAAATGTGATGACAGTGGGAAATGGAATTAACGATGAAAACATGACCGCGGTGGCGGCTATCGATGTGAGTACAGATCCAAAACATTTACAAGCTGATTTTGTGGCAGTGGGGGAAGATGAGGGTGGGGAGGTGGTGGTTGATAAATTACTGAGTTTGGTACGACAAAGCTGATGTCCTTGGTTGATCTATCTGCCTACGATAGACCAACAACCAAAGCGACCGCGGAAGGAATTGAACTAGTTGATAATCATAATGGAAATAGAAAGACTTTGGTTATCTTAAATGAAGATACTGACCAGCTTTTAGTTAGTTTCCTGAAAGGCAGAATCAATATTAATAGTATTCCCGGTAAAGCCGAATTGGATGCGGAGCAAGCGAGGCAGGATCTTTTGGATTTGGGGATTGAAACATTGCCTGAAAAAAGAGAGAACCTATTGATTAGATTGGTCCGAGAATTGGTATAATAACTAGATTTTATGCCTGAATAGCTCAGTTGGTAGAGCAGCTGTTTTGTAAACAGCAGGTCGTCAGTCCGAGTCTGACTTCAGGCTCCAT
>JBAZZE010000006.1:0-55602 GCA_041658955.1 Candidatus Shapirobacteria bacterium
TTGTACTGTTTGTGGAAATGAGGTTAGTGTGGATAAAGTCGGCGGAGGAACGTTGGTTTGTTGTGGTAAAGAGATGGTTTTGAAGACTGAAAGGGCTTTTTAGCCTTGCTACAATAAGACATGGCTAAAAATGAAGCAGAAAACTGGAACTTGAGCGAGCTAGGAAAAGTAGAAGACTACGATAAGCTACTGGCGGAAATCGATTCCAACATTGAAGTGGTGGAAAAATGGTGGAAGAAGTTAGATCCAAAAATGAGTAAAGAAGAGTTTGCGGAGTTTATGGAATATGACGAGACACTCGACGAAAAATTTTCGAGACTAGGGTATCTGCCTGAATTAATGGAATCGACTAATCAGAAAGACAGTATGGCTCGACTAATGAAGAGTAAGGCGAGTGATCTTGCTTTGAAATTTAATAAAACTAGCCGAAAGATAGGACATTGGCTAAAAGGACTTGAGGTGGAGGGGAAAGAAAAGTTAGATGATACAAATGCCAAAAGATTGTTTGGTGCTATCCCTGATTTGGAATATGGTCTTAACTATGGACGATTGGCGGCAAAGTACACTCTACCCCAAAGAGAAGAAGAAATAATTGATAATAAGGATGTAAATGGAATAGGGGCAGTAAGCGATCTTCGAGGATTGATCGAAGCTGACTTGGTTTACGATATGGAGGGGAAGAAGATTAAAAATCAAGCTGATCTTCTAAAATATGTTCATGATACCAATCCTAAAAAACGAGAGTCGGCTTATAGAGCTCTGTTTAAAGAACACTACAAGAACATAGATAAATTTTTTGTAATTTACCAATCAGTAGTGAAAGATTGGGGTTATGAGGCAAAGTTAAGAGGATACAAATCGGCGATAGAGGTAAGAAACTTTGGTAATCACGTGCCCAACGACGCAATTGAAACACTATTGAGAGTTTGCCGTGAGGAAAGAAAAGTATTTTGGAGATACTTTGAGACTAAAGCAAATCTCCTTAAAAAGAAAAAACTAAGTCGGTTTGATATCTACGCACCAATAAACCTAAAATCAGGCAAAAAAATAAAATATCCAGAGGCTAAAGAATTGGTACTAAAAAGTTTTGCGACATTTACTAAGAAATTTGCGGACATGGCGGAAAAAGTAATGGTTGAGGGACATATTGACTCCCATCCAAAAACTAATAAAAGAAGTGGGGCATTTTGTGCGACGGTAAATCCAAAAGTCACACCTTATGTACTTTTAAACTATACCGATAGTCAAAGAGATGTATCGACATTGGCTCACGAACTAGGACATGCGGTACATAGCTTGTACGCTAACCATCACTATTCTTCAGCCCAACATGCCAACCTGCCACTTTCAGAAACGGCATCTACTTTTGGAGAGTTAGTACTTTTTGAATATATGTTGGCAAAGGAAAATGACAATGCAATAAAAAAGCAAATGTTGTCAGAGAAAATCGGAGATTCTTATGCCACTATCTTGCGTCAAAATTACTTTGTGATGTTTGAACTAAAAGCACATGAAATGATAACCAAGGGGACAACAGCCGAGGAACTGTGTAATGAATATTGGAATAATTTAAAAGAACAATTTGGAAATTCGGTAAAACTTGATAAAGTGTTCCGATATGAATGGCTGTATATTAGCCATATTTTTGAATCGCCTTTTTACTGCTATGCATATAATTTCGGAGAACTACTATCACTTTCTTTATATGCAAAATATAAAAGAGAGGGTGAGAAGTTTGCATCAAAAATAGAAACTGTATTGGCGGATGGTGGTTCTCGAGCACCCGAAGCAGTTTTGGCAGACGTCGGAGTAAACATGAATGATGAAAAATTTTGGAGAGGTGGATTTGAACTCATCCGGGGTTGGCAAAATCAACTAGAAGCGCTATAATGATACTACGACAGCTGTAGTATGAGTATGAAAAAAATCACAAAAAACACTGGCCGTGAGATAACTCGATATAAAAAAGGCCAAAGGATAGTCTCTTTAGGAGACAGTATAAATTTTGTAGCATCTGTGAAATCAGGGGAAGTTAAGCTATATAAACCATTTGAAGGTAGAGACATCTCCATTCCAAATATGAGAATGTTTAAAGAATGGAGTCAAATGATGGTGTTGAGTGGTGAAAAAAGTGATTATGTGGCTGAGGCGATGAGTGTAGTCGAACTTGAAAAAACTCCCAAAGATAAGTTTCTAAAAGAAATTAAGGTTAATCCTAGAAAACAAATGGAAATGTTGACTGGTTTTTCGAAACTTTTTTTAGATCAAAATAAAAGGTATGTAAACATTGTAGGCGCAAGCGCAATTGGAAAAGTAGCCACAGTGATTCTAGACATGTCAGGTGAAGGTTATCCCCTAACCCACAAATTAGTGGCTAGTTTAACCGGACTAACCAGAGAAACAGTAACCTTGCAAATGCTGAAGATGGAGAAAATGAATTTGATAGATAACGCAAATAGAAAAATTAAGATTTTAAATAAAAAGGGTTTGGAAAAACTTTTGGTATAGTAGGATGATGATTCCGGATCAAGTAATGAATTTGTTTGAGAGGTTGGTAAGTGAGGCCAGAGAAAAAGCCAAAGATGAAATGACCCTAAAAATGATTCAATGGAAAGTTGATCACACCTGGAGAGTGGTCGAAACTGGTAGGGAAATACTTGAGGGTGAAGATGGGCAAGACTGGGACAAGGGTCGGGCGATGAGTGCATTTTTACTTCATGATGTGGGTAGGTTTGCACAAGCGCTTTTGGGAAGTTACTCTGATAAAACAACTGGAGTTAACCATGCTTTTTTGGGAGCAGAGATGTTGGGAAAGGCTGGTTTTAAAGATAAAGAAATAATTGAAGCAGTCCATGACCATAGCTTACCTGTTTATGAGGGTCCAAATGTATATACAAAATTAGTTAAGGATGCGGACCAATTGACGATTGTAGGAGAAGAATATCAACTTGAAAGACTTCCCGAACAAAAAATTGCTTCTGAAGATGTTTTGAAGACTATTGAAAAAGGAATTAAGCTGGATACGGCAATAAGTGTAGGTCGAATAGACCAATTGCTAGCTTATTGGAACTGGAAGAAGTTTTTATACTTTAAAACCAGTAAAAAAATATTTCAAAACCGAAAATACGACGAAATGCTACTGACAAAGCTTAGGTCAATTGACTCAAGTGGAAAAACCGAAAAATGGTTGAGAAAAAGGACTGATTTACTCTCGACAGCAGTCTAGAATTTTGCCCATCATCCCACTAAGTTTACCCATGACAGTGGTTTCTTTGTGGACTTCAGGTTGAGGAAGTGACTTAGGACCTTCACTTTTGTCAGCGGATATGGCTTTTAACTCACCTTCTTTGACCATGCCAAGATTAATTCCCCAAAAGAGGTTGTAGAGATCGTAAGATTTTTTAAATAAATCGTAGGCAGTCTTGGTATCGCCTTTGGTTTGATACTTAGTACCGACTTCCATGACGCGCATAGAGGCGGCTAGCAAATGTTTACTGGTACACCAGACTTCACCTTCATACTGAGGAATAAGCATTTTCATGAGGACTTTGCGCATTTCCCTGGCTTCGGCAAGAAGTTCGAAGTATTTGGTCTTGCCAGTTTTGTTGGCATTGAAATACATGTGTTCTTCAATAGCAATAAGATTCATGACCGCCATACTTAGGTCCTCACCAGAAGCTAGATCCATCTCGTGTCCTGATTCTGCGTCTTTAACTTTATTCATGAACTTTTGAAGATCGTTGGTTTTAGTCATATAGCTTATTGTAACAAGAGGGAATTTTCACGGCTACTACATGTGTAGGTGGAAAATTATTGGTTATAATAAAATCATGGATTTTTCGAGAAATATAAAAATATTGACATGGCAGGGATTTTTTATCGGGTTTAGTTTGTGGACGCCAATTGCAGCAATTTATTTTTCCCAAGTAAGTGGATCATATGCCTGGGGGCTGAGTATCTTTTCTGTAGCAAATATTAGTGGGGCACTTTTTGAAATACCAACTGGTATTTTTTCAGATAAAATTGGCCGAAAATATACAACGATGATGGGAGGGCTGGCATATACACTATCCGGAATTGCATATGCAATTGGCCTAAACTTTTGGTGGCTAGTTTTGGGAGCAATACTGGGTGGACTAGGAAGGTCATTTTATAGCGGTAATAACGACGCATACCTGTACGATAGCCTAAATAAATCTGACAAAAAAGAAGAACTGGCAAAATTTATGGGCATAATTGGTTTTGCGGAACAATGGTCGTTGGCGTTGTCAGCACTAATTGGTGGAGTTATGGCAGCAATTTCGTTTAAGCTGGTGATGTGGATTTCAGTAATTCCCCTACTAATGTGTTTTGTAACTAGTTGGTGGCTAATTGATATAAAAGGTAAAAAGAGCGAGGATGGAAATATCTACGCACATTTAAGCGAGGCAGTAAAAAGCTTTGTGACAAATAAAAAACTGAGACTGCTGAGTTTATCGTCGATTATTGGATTTGGAATTGGTGAGGCTGGGTTTCAGTTTAGATCACTATTTATATTGAGTCTGTGGCCACTCTGGGCAATAGGAATTGCCCGAATGCTAAGTAATATCGGTGCAGCAATAGGGTTTGGTGTAAGTGGAAAAATTGTGACTAAGTACAAGGCAGAGAAAGTGTTAATGTTTGAGCAACTTTCAACAAAGGTAGTCGACTTCATTTCGCTAGTTTGGCCAACTGTACTTTCACCAGCCCTGATGGCATCTACTTCAATAATGTATGGACCAAGTACAGTAGCGGAAAATACAATTTTTCAGAAAGAATTCACTGATAAACAGAGAGCGACGATGGGTTCACTAAACTCTCTGGGGAGAAGTGTATCACTGGCTGTTTTTATATTTGGATTAGGATGGATAGCAGATAAAACGGACCCGCGTTTTGCTTTGATCTGTGGCTGGATGTTAGGACTGGTATCAGTCTGGCTAACGTGGCAGTTAGTCAAATTGATTAAAGCCGAAAAGCGAGCTTGAAAATGATGGTGGTAAGTAGAACTAACCCAACTGGAAAGACAACTTTGGCGTAAGGGAAAAGTGTTTTGCCACCGTTACGATATTTGGTAAAGCCATAGATAAAGTTACCAATAAACATAACCAACATGCCTAAAGTCTGGCCGAAAAGTACTTTGTCCATGCCAAGTAATTTGTTGGCGGGGTGGCCAAGTTGATCGGTGAATTGAAAATAGGCAATAGTAGTAGCGAACATTAGAAATGAAAATATCCAAGGGTTGTGAAGAAACTTTGGACGGAGAGCTTTTTCCTTCATGCCAGTAGCCATCCAAAAAGATAAGGCAGTGTTGAGTGCGGATATCCAAATACTGACTATAAAATCATCGACACCTAATTTTTTGGCGATCAACATACCCCCACCAACAGTGACTACACAGATGGGACATTGGGCAAAAGTAGCAACTGGTAAAGCAAGAAATGAGAGTAAGGTGGTTAGAAATGTAGCAATTTTTATCATGAGAAAATATTAACAGAAATGAAAATAAATAACTACATGTGTAGTAAGGTGGTGGTTGACAGATTCGTACTTGATCGGTAGAGTAATAGATAATATGACAGATAACAAAAAAACAATTGAGATATCTCAAAGTGCAGTGTTATTCGCCGGTGTAGTGATGATGGCGATGATGGGTTTTGGTGGATATTTGTACGGAAAAGTTAAAGGTCTTGAGAAATCAGCAGGTACCGCTGCTGCTCCAGCAGCTCAACAACAGCAACAACCACAGGTGACCGTAACTAAAGAGCAACTCCAAGGATTGTTTGACGGTAAAAATATTGCTTTTGGTAAAAAAGATAGTAAATTGGTATTCGTAGAATTTTCCGATCCTTCGTGTCCTTTTTGTCATGTAGCCGCTGGTAAGAACGCGTCTCTTAATAAACAAATGGGGCAACAATTCATTATGAAAGCTGATGGTGGAACTTATGTTGCTCCAGTACCAGAGATGAAAAAGTTGGTTGATGAAGGCAAAGCTTCTATGGTCTGGGTGTATGCCAATGGTCATGGAAATGGTGAGATGGGAACAGAAGCTCTTTATTGTGCTAATGAGAAAGGTAAATTCTGGGAAGTACATGACCTACTTATGTCCGCTGAAGGTTATGAACTCATGAATACCACCATGAAGAATGATCGAACTCAATCTCCAAAAATGGCAGATTTCTTGAAGAAAGCAGTTGATTCTAAGTTCATGGAATCCTGCCTTAAGGATGGTAAATACAAAGACCGATTGGTAACAGACATGGATATCGCTACCAAGTTCGGATTTAGCGGAACCCCAAGCTTCTTTGTAAATACTCAAAATTTCGCTGGAGCATACAGCTACACCGAGATGGAGAAAGCGGTTAACGACGCGATCTAATAAAATTGTTAATCACAAACCGCTCCCACTCGGGGGCGGTTTTTTGTTGATTTGCAAATTAATCCTATAATGTGATAGTCTACTAACTATGAAATATATTTGTTCTCTACAAGACAGACAGTCCTTGGACGCCGTACATGGCGGTCGTTTTGGTATGGCCAATACCAAACCCGAGGACATATATGGAGAAACTGTCTAAAGTAGGATCAAATTGAATTAGATAAGCCTCCGAAAGGAGGCTTTTTTAGTAGCTTTTTCCAAGAAAAATACATAATCCCCTTCTTCGGAGTTTTATCCAACTCAATCTTGAGTAATCAAGAGACTGTTCTGGGAAACAGTCAGAGTTGAGTACATTAAAAATTAGAAAAAGGAGAATATGATGAACAAAACAACTGAAAAGGCGTTTGTGGTTGCCAAAATATTGGAATCCGTATCGGCCGCATGGTTTTTTGGGACATACATTTTGTTCCTCCAGAGTTTGGGCATTGACCTTCTTTCGGCAAGCCTACTCAACAGCATCTTCATGGGACTATCATCGGTACTTGACCCTTTCACCGGAAACATAGGGGACCGGGTCGGTCAAAAAAGAATCTACCTATTTGGTTTACTAATGTGGTCTTTAAGCCATATTGTTTACTGGATGTCGAGTGGATTCTGGGGATGTGCGATGGCAGAGATAGTCGGGGCAGTAGGGTTGGCATCAAGATCGGAGGCATTGGAAAGTTGGCTTCGCAACCACAGTACTGAAGAAAAAACCCACATGGCTATGGCTCAAGGGGCGTACTGGGGTAGGTTGATGACAATTCCAACAGCAATAATGGGCGGAATAATTGGGGCCAAATGGGGATTGGAGTGGCCATGGTTAATATCGGGAGTCACCGGAATAATCACAATGGTGATGATCGGTATATGGCTGAAGGATATTCCAGAAAGACCAATTGGTCACGAACCAACCAGTGCTGATCTACACATATGGAGGATTGCGAAGGATGCTTGGAAAGACCCAATTCTACGAAGGACATTTGTATTGACCGCTCTACTTTTTGCCTGTTTTCAACCATTTAACATGTTTTGGCCGGTAGTCTTTAAAGAAGCGACTGGACAAGCTCAATGGTTGGGATCGATGTGGATTGGAATTGCGGTGGCATCAGCCTTAGGAAGTAAACTAGCCGAAAAATGGGTGATAAATTCTAAAGGATTGGCGGTAATTGTCCTAAGTGTGGGGGTACCAATGTTACTAACACCGTGGAAAGGTAGCTGGATACTAATGTTATTGATTCCGTTTGTGCTGCACGAAATTGGAAGGAGTATGTGGCTACCGATACTGTGGAGTTATACCAACAGAAGAATAAGTAGCCAGACGCGAACCTCAGTAAACTCTTTACGATCAAGTGCGGGAACAACTGGAGCTGTAATAGGACTACTAGTGTCTGGAGTATTAACCAAGTTGATAACGCCAACCCAAGTATGGGGAGTGTCGGCAGTAGTGCTGATATTAATCGCCGTTTGGGTATATGGATGGAATCACGATGTGTAGTCAACGAGACTGGTATCCCAGTACCAGTCTCGAGTAAGTCTTAATTAATTTAAAACCCGCCAATGTGGCGGGTTTTTTTGTTTACGTGTACCTGCTTTGAGAATATTTACTCATCACCGCAATTGCAGTGACAATCACCACCACAACAACCACCTTCGGTGGATTCGGTAGTAACTACTTTTTCGTCAGTCTTTTTGTTGGCCATAGATTTTGAATTAATAGGTACTACAATTGTAGTAGATATAGAGTTAATGTCAAGTAATGAATATCTTTGGATTAAAATGAGGTATGAAAACAGAAGTAGCAAAGTACATACATGAAGAAATGGTGAGGTTGGGCGATGAGAAAACTAGAAAAAGTAGCCAGAGATTTTTTAAGGAAACAGTCAAGGTACATGGAGTCTCATCAAAAGTCGGAAAAGAAATTGAGAAAGTGGTTAAAGTTATGATAAAACCATTAACCAAAAAAGAAGTGTTTACTAACTGTGAAGGGTTATTTAAATCGGGATATTGCGAGGAGGCGTGGATGGCAGCGGCAATGGCTTATGAGAAACGTAAGGAATTTGAAGAAAATGATATGGATATTTTTGAAAAGTGGGTAAATGAATATGTGGATGACTGGGCAAAATGTGATACATTGTGCAACCATACGATAGGAACTCTCGTCGGTAAATATCCAGAACTAATTAGTCGACTAAAGAAATGGACTCACTCCCCCAACCGATGGGTAAAAAGAGCGGCAGCGGTAACTTTAATAATTCCAGCTAAAGAGGGAAGCTATCTTCCGGATATTTTTGAAATAGCGGACACAATGCTACTGGATCAGGATGATATGGTGCAAAAGGGTTACGGGTGGATGCTAAAAGCAGCCAGCCAGAGCCATCAGAAGGAAGTATTTGACTATGTGATGAAGAACAAAGCGGTTATGCCTAGAACTGCACTGAGATATGCTATCGAGAAGATGCCCAAGGAACTTAAAGTTAGGGCGATGAAAAAATAGAAGGATAAAAATCACTGGCTGGTGTATTTGCTACACCAGCCAGTGTTGTGGGGATTATTATCTTTAATAAATTACTTTATTAAGGGTTGATCTCTGTGGTCGCGGGAGTGATAAGTGACTTTTGATAATTATCTTTGAATTCACGAGGAACAAAATGCATCATGTCAAAACTGGTAAGAGTTCTTTTGGGAAGTCCGGCGACTATTACATTGTTACCAAAGAAGTCCTTAAGAGTATCCAACTTCTTACTGATGAGTTTTTCGGACTTCATCATCGCGGCTTCGTCATAGCCGATGGTGACAGGAAGAAGTTTCATGCCACCCATATTGTAACTAAGCTTGAGTGGATTAATAACATTGCGTAGTAAGGCTGGGACATTACTTCGATCATATAGATAGAATATCTTTAGATCTCCCATCCCTGTTTCAGTAACCAAGATATCTTCTTTGGCAGTTAGTCGACCAAAGGTTGAGCGATTGAAAATATGGTACTCGTCAAGAGGAGTTCCAGTCTGCTCGAGAATCCCAACTATTTTTACACGAGGTAGCCCGAAGAAATCTTTTAATTCTGAACCAACACCTTCAATGAGGCCTTCTTCCTTCATCATAGACGCCTCAACAGATCCAATGATGACAGTGTCTTCAACGGTAGTATTAAGAGACCCTTCCGTAAGTTTTAGGCTCTTAGGTAGGCTATCAACGCCCAAGAAGAGTTTTGGTAGCTTACCGGCAATGCCGATTTTTGAAGGGTTGCTAACAATAGTCTCGTTGATCTCAGTCTGAATTGAAGGAGTATTAACAACATAGGCTGCAAGAGCTGTTGATTTTTCCATACCGCCCATTTGTGACGAGAAACGGGCAAACTCAAAAAAGATGGTAATAAATACAGCCACCATGACATAAGGGGCTAATTTAGAAATCCAATTGAACTTACCTGGCTTAAAGAATTTCAGAGTAAGAGAGTTAGTAACAACTGAGACTGAAGAGAGAGCCATAGCGAGACCGGCTAACTCAGGTTTAAGAACAATACCGGCGAATGCAAGGGCACGAGCGGCGATGGGAATACCCAATACATTGTAGAAGAGAGCAAAAAACATATTTTGCCTTATCTTCCCAACTGTTTCTCGTGACAAACTAATAGCCGTCAAGACACCATTTAAGTCGTTACTAATAATAACGATACCTCCTGATTCCATGGCAACGTCAGCACCAGAGCCCATGGCGATACCAAGATCAGCTTGAGTTAGGGCGGGAGCGTCGTTGATACCATCTCCAACCATGGCAACCTTTAGGCCGCTATTTTGAAGCTTTTTTACTTCCTCGGCCTTATTTTGAGGAAGAACCTCGGCCAAGACATTAGTGATACCCACCTGACGAGCGATAGCCTCAGCTGTACGACGATTATCGCCAGTGATCATGTAGACTGTTATTCCCATTTTTTGTAATTTGGAGACTACGTGAGCCGATGTTTCTTTTAATTGATCAGCAACAGCGATAACACCGAGGATTTTTTGACTATCAGCAATTATCATGGCGGTTTTGCCGTCGTTCTCAAATCGCTCCATATCAAATGAAGCAGTAAGGGGAATTCCGTTTTGTTCCATCAGTTTACGGTTGCCAACGTAATAGACATTACCATTAACTTTGGCTTTGACACCGTGACCTGGAATGGCTTGAAAATCATCAAGAGGATAGTTAACTGCGCCAGAACTTTGACCATACTTAACAACGGCTTCTGCCAAAGGATGCTCCGATTTTTGCTCAATTGAATACAAAATAGAGAGAACAGTGGCATCACCGGGAAGGTAGTTAATAAAGTCAGTGACTTCTGGTTTACCTTTGGTAAGCGTTCCAGTTTTATCAAAGACGATAGCTTTAATTTTTTCGGCCATTTCTAATGGTTCCCCTCCTTTAATAAGAACACCATATTCAGCTCCCTTACCAGTTCCAACCATGATTGAAGTTGGGGTGGCTAATCCAAGAGCACAAGGACAAGCAATAACAATGACAGCAACAAAAGAGAGAAGAGAAAATGTGAGAGTGGCACCTAGGAAGAAGTACCAAACAATAAATGTCAAAATGGCAATAGCGATGACGATGGGGACAAAGATTGAAGAAATTTTATCGGCGACTCCCTGAATTGGAGCCTTTGACCCTTGGGCATCTTCAATTAATTTAACGATTTGACTCAAGGCAGTGTCAGCACCAATCTTGGTAGTTTGGAATTCGAACGAACCAGTTTTGTTGATCGAAGCGGTAAATACTTTGGAACCCACCTGTTTTTCGACTGGGAGAGATTCTCCGGTAAGAATTGATTCGTCAACTGCGGAATAACCAGAGGTGATTTCGCCATCAACCGGAATACGGTCACCAGGACGAACAATTACAATATCCCCAACAATAACCTGTTCAACAGGAATATCTATTTGTTGACCGTTTCGGCTTACTCGGGCGGTCTTTGGTGCCAGACCCATGAGTTTTTCAATCGCTTCTGAAGTTTTACCCTTGGCTTTGGCTTCCATGAATTTGCCTAAAGCGACAAAGGTAATCAAAAAGGCGGCGACTTCGAAGTACAAATTGGGTACTTTAAACCCATTTAGGCCAATGAGCGACCCTGTTTGTTGAAAATATTTAACATATTCATAAACACTGTAGGTAAACGCAGTACCAGTACCGATAGCGATTAGAGAATCCATGCTAAAAGTACGCATCTTTAGGGCAGACCAAAATCCAGCAAAGAAATTACTACCAACATAAAAAAGTACCGGAGCAGATAGAATTAATGAAGCAACGCCAGCATAAGGCATGATGGTGGATTCGAGAGGAACTTTGTTGGTGAAATCGTAAACCATAAAGAGAATCATGGGAATACTCAAAACAAAACCCAGAAAAAATTTAGTGAACCAGTAGTTGATTTCGTGTTGACGTTTTTCTTTTTGATTTTCTTCTTTTTCACCGGGGAGGGAAGCTTTGTAGCCAGCAGCTTCGACACCTTTAATCAAATCCTCTATTTTGGCAGTTGAAGGGTTATAAACAATTCTGGCTTTTTCAGAAGCAAAGTTTACATTTACATCAGAGACACCACTTACTTTTTTGAGAGATCTTTCGATAAGACCAGCACAAGAAGAACAATGCATACCAGTTAGATTTAATAAGGTGACTTGAGATGTGGAAGATTTGTCTGAGAGCGGTGAGATTGTGGGAGCAGTCAAAGAAGGCATTTGGTGATCGGCTTTCATTTCATGATCAGAGTGACCCTCAGCAGTGGCGGCATATCCAGAGTCCTTAATATTGGTAATGAGATCAGTTACTTTAATTTTGGATGGATCAAAATCAACGGTAACCTGCTTGGTATCAAGCGAGGCAGCGACGGAGGTAACACCTTTGAGATCCTTTAGACCGATGGTTATTATTTTGGGACATGAGGCACAATGCATGTCGGGAACTGATAAAATCACCTGCTTCGATTTTGTTTTTGATTTCATATGTTGATTATACTACGTGCGTAGTAGTTTTATATAAAAAAATTAAATTGCTTTGGCGGTATAACCGCTTTCTTTAATGGTGCTAATTAATTCTGAAGTGGAAACTGAGTCAGGATCGTATTCAACGACTACTAATTTAGTGTCGAGTGAGGCGTTAGCTGCGATGACACCTTGGCGGTCTTGAAGGTCTAGTTGGATAAGACGAGGACAAGAAGGACAATGCATATCATTTACTTTGAAGGTAATGGTTTGTGTGGTCATATTAAATAATTTAAAATAGATAACTGTTAATTTACGACTTCGAAGGAACCGGTATACATCCCCATACTACAACTAAACCGGTAGGTACCAGCCTTGGCAGCAGTAAACTCCTGAGTAACAGTAGTATTGGGCGAAAGAGCGATCATTCCAGAAAAGAAGGAGGGAGCAACAAGGGCACTAGCACAACCTGCATTCCCAACACTGGTAATTTGCCAAGAAACCGGAATTCCAGCACGAATTTTAATTCGATTGGGAGAATAACCTGAGCCTGAGGCGGACATTTTAACTACTTGCTTACCATTGATAATTTCAGGTAGATCGGCGGCGGAGACGTTACCAGGAGTGCGACTAAAAAACCAAAAAACGAAAACTCCGATCATGATAAAGATTCCAATTAGATAAAAGTTTTTCATATTTATTTAATTATTAACGAGCACCTCCACAGGTTGTTCCACTACCACCCCCGCAGCCACAGCCTTTAGCACCTGAACCAATGGGGGCGATATTAGTAGAACCGGTTTTACCGTTAGAATCAACAACTTCAACAGTGCCGGAAACCATACCCATCCAACAGCTGAACTTATAAACACCTGGCTTGGGAGAAGTAAATTCTTTAACAGAGGTAGTACCATCAACTAAATCAATTTGACCCTCAAATAGTCCGCGGGACATGATGGCATTGGTACAACCACTAATATTATTGGCGGTGACTTCCCAACGAGTAGGGGTATTGGCTCTCATAATGAGACGGTTGGGGGTATAACCTGAAGCGGATGCATTTATTTTTATGACTTGTTTACCATTTACTAGTGGAGTCAACTCACTTGCGTTAAGCGTCGACTGGCTATTTGAAGTACTACCAACTAGATCGTTGATATTAGAAATTCCCAGCACAGATAATTGAGCATTAATATTGAAGGCAGCAAAGAATAAAACTAGTAAACCGGCGATCATAGAGAAATTTGAAGCAAGCCGAGGATTACTATAAAACTTAACACTACCAAGACCTATGGCTAATAAGCCCGGGACGGTACCCAGAGCGAAAAGACCCATTATCAGAGCTCCTGTTAGAGGAACACCAGAGGCTAAGGCTAGTGCCTGAGCAGTGATGGTAAAACCACAAGGTAGAAAAAAAGTAAGTGCTCCCATGAGAAAAGGTGCAAATTTTCCAGAAAAATTTGATTCATCGGATAACTTGCCAGTGATAGATTTGGGTAATCTGATTTGAAATTTTTGGAGAGCTTTGACACCAAGCATCTGGAGTCCAAGGAGGATCATCAGAAGGGAAACTCCAATAACTAAAGAAGCAGAAACTAGTGGAGATAGGCGAAAATAATTACCAATTAAGCCGAGTAACCCACCAAAAGCGGTATAGCCAATAACCCTGCCGACATTAAACATAAAATGTGGTTGGGCTTTTTTCATGAAGGAATCATTGGTCTTATACATGGAAAGCCATTGCTTGCTAACAGAAAGTACTATTCCACCAACTAAGGCAGCACAGCTACTGACTCCAGCCAATAAACCAAAGAAAAGAAAAACTATGAGTGATGACTGGGCATTGACGGAAATTAATGTGGAAAAACCTGTTTGAGAAAGATAAATGTATCCGAGTATAAAAAGCAGGGCATAAAAAATGGAAGAGAGCATGGTTGATGGTTGGTTTGCCGGGGTGGGACAACTGTCGGCATCTATTACGTTTTTATGTTTAAAGGGATGTAAAGAAAATGAATAGCCATCGGCGTCAAACATTTCATTGAGATATTGTTGGGTAATTTTAATTTCTGAGTTGGATTCGAGAGTGAGAGTATCTTTGGTCAAAGAAACATCGGCAAAGGTAACCCCTTTGGTCTTTCTAAGCCGTTTTTCAATAAGTAGTTCACAAGATGGGCAGTGGAGTCCTTTGATGTAATAGACAGTTCGATTCATATACTACAGAGTGTAGTACATGTAAAACATTTGTCAAGAAGATAAAGAAGGAAGGTCACAATTTTGATTATTTTGATGAAGTGAGGGTGGGGAGAGATGATCGGGAGTAACTAGGTTTTGGAAGCACTTGACGAGGTGTTGACACTGATAAAAGAAATCAGTGCGACTTAAAAATGAGGCGGAAATATATAAAATACTAATCATTAGTAGATTTGAGAGTAGAACGGACTTAATTGCCAGCTTTTTTTTACCAACTAATATTTTGATACGCTCTGATTGAGCGGAAAAATGACTTAGTCGATAGTTTTCTGGTTGAAATGATTCTTGGATTTTAATGAGAGCTGAAATAAGGGAATCAGGATTTGAGCTGGAAACTTGAGAGTGGGCGTCACAGCCGATTTCAACTAGAGTGTAATATTGACCAAAGAACCAGCCTTTGCCGGGAAAGTAGGGGGTGATATAAGAGATAAAATCTATAAATAGATTTTTGAGCGGGTCAAAAGAGTGACAGTGAGACTTTTCATGATTGATGATCGAAAGAAGTTCTTCTGCCGTTGAGATCGTAATTACTTTATTTGATAGGTAAATACCTGGTCTAAAAAAACCAGCTGTAAAAACAATGGCCTCACGTGAATTGAAAACGTTATACTGTAAATTCGTTTTGGTGATATTTAGTGAGTTAAGATATTTGGCAGTGCTCTTGGCTTGCTTAAACAGGCGGAATATCCCTGACAAAACCAGTGCTAGTAAATATGTCCAGAGTATTCCGGCGCTGAATTGGGTTAAAAAATCCTGATGATTAATTAAAGAAGTGAATGAATCTTTATGAAGAATAAAAGCATCAAATAGATAGATGAACTGCATGGTAAAGCCAGAATAAATTTTCTGACTAAAAATCGCCAAAGTAGAAAGGTAGGTCGTGCCGACTAAGATAATGAGTATAAAAGTTAGTTGGCGATAGAAATTGACGGTAGTCGATTTCATTTTTTGTTGAGATAGTTTTTAAGAAGCTCAAGGTCTTCCTGATTTGATTTTAGAGAATCTACAAATTGGGAGATGGCAAGGGAGCCATAGGAATTTACAAGCCCATTATAAATACCAGAGAGATTTGACTTGACGAAATCTTCACGACAGTGACAAGGGGCGTAAAGAAAGGCTTTACCAGCAAGTTTTCGACAGGCAAAGTTTTTATCAGTTAACCGCTTAAGGATGGTCATAACAGTGGTGTAAGCGTAGTCCCCTTTTAAAAGATTATTCACCTCTTGTGGTTTAAGGGGATTCTCTGAGTTCCAAAGAATTTCCATTACTTGCTGTTCGAGTGGCCCTAGCATGTCGGTTTTCATACTACTGAGTGTAGTAGATGTAAAACTGATTGTCAAGCCGACTAAATTTGCTTAACTGAGTGGAGATATTGGAGAATCGCGGCAACGCTACGTCCTTCGCGAATTTTACCTTCGAGACACATCTTTTTAACCTCTTCAACCGGATACCAGGTGGGAACTATTTTTTCATCGGCCTCAAGTGACAGGTGTCCAAGATCAACAAATTGGGTAGCAACTATATAGTAGAGATCCCAGTAAACAGTGGGGCCACCACTGGTGGAAACGGTAAATAGTTTAGGGTTGGTGAGCTCGTAGCCACATTCTTCACGAGATTCTTTAGCACCGGCAGTAATAATTTGATCATCTAGATCTGAAGAATCTTTAATTAAATCCCATTCATGATTAGTATCACGGACTTTACCTCCAGGAAGCCGATAATCAGCACCAATATCGAGTCTTATTTCCTGATTTAATAAAATTTGATTGGTATTTAAATTATGGAGAATAATGCGAGTACCAGGAGGTCGAGTGGCAATCTCGAGTTTTTTACCACTTGGCGATAATTTAGTAATTACTCGGATGATAGATCCTTCAAAGATTACGGTTTCAGCCATAGTCGATTATAACCTTATTAAAATAATATAAAATATGGGGTGGATAAAATAAAAACTGCCCTAGAAAAAAAAGAAAAATACTGGATTACATTTGTAGGTGATTCCATAACCAGTACGGAATGGGTGCATCCAAACTGGAGAGAAATTGTGGAATATGTACTGAAGAATGAGCTGAGTAAAGTTATGAGCGATTGGAAAAAACCATCATGGGGAATAAGGTGTTTTAACTGGGGACTAGATGGGAGTACATCGACTGATATAGTTGAAAGGTTTGTGGAAATTACTCAAATGAAACCTGACTTAATGATAGTAATGATCGGGGCCAATGACCCACCACTGGGGGTAGATATCCCAACCCATCAAAAAAATATTGAAAAGATTATTGAAGAGGCTAAGGATAAGAACATTGAATTGGCACTGTGTACAAACAATAATCCCTGGAACGAAGAATCGAGCAACCAATATCGACCTTATGCTGAAGCAGATAGAGAGATCTCTGGAACAAAACTAGTGGACATGTTCAAAGAGTCAGAAAATTTTCCCAAAGAGAGAATCTATACTTTTGTCTCCGAGGCAGATATTCCTGAGGAAAATATTAAAAAAGGAGATAAGGACTTTTGGCATCCAAACCAATTAGGAAATGCATACATAGCTCAAGTTATTCTTAAAGAAATTTTTGGAATTGAATTTGATCCAGAGAAATATACTGAAACAAATACGGCTGGTTATAAATATCCGGAATATTAAGACTTAGCTTTTTGGGTTTTGGACATGCGGTGGAAAGAGGCGGCAACTTCGTCACCATAGCTATCAAATAATCTTTCAAAGAGATCATCGAGACAGCCACAGGCATAGGAGGACTTGTCCTGAACTGGGGAGTAGAAAAAGACATTCCCCTTCTGTTTGCGGACGACTAATTTTTTATCGTACATCCTTTTAAGTACAGTAGTAATAGTAGTATAGGCATGACTATTACCAAGAGTTTTGACGATTTGAGATGGCTTAAGGGCGATGGTGCTACACCAGAGAGTATCCATAATCTTTTGCTCGAGTCCACCAAGCATTTTACACTTGGCATTACAGTTACAATCGCAGCTCATAGCTCATTATACTACGACGCATGTCGCTACTGAAACTAGGCTGAAAATGATCATCGGTTATACTTAGATAGCTATGACAAATCACCGAAGACCATATTTGGTAATCCCAAAACTAATAAAACAAAATACCTGGGGCGGTGAATATATCGCATCCGAAAAAGGAATTGAGTTACTTTCCGAGAGACAAATAAAACTCGGGCAGAGCTATGAACTTTTTTCGGGGACAAAATTGGCATTAACAAATGAGAGTAAACAATATGAAATTGGATTTCCTGATAGAGACAGTATCGATAGCGAATTGTCACCAATTATTTCTGAGTCACTGACTCTTTCGGAATTGATTGACGAAAGTCCTGAAAAGACATTGGGTAAAGAAATTCTTATAAATGGAAAAGTAATGACTCTCCTACTAAAATTGACCCAAGCCAAAGGAAACTCTTTTCAATTACATATTAAACCGGGAATAGCTGATCCGAGATGGCTGTCAAAATCAGAAACTTGGTATTTTTTCGAAAAAGGAACGGTGACTTGTGGTATTGCCGAAGGAATTTCAATCAAAGACTACCAAGACGCATGTGTACTGATTGATCAAAAAATGAAGGAAATCAGCCTTCTAGTGGTTGGCCAGAAACTGTTAATTGATGAGGCTAGAATAAAGGCAAGTGAACTAATAAAAGAAATCAATCCTTGGCAGTTTGTACAAACTAAAAACGCAGTGGAAGGAGAAATATTTGATATGAGTCGTGGAGGAATTCACCACTCATGGGAAGAAGATCCAACAAACAACAAGGGGAATATTTTATATGAAATCCAGCAGGACCGAATGGATCCAGTATCAACTATAAGAGCCTTTGATCAGGGTAAAATTGATGATGAAGGAAAAATTAGGGAAATAAATATTGACGATTATTTTAAATACCTAGATGTTAGTAGTGAGGTAAACATGGGTGATTTTTCTGGTAAAAAAAATGGAGAAAATAATGTATTTACAACGAAAGATTACGCCATGGATAAAATCGAGTTCGAAAATAAAATAAAAGATTCGACGGAAGAATCTTTTTGTCACTACTATGTGAAATCTGGTAAGGTAAAAGTGGAAACTGACGAAGGATGGGTAATAGTAGAAAAAGGGTGGAGTTGTTTTGTACCAGCAGAGGTGGCTAATGAGGTTCACCTAGAAAGTTTAGTTGGGGGAACAATCCTACTAAAAACATATGTCCCAAAAGTTAACTGACGAAGAGATTGTTGAAAGGGTTAAAAAAGGTAAAAGTGAGTTGTATGGAATGATCGTGGAAAAATACCAAGTACCGCTGTTGAGATACGTTAGAAGAGTAATTAACCAAGCCGAGGAAGAGGTGGAAGATATAGTACAGGAGGTATTCATAAAGGGTTATGAAAACATCCAAAGTTTTGATCGTTCTAAAAAGTTTAGTAGCTGGATATACCGAATTGCTCACAACGTCTGTATAGATTTTTTTCGCAAAAAGAAACCAGTGAATACAGCAATTGAAGATAGTGAAGAATTATTTGAATCTGGGGAAAAATTAATTGAGGAAATGGCAATAGAGAAAGAAGAAAAAAGGGCAGTAATTATGGCAGTCGAACAACTCGAGTTAAAATATAGGGAGGTGGTATTACTCTATTATTTTGAAGAAAAAAGCTATGATGAGATAAGTGATATTTTGCATATGAATACTTCAAATGTAGGGGTATTATTACTGCGAGCTAGAGAGAAACTTAAGACATTATTATGAAAAAAAATATTCAAAAGGAAATACTTAAAAAAATAGAAAAAGGGGAACTTCGGATGAAGCCAAAATGGCAATTTGAAGCGAAAGAAAAAGGTACCAAAGGAGTGCTTTTGGGAATATTAATTTTGGCGGCAATAGCAATTAGTGCGGTCACATTTTTTATAAAAGAATACGAACCATGGTCACTTTGGGAACTGGGAGAAGTGGGTAAACAAATAGTGATTGAGGACTTTCCTTATGGTTGGTTTTTGGGAGGGATATTGTTAGTAGTCGGATCGACAATCATAATTAAAAACGTGGGCGAAAACTACAAAAAGACCAATAGAGAAATTTGGCTGGTGACCATGGGAGCTACAGTAGTAATTACTGCAGCTGTTTGGATTATCAAAGGATTATTTTAGTTCAGAATCGAGCCTGGAAAATTCCTGATCAATAGAAGCATCGCTGTCTGATTCCATCTGGAGAAGGAGCTGTTCATCGGAAAGAGTTGATGGATCAGATGTGGGTGAAGCAGATGTGGTCTCAGGTGTAGAGGTAACGCTCGGATCAGATCCATTCTGAACATCAACTCTCAGCTTGTCCGAGGTGGAACAAGCCGAGAGAAGGATTGAAGAGACTGATAAGAAAACGGTGGTGAGAATAATTTTTTTGGTCATGTAATTATTTTACGCTAGCGAATTATTTAGCCTTAACGACAAGTCGCAAATCAGCTACTAAGAATTGACGAATAGCTTTGAGATCTTCGTTAATTTTTTTAGCCTGAGTGCGAAGGTCGTTTAGTAGGGATTTTGGCTCACTAGCAGTGGCGATGGCTTTGATAGAAACTTCATATTTGGCAACATCAGCTTTAAAAGTAGCCCAAAGAGTTTTTTGTTCTTCAGAACTAAGAGAAGTTTGAGCTTTGATCAGGTCCTGATTACTAGGAAATTTGACTAATTTTTGAGTAATGCGCTCGCCTATTAACTTCTGGTATCTCTCAAGAGCAGTAGCTCGAACTGTAAAGCTTCGCAAAAGACCATTTTGACTAGTGGTTAGCAAACGACGATGGAGAGTAATACGATCTTGAGTGATAGTCCCCTTTAAACCTTGACGTAAATCTTTAGATTCTTCCTTAATTTCCTGACGATTTTCTTTGACATCATCACGGATTTCTTTACGATTTAATTGAAATTGACGGAAAAAACCTTGTTTGGGAGTGACAGTGGCAGATGCAGCTGCGGTGACAGTAGGACTGGTAGAGGTGATAGCCACAGTTGTATTGAGAGACACTTCAGCATGAGCTGGAAATGGAAAAAATAATGCGGCAAAAAATGCGAGAGGTATTAGATTGGTTTTTTTCATAATTTATTAAAAAATAACTTGGTTAACTATTGATACGCAAAGTGGATATAAAATATTACAAATGAAAATAAATAAATATAAAACAATCTTTTTGGTGGCGATGGGATTTGAGGTGGAAAATATATTTGGAGTAAACGAATTTAAGAAGGTTGAAGATAAGACTGCATTTGAAATATATGAGAAAGGAAACATGGCAGTGATAAAAACTGGAGTTTCAAAAACTTTAGCAGCAGCAGGAACGCAATGGGCAGTAGATAATTTTGAAACTGAGAGATGGGTTAATGTGGGATTGTGTGGTTCGCTAAACGAAAAATTTGATTTTGGAGAAGTGGTGGCTGTAAGCGAGTGTAGATTTCACGATCTAGATGTTCGAGGGCTGACTAAAGAATGCAAGATTGGACAGATTTCTCCGGAAATGGAATATAAATACAAGCTGACGACTGAGTTGGTTTCAGATTTAAACCAAGGGAAGTGTATTACTGGAGATTTGTTTGTGACTGATAGATCGAAGTTCAAAGAAATAATGGATGAATACTCCCCTGACTTGGTGGAAATGGAATTGACAGCAATTGCTCAAGTAATGTACGTAAATGAACAAATTCAAAAATTATCCAGTTTGAAGGTTATTTCTGATAAGGCTAATGATAATGCGGGAAATGATTTTGATAATATCGAAGAAAAATTGTTTGAAAAAATCAGGAAAATAATTGCTGAAATAACGCTGAATTGAGACACAAAGATCGCAATTATCCAATTGATTTTGAACTCTTCAAGTGGTTCACTTAACCATGAGAAAAAACCAATTGGGAATTGCGCAGATACCTTTGATGATCGGACTTTTACTGATGGCAGTAGCCCTTCCAGCAGTAACAAAATTGGCTAGACAAAATCAAGATAACCGAAACAGAGCGTCTAGCGCGCTTTCAATGCCAATGCCTTTGTGTCTTTGTAGTAATGGTATTTACGGAGGACCAAATTGTCCACCAACCATTGCTGGTAAGTCATGTGCTGTACCCACATCATCTATAACTGATCCATGTCATTCGGTAGCACCATCTGGATCTTGTCCACTTCAAGGGCAAATTCAGGTTTGTAAAAATGGAGTTTGGTCTTGTGGAGTTCCCTGCGCACCAGGAAATATGGGAAGTAAATGTTGCAATGGATCCAGTGAGGGTCGACAAGTAAGGGATAGCAACTGTCGGATAACCTGCGAAGGTAACTATGGTGCTTGTTCAATTACGGTAACACCAACTCCAATTAAGCCAGGGACATGTACTTCATGTTCAACTTTTGCTCTTCAATGTACAACTGCTGGCGGGACAGTAACAACCGCTAATGGTATTTCCTTCTGCGGATATGGCGGTACGGCTACTTGTGCGGGAGTGGTGGGAGGTGGCGGTGATCCTTGTATAAATAACGGTGGAATTTGTTCAAACACCTCGATTCAAAAGTGTAAGTGCGGTAACTCATATATTGCTGTTAATACCGGCGCAAACTGCGATTCTGCCTGTTCTACAGCAGGAATTAGTTGTACCTCATCGACTTGCACTAATACTGAAGGTCCAGGATCCACACCATTGCCAACTAACCCGGTAAGAATACCAACCGCAACACCAATGCCAACTACTCCACCAACACCACTTTCCTGTGGTGAGATTTGCGGAGCGGGAGTACCATGCGCAACTGGACTGACATGTATAACTGCCAATAATGGCGGAAAATATTGTTCAATGCCTGCGTTAACTACTGCGTGTAGTCAGAATCCAAATATGGGAAGTTGTTGTGCGACTTCGACCACTGCTCCAACAGTAACACCGACACCAACAATAAGGATTCCAACACCAACAGTAACGGTAACCCCAACCCGAACGGTAACAATTACCCCAACAGCTACGATTACACCAACCGCTACAATTACTCCAACTAGAACTCCGACTCCAACTGCCACAATTACCCCCACAAGAACCCCGACAAGGACTCCAACACCAACTCCAACATCTGGTGTGTGTACCAACTGTCAATATCAGACAGATTTGTTCTGGGGACCAGTGATTGAATCTTTTAATGGCGGAGTAAGATATTCAACACTCAACCGCTTAGTTGCGGCAAAGAATAACTTTTCCAACTATCCTGGATGTGTACTTGAACCAGCACCAAAGTTACCAGCACCATCAATTGGCTCAATGCCAACTGAGTGTCAGAATCCCATGTCAAAAGGTTTACTTACAGGATCGATAGATACTAATAGTGTTAATTTTCCCAAAGGATACATAAAAGGAAAAGTAACCAATAAATCGACAACATGCACCTTCGATGTTGGTTTGGCGGCTTATAAAGCTAGCGGTTCAAATATCGATAGCCAAAATTTGTACGATTACAAAACACAAAAACTTGGCCCAGGAGAAACAGTCGAGTTTGTGGTGAAATCACCAATGAACAATGACGACATCTCGTGTCATGTAACACCGACAATAACACCAACAGCAACTCCAACCAGATTGCCAACAGTAACACCAACTCGAAGGCCAACAGCAGTGCCAACTGTGTGTATTGTGCCAACTGCAGCTCCACCGGTTTGTATATACCCAACCGCTGCACCAATGAGATGTTTTGTGCCAACTCCAACAACATCAGATGCTTGCGTGTTCCCTACTCCAAAAGATCCACCAAGAGTTAGTTGTGCACCTAGTGGAGGAAGGGGTTCAATTGACTGGATATGGCCAGCTGTTAACCAAGCAAATGAATATGAAGTAGACATTTATAAAAGTGACAATACATTGATTGTTAATAACGATTGGAGACCGGCAAGCGACTTCAATTGTCAAAACGAAGGAGACTGTATGTTTACAACTGGTAACTTACCTATGGGTTCATATTACTCAAGGGTACGGGCAAGGAATTTAGGGATTTGTAACGCATCGGATTGGTCAAAATCAGAAAACATATCTGTGACCAACTGTTCGTCACCTACTCCGATTATTTCATGCAGTAATAATCTTGATATTAATATTACAATTGACAGATCAAGCAGTATGACATCACTTGAGACTGATAAAAGACAGAAACTTGCGTGGGCAAAAGACGCCGCAAAAGCTTTGGTAACAGCGGTTAAAAACACCGGAACTAACAAAGTCAGAATAAGTGTCGATTCTTTTGGAGCTCAAGGAAATGACGGAAAAGGAACACTTTCTTCCAGTAATAACTCAGTACTCCATATTCCATTGTCAAGCGATTATACAAAGGTTCTAGCAGCAATTGACGGAGTAAAATACATAAATTCCGGAACATGTATTCAGTGCGGTATCAGAATTGGAAATAACCAGTTAGGGTCGTCTGATAACAGAAAAGTATTAATACTATTATCTGACGGAAGAGCAAATCACAACTGGGATGGAAGTGAAAAATGGAGCTCAACAAATAACCCGATTGTAAATGCTAAAAACGAAGCTAATCAAGGCCGGTCAAGTGGAATTGAGTATCGAGCAATTGGCTTTGGAAGGAAGGATATTTCCGGACAAATTGACGAACCAACACTAAGAGCAATTGCAGGATCAAATGCAAATTACCAATATAAACCAAATGCAGCTGATTGGTCATCGACATTTGTGGGAATATTGGCTGATCTTTGTAAATAGTTAGTAAATAAAAAATCCCCCTTGTTTAGGGGGATTTTTTTGGAATAACTACTTTTGGCAAGAGGGGCAGAAAAAAGTTCCACGGCCTCCTAAGGTGATCTTTTTGATTGGAGTATTACAGACGAGGCAAGGTTCATGAAGTCTTTGATAGACCCGAAAGAAAAACTGATTGCCTCCATAGCTACCGTCTGGTCGGACATATTTATTGTCTTTCATGGTGGAACCACCAACACTAACAGATTGGTGCATGATATCGACGAGATTTCGATGAATTTTTACTGACTGAGCACTAGTAATTTTGTTGGATGGAGTTGCCGGATGAATATGGGATAAAAATAGGGCGTCGTTGGCGTAGATGTTGCCGATCCCTGCAAAAAAATGTTGATCAAGTAGAACTACCTTAACTGCTCTGGAGGATCTTTGGAGTTGTTTATGTAAATATTTTGGGGTGAAGGATGGATCAAAAATATCTAAGCCTAAGTTGCTCTGAAAAGTCTCTAGAGATTTGAGATCAAAAATTTGAACCCAGCCAAATTTTCGCTGATCATTAAAATAAAGAATTTGATTATTTGAAAATCTAAATACAATTCTAGTGGACTTACTGGGAAGTGAAGATGTAAAAGAATCTTTGGTGGGGTGGCCAAGAACAGAGCGACTGGAAGGATCGACTAATATTAGTTGTCCAGTCATTTTTAAATGGACTAAAAGTATTTGACCATTACTTAGATGAATGGAGAGTTGTTTACCAACTCTGGAAAATCTGATAACTTTTTGTCCCTCTACAAGATCTGGTTTACCAATAAAACTTTTGGGATTAAAAATTTCTAGTTTGGTAATTTGTTGATGAAGGAGTTTGTCTTCTAAATAAAGTTTGACTACTTCAACTTCGGGTAATTCAGGCATAATTGGTTAGAAACATTGAAAGATTGATTGGGTGGTACTGCAATCAAAACAAAAGAATACATAGATCATACCGGCATCACCAAACATATAATCTTCGATAATATTTTTGTTTTCTGGAAGATTATCTAAGGAATCAATTTGACCAATAAAACTCATCTTTTGTTGGCATTCGGAGCAATGAGGAGTGGCGTCTTCCTGAATCCAAGTAGGTTCTCCACCGAGCTTGGTGCGACCGCCAACATTATCAGTAGGATTTCTTTTTTCGACTTGGATATGACGGGGTAATTTGATTAGATCTACGGAAACTTCTGGTAGTTTTTTAGGCATGACTGATTATACTAAATTAAGATAATACTGAAGGTGGTGGGGAATTTTTTAACCACCCTTGAGAATAAAATAAGTTTGAAACTGCTTTCATTCGCAGGTCAACTGTCTGGCTCTCACTTATTAAAACATCATCCAAATCAATTAAAGTCCCTAAGTTTGACTGGCCCTCAACAATAGTTGGTACATCTGTGATTGAAGTAACCACATGGACTCCGTTTTCGAGTGCTTCAGTGGCTGGATCACCTCCCATCCCCTTTGAAGTGCTTAGGTTATCTGTAGATTTTCCAACAACAGACTCCTGATCCCAAACTAAAGTGACGGCATCGGCGGGAAAATCGGATGGAAAGTGGGTAGTGATAAATTCACGTGCATTTATAAGATTGCTAATTCGATCATCAACGATGAGTAAGTGTTTGACACCACCTGCAATAAATCGAGCGATCGTACCTTCCAGAGTGTTTATTTTATCCTCATGGGAGTGGGCGAAAAGGTTATCTCTTTGATCCGGAAAATTAGAGGGACTGAGACCAGCTTTGACAATTCGTTTGTACTGCTCGGCACTTCCAGCAGATGAGGATGAACCATGAGTGTCACCAGAGGTCCAGATACAAACCAGGCCACCTGAAACTAACTTTTGGATGGCTTTAATTGAACCGGGAAACACTGCTTCAGAAATATTGGTATGGGTCACCTCGCGACAGAAAGCGGTAATAAAAGTATCCCTGTTAGGAAGATTATCCTGATCAACAAGAGCACTTTTAGCCATGGATATTTTTTGCAAATCACTGTCCGCGTGATTATTATCATTAACAAAGATTGACTCGTCAACCACTGCGGGATTAAAAAGAACGTCATAAATTAATTCCGCCTGGGCATGGACATTGGGGACTTTATTTTGACGCAAAACAGCACGATAAGTAACCCGTTCAAGCTCACCAATTGGATTAGGTGGTGATGGTGGAAGTTTTTCTACTGAATAATTGGCATTCATTAATGGTTGATGGAGAGAAATTGTGAGAGACGAGCCGATAGTTCCTGGTAGTCAATCTTGTCAAAATTAGTGGTGTCAATTTCAAAAATGTCGTCAAATACTGACAATTTGTCAAATCGGTTGGTAGATAACGCTTCTTCTAACTCATCAAAGTAGGTTTCTTCTCCATGACCAGGATGGCGGCTAGGATCAGAAACTCTTTTCTTAAATCTGTCTATTAAAACTTTATGATCACACTTCACGTATATTTGAAAAATAGAAAAAGGATATTTAGTACGGAGATCGGTAAGTTTTTGATCAGCAAATTTTGGGACAAAATTACTCTCAATAATGTGGCTGACTGTCTTGGAAATTAATATTCGACTAAAATAGTGCATTAATTCAATAGATCCGATTCCAATTTTCTTTTGCCAAGAGTCGGGATCCCACCCGGGAATGTCCCACCCGAGATTATCAAACAAACTTTCTTTAATTTTGTCTTTAATGATGAGTGGTAGTGAAAATTCTTCAGATATTTTTTTGGCGATAGTAGTTTTCCCGGTACCAGGAGCTCCAGTAATCACGATCAGTTTGGGCTTAACCATAGAATGATTATATCAAGTCATCAAGATCGATCGTGGAAACATTGTGGTTGGCGGCTAGCCTTTCGAGTCCAACTAGCATGTCGGTAACACTGTCTTGGATATTGGAAAAAGAATTGAGAAATACTTGAGTCTGGGTGACATAACCCATGATCAAGACCAAATAAGAAACATGTTGGACTCCACTTGCAGTAGCGTAAATTAAATAAAATAGAATCAGTGAATAAAAAAAGACAGAAAGGTTTTGAAGGAGAGACCATTCAGTAAAACCCCAATTGGTGACTCGGTTATAATGGCGACTCCAAGAACGCTGTTCCAAATCAAAGTCATCACTTTCTTGGAGTTTGGCATAATAGTTTTCAGTTTTGTAATTTAAGTGATCTTTTAGCTCGGCATAATGGGCTGTAGTGTAATAATCGATAGCTAAGTAGATGAGAATATAAGCGACTGTCAGGACAAAAGTACGAAAGTCGAGTGAATATAGAATTACTGGGATAAAGAGAAAAGAAACTAAACTATCAATTCCTGGTTGCTTAACCAGATTAAGGGTAACAGCTGAGGCGTCGGCGAAATTACGAATAGCCTGAACCGCGGCATGGCGTTCTTCTTTGGTATCAGTTTTAAGTGAAGTTAAAAAATAATTGTGAATGTCAAAAGAAATATTGGAAATCTCGTGCTCGAGGCTGGTAATGGATTTTAGACGCAAAATATTATCAACAACACGAACAATGAATATCCAGACTACTGAAACGAGAATATTTTTAATAGGCTCCCCTGTTTCAACTTGCTTAATTACTTCGGAGAATTGATAAATAGTTACCAGAGGTAAAATTGCTGAGATGAATCGGACAAGAAGCCAAAAAAATAAAGGGCCTTTTTGCTGGGCAACTTTATAGATAAATCCAATTACCTTGTGGGGACGAGGCTTCATAAAGTTAATTATCAATTAACATTCTACAAACTTCAATCGATAGGACTGTCTACAATCAGAAAGGTTGTCACGATTTAATTTACATTTGCTAAAATGGGGACATGAGCGAAAACATATACGACACTATAATTATTGGATCTGGACCAGCTGGTCTAACCGCGGCAATTTATAACATTAGAGCAAATTTAAAAACAATAGTTCTGGGAGGTGACCAACCAGGAGGTCAACTAACCTTAACAACTGTGGTTGAAAATTATCCCGGTTTTGCCACTGGAATTGGTGGTCTAAAACTAATGATGGATATGCAAACCCAGGTAAAAAACTTAGGGGTGGAGATAAAAAGCGCTTTTGTAAACAACATTCGTAAAGATGAAACTAACGATAAACTGTTTAATTTGGAAATGGCTGATGGAACAGTTTTAAAAACAAAAGCGGTATTGGTGACAACTGGTGCTAAAGCTAGGTGGTTGAATATTCCTAAGGAGAAAGAACTTATCGGTAAAGGGGTATCAGCGTGTGCAACCTGCGATGGGATGTTTTTCCGTGACAAGACAGTGGTAGTAGTTGGTGGTGGAGATGTGGCGTGTGAGGATGCCATGTTTTTGAGTAAATTTGCGACAAAGGTTTACCAAATCCACAGAAGAGACACACTACGAGCTCAGGTTTATATTCGTGAAAAAATCAAGCTAAATCCAAAAATAGAATTTATTTGGGACACAGAGGTGGTAGAAATCAACCCAAATACTGAACAGACGGTCGACAAACTGGTCAGTATCAAAATAAAAAATAACAAAACTGGTGATGAGAAGATAATGCCAATAGATGGTTTATTTGTGGCGATAGGGCATGATCCGGCGACTTCTTTTGTAAAGGATTTGGTGGATCTCAAAGAGACTGGGCATGTGATTGTTGGTAATGATAAAAAGTATCCAACAATGACATCGGTCGCAGGTATTTTTGCGGCTGGTGATAATGTTGATGACGTTTATCGACAGGCAATTATTGCAGCTGGTCACGGGGCAATGGCAGGAATGGACGCGGAAAGGTGGTTGGAAGAACAAAAATAGATTACGACAAAATGATGTCGATT
This sequence comes from Candidatus Shapirobacteria bacterium, assembly GCA_041658955.1. Lineage (GTDB taxonomy): Bacteria > Patescibacteriota > Microgenomatia > UBA12405 > UBA12405 > UBA2283. The sequence continues at coordinate 29,191 of JBAZZE010000006.1, forward strand.
TATGAACAAAATTGAGATTGAGAGAAAGTTTTTGGTAAAAGTCCTACCTAATTTGGCTAGAGTGAAAGTTGAGAATCAAGAGAGGTATTTTTTGGAATTGGGCGAAACAGAAAAAAGAATAACAAAAACTGACGATAGTTATATTTACGAAGAAAAGTCTACCGGGATCGGATTGGGGGCGAAAAAAATAACAGGAATAATTTCTGAAAGCGAGTTTGGGAGATTAAAAGAGTTAAGTATAAAAAGTTTGTCTAGAAAATCTTATATATTATCGAAAGAACCGGAAATTTCAATTAAGGTTTACACTGGGGAATACGAAGGATTAGTCCGAGCTGAGTTTGAATTTGATTCTGAAAGTGAAGCAACAAATTTTGAACCACCAGAATGGGTGGGTAAAGAGATAACAAACACTGATCTGGGACGAGACGGAAGACTGATTGAATTAAGTAAAAATAAGTTTTTGGAACTACTTAATAGTTTTAACTAGTTTCTTGATTTTGTCGGCAAAAACTGCGGTAGAGAAGTTGTCGGCTTGAGAAACACAATCAGACGATTTTAATTTTAATTTTTCAAAGCGTTTGATTGCAGAAATGAGAGAGTCAACAGTGGGCTCATCAAAAAAAACACCTGTTTTATTCTCAACTACAGACTCTAAATAACCGCCACCTCGAAAGGCAATAACTGGGGTACCAAAATGCATGGCTTCGACAGGGGTCATCCCAAAATCTTCATCAACTGAGAGCGCAAAAAAGGCTTTGGCTTTGGCGTAACAGAGATTTCGATCTTCATCAGAGAGTCGACCCAGAAATTCCACCTTATCCCCAGCAATCTTTTGGAGTTGATGGTATTCCGTGTAATAACCTGCCGGTTCACCAATTATTTTTAGTTTAAAGTTGAGCTTAATGGCGGCATTTACAGCTAAATCGAGACCTTTGGCGCCAACAATCCGCGAGGTGATGAGATAGTAATTTTCTTTAGTTACTTTGGGAATAGGAGGAAGGGAAACCGGTGGGTAAATAACAACAGAATCACGACGATAAAACTTTTTGATGCGTTGGGCTACATTATGAGAATTGGCAACAAATATATCTACCTTTTGAGCTTGAGAGTAATCATAAAGACGCATAAAGTGACCAACGATAGCGGCATAAATTCGAACTGGCCAATATTTTTGGAACTCAATGGATGTTTTAAAACCATACAGCCAACGTGGTGGGGTATGACAATAACAAATTTCTTTTGTAGTAGGACCTTTGCGGAATCCTTTGGTAACGTACCAACTAGCTGAACCAATAACTACATCATAATTTGAGAAATCAAAGCTACCCCAAATAAGTGGGGTAAGAAAACGAAGAGGGCTGTGAAGCTTACTACTAAAGAAGGGAATATAGTGGGCCCATGAGGGAATAATTTGACGATGCTTAAAATGGTTGTAGGCGGTGGAGTTTTTTTTATAGAAAGCAGTATAAATAGGGGCATCAGGATAAATATCGGCCAACTCAGAGAGGACTCTTTCAGCGCCACCGAACTCATTGAGATAATCATGAACTAAAGCAATACGCATGACGTATTATAACCAACTTAATAATTTAGAATAGACTGGCTTGATTTGAATCGGAAGTATTTTTAGTTGATTTTTGAGGGTAACGACGGCGAATACGAGCAAGAAGAGATTTAAAATTGTACTCAGAAAATAGTTTTTCTAATGATAAATAGGTATCAGGAACTAACCGAGAAGAACGAAGAGTAAATTTTAGAGGAATATTGATGACTAGGGAGGCGAGTTTTTGACTTAGATAAGCATTTTCTTTGTCCTTAATTAGTTTTGATTTGACAGTATCTTTGATATCCGCAGAATTTTCGAGAGATGAATAGATATTGTCCAAGGTTTGAAATTTAGTTAGAAGGTCGATGGCGGTTTTTGGACCAATACCTTCAATGCCGGGATAATTATCTGACTGATCCCCCATTAAGGCTTTGAGATCAACCACCTGATTTGGATTGACACCAAGACGCTCTTTGACAGCTTCAGAGTCATAAGTTTTAGTGACTGATAAGCCTTGGACTGGAACAAAGAGACTAACTTTATCGTCAACAAGCTGCATCAAGTCTTTGTCACCAGTAATAATAGTGACTTTATTGATTATTTTTTTACCTTTTTTATGACGACGCAATGATTTTTTGGTAATGGTGGCGATGAGATCGTCAGCCTCAAAACCGCCCATGGAATAGTGGGAAATACCTGCTGATTCTAATGTTTTGGGTAGAAGTGGAAGCTGGGTTTTTAGATCAACATCAGCCGGTTTTCGTTGGGCTCGATAACCAACAAATTCTTCGTTGCGGAAGTTGGGACCAGGAGAATCTAAACAAACGATAAGATATTTTGGCTTAAGAGTATCGAGTGCCGAAAGAATCATGGAATAGAAACCGTAAATAGCATTGACCGGCTGACCATTGGAGGTCAATGGAGGAATGGAGTGGTAGGCACGATGAGCGATAGCGTGGCCATCAACAATGACTAAGTGAGACATAGAATAGTTTAGCAAGTTCATAAAGTTGGAGAGATAAGGTAGAATTTTAAGAGATGGAACAGCACGCAATTCCACAGCAGATTTCGTCATACGAATTCAAGCTGGTGGGAGATATGACTCTAAAACAATTTCTTAAAGCCGCCGTAGGCATTATATTGGCGGTGGCTATTAATTCAACTAATTTAATCTTTTTCTTAAAGTATCCATTGATGCTAATTTGTGGCGGAGGTGGGTTAATGATTGCTTTTGTCCCTTTCCAAGATAGGCCATTGGAAACCTGGGTAATAGCTTTTTTGCGATCGATTTATTCACCAACAATTTATACTTACAGAAAAATGCCTGATAAAGATTGGATAAGTTTGATGAATAGCAAATCGGTAGGTAGAGATAAGAGTTTGGACGAGGCTGAGGAGGTATCAGTACCAATTAAGGATAGTAATAAGGTTAGAGAGTTTATTGAGTCACTGCCAACAGTAAAAATGAGTGAAGCAGTAATTGATGAACCCATACTAGAAGAAGAAAAAACACTAATTGGAAAGATAGGTATGGGAGGAAATACTAATAAACTACCAGAAAGAGAACCGGAAGTTACAGTAAAAACTGAAGAGGCACCAAAAGAAGATTGGCGAGATAAAAAGGCAGAATTGGGGTTAAAGGCAGATAAAGCGGAAGCAACGGCTAAAGTGGTGTTTGGAGAGATACCAATGCCTGACAAACCCGATATTCCTAATATGTTGGTGGGTATGGTGACAAATAGTGAGGAGAAAATTGTGGAAGGAGCAATTATAGAAGTTCAAGATGTTAAGGGAAATCCGAGCCGAGTCATGAAAACCAATTCTCTGGGTCAATTTAGAACTACTACACCACTATCGAATGGTAAATATTTAGTGATTACTGAAAAAGAAAAACTGGAATTTGATAGAGTAGAAGTTGATTTGGTCGGCAAAATAGTAGAACCAATAAAGATAAAGGCAATTATTTAAGTTATTATTATTCTATGGGTGTTGATCCACTAAAGATTGCAATCAGAGGTAGTACACAGGAGCATTTACCAATTGAGGATATTATTGATGGAATGGTGCTGCTTAAAGACGGCTCATGCGTGAGTATTTTGCAGATTTCATCGGTAAACTTTGACCTACTTTCAGAAAGGGAGCAAGGGGCGTTGATTTTTTCTTATGGAGGGATTTTGAACTCACTTAACTTCCCAATTGAAATTGTAGTTTATTCGAACACAAAGGATGTAACTTTTTATCTTAACAACCTAAAAAAAGCTGAGGAAAAGCAAACCAACATGCTACTACGGGAAAGAATTGTTCAATATAGAAAATTTATTGAAGAAACGGTCAAAAAAAATGATGTCTTGTCAAAGGCTTTTTATGTAGTGGTGCCATTTTCTATTTTGGAATTGGGAATAAAGAGTATGTCTTCGCAAATGATGGGGGGGATGCCAGTGTTTACAAAAAAAGAAGCCAAAGAACTACCATTTGCAAAAAGCTATATATTAGAAAAAGCAAAAGCTAGTTTGGAGCCAAAGAAGAATCACTTGAGTCGATTATTTTCCCGTTTAGGACTGGAAATTAGAACCCTATCAACCAGAGAGCTAATTGAACTGTTTTATAAAATTTATAATGAAGATACAGCAGCTGTACAAAGAGTATCGTCACTGAACTACGACTCACCGATGATTACCACCAACTTAGAGAATCCTAATAAATAACTAAAATGAATATTTTTAATGCATTTAAAAAAACTAAAAAAACTCCGGCAGAAGTGGCGGCCGCGGCTGCAGTAGTTGATGTGAAAACAGGATTGGTAGATCAGGGAAAAACAAAAGAGAGAGAATTTGTAGAAGGACTAGTATCAACTAAAGACATTATTGCTCCAGGAGCTTTGGAGGTGGAAACTGATTTTATTAAGATTGGAACCAAATTCTATCGAACTCTTTTTACAGTAATAAATAGACGTTTTGTGGAAATAAACTGGTTATCAACCCTGATTAACTTTGATGCCTCACTCACCGTGGCAATGTATATTTACCCATCGGATGGTAAGGAAATTTTGGATGACCTTAGGCGAAAAATTACGGAAATGGAGGCAGAACTGACAACAGATATCCAAAGGGGAAGGATTGTAAATCCAGCAACACAAGCAAAACTAGAAGATGCTTTGAATCTTCAGGCAGACTTGGTCAAAGGTGAAGAGAGATTTTTTCAGATGGGTCTTTATATAACTGTAAGTGCGGAAAGTAAGGAACAGATGGACAAGGTAACTAAAAACCTTGAAGCAGCAATGGGGGCGTTGATGGTGCTTACGAAAAGAACAACTTTTGATGCTGAAAATGCGTTTATAACCACCCTGCCTCTAGGTTCCGATCGACTTAATCTGACAAGGAATATGGATACTACTTCACTGGCGACAACATTTCCATTTGTATCATCTGATCTTTCTGATGATAAGGGAATAATGTATGGTATTAACGAGCACAATGGTTCACTGGTTATTTTTGACCGATTCTCAATGCAAAACTACAACATGGTGGTATTTGCAACCGCTGGTGCAGGAAAGTCATACCTAATCAAACTTGAAGCACTTCGATCACTAATGATGGGAACTGATATTATTGTTATCGATCCGGAAAATGAGTACAAGGATCTTTGTGAAGCTGCTGGTGGACAGTACATTGCCTTTGGATATGGTGAGGCGTCGAAAATTAACCCCTTTGACCTGTCTTTAATTGTAGATGAGGGAGATAACGCCTTAAACGCCAAAATTTTGGGAGTACACAAACTATTAAAAGTAATGTTGGGAGAACTTGACCCAATAGAAGAATCGATTCTGGATAGAGCTGTAGTAGATGCCTACAAGATGAAAGGGATAACTCCTGATCCGGAAACTCAAAACAGAGAACCACCACTGGTTGAAGACTTGTACAAATCGTTGATAGGTATGGAGGACAAACAAGCGCAGATGATTGCGGCTCGCTTGGAAAAATATATTAAGGGATCTTTTGCAGGTATTTTTAACCAAAAGACTACAGTTAATCTTAAAAGTGAGTTTGTGGTTTTTGGAATAAAGAACCTAGAGGATACTCTACGACCAGTAGCCATGCATATCATTCTGGACTACATCTGGACGATAGTAAAGAAAGAAATGAGAAGAAGAATTTTAATCGTAGATGAGGCTTGGTACTTAATGCAATATCCAGACTCAGCTGCATTCTTACGAGGAATTGTTAAGCGAGGAAGAAAGTATTATCTGGGAGTAACTACAATTACTCAGGATGTGGATGACTTTTTGGAAACGGCTTACGGAAGAGAAATTGTAACAAACAGCGCAATTCAGATTCTTTTAAAACAACATAGCGCCGCCATTGACCAAATTGGAGAAGTTTTTTACCTATCAGAAGGAGAAAAACAACTGTTATTGTCGGCAGATAAGGGTGAAGGGATCTTTTTTGCCGGACAAAATCATGTGGCAATTAGAGTGGTGGCGTCAGAAGACGAACATAAACTAATTACTTCTAATCCAGAAGAAGTGATGAAGATGAAGCAGCAACTAAAAACGATGAGGGCTAAGGAGGCTGAGGGTAAGCGTGTTGAAAGAGAGGCTATGGGACCACTAACTACCGGAGACATTATTAAACAAATGGGAAAAACTGAAGAAACTGTGTTGAAACCAGTTGAAGTAGTTAAAAAACCGGAGGTAAGTGAAAAACCAAAAGCAACTTTACCACCTATTCCAACACCAACACCAACACCAACACCAACACCAACACCAACACCAACACCAACACCAACACCAACAGTATCTCAACCATTGGCGCCTAAAGAAGTTGTGCAGGAGATTAAAACACCAGCACCAGAGGTAATTCTGGCAAAGCCGGCGGAGACTCTAGTAAGTCCACCAAAAATAACTCCAACAGTAGTGTCAGAATCAGTAACAACACCAACAAAACCAGAAGAAGAATTGCAAAAAAGAATTGCCGAAATGGAAGCAGTAGAAAAAGAAAAAGTAGATGAACATAAGAAGAAAGTAGCGGCTGAAGCTGAAGTGTTAGCAAAAGAGGAAGGAGAAAAGAAAAAAGTGCAAGGTACACTGGGTGGATTTGGAACATTACCAAAATACCAAGATTTATTTGTTAATAAAAACAAACTTCCACCATTACCTCCACTACCACCTCTCCCTAAGTTTCAACCTTCGACACCCTCAACTCAATCGGCAACAGCAGCACCTAAATCTCCACAGTTTACAACCGAAGTGGTGACAAATAATGACAAGCCCTTCGATAATACTCAGGGCAAGTCCTTCGATAATACTCAGGGCAAGTCCTTCGATAATACTCAGGGCAAGTCCTTCGATAATACTCAGGGCAAGCCGACTTTTGTTAATCTGCCCAAGGAAGAGGTTAAAGTTCCACAACCTCCTCAGCTTTCAAAGAAACCTCAACCAACTTTTGAAAATACAACAAACACACCCTCAACACCGGCACCACAGGTAGTTATAGATACTCCGGCAGACAAACCAAAAGATAACCAAAATAACGCCCCAGGAATGGACTACGATAAACTGTTTGGTAACGTATAAGGAACTGTATAATCAAATAGATGAACAAGCGGCAGTTATATGATGTATTAGAAAATCTTGCAGACCAAAATAAAATATTGGAGCCAACTGATCCAATATATGGACTTTGTCGGGACTTGTTTTCGAGATTGGGGTTAATTGCTAAATTTGATCCAAATGACCCAGAGAGAACGGCTATTGCACTGTACAACTACGAAGCCGAAGGAAAAGAAAATCGCCAAAATGTTGACCGCATAATAAACGAGATTGTTGGTGAAATACAAGAAACTCCAGCTGAAGATGAAAATTTAGGATCGAGATCACTTAATTCACAAGATTTAAAAGTTCTTTTGGCGGAATATGACGAACATAGAGCTTTAACTGAAGCGGCTAGATTAAAGAAAATTGAAGAAAGTCCAAAACTCAAAAACATAGCCAGAGATCAGATTAAAAGAGCTATCGAAACAAAAACAAGACTCGAAGCTGAAGCATTAGAGAGAGGGGCTTCCCCAATGGCGGCTGACATACAGTCTGACCAAATAATTTTGGCGCAAGAAAGGATTAGTGAAATTGCAGCAGTTGATAATCTAGGAGAGGATCAGAGATGGCAGACTGCGAGTGAAGTGGTAAGGTTGGCATACGAGGCCAAAGATACAGAGGAGGCTTTGGCGGCAGCAGCCAAAGACAGAGGACTTGACATAGTTAGTGATAAAGAAGAGTTGTCACGGATGGTGGAAGAAGTTAGGGCAACAATCCGAACCGAAGAAAGAGTAACTTCGATTGCCCAGAGCTTGGCTGATGAGTTGGAACAACATGGAGTAGCTTTAACTGATGATAAAAGAAACAGAATTGTAGCTGCGGCCAAGGGAAGTGTGGAAAGAATTGTCCTCGAGGATCCACAGAAAAAAATTGATGACCCAATAGTCGAAATAAAGGTTGAAGACCAAGGATTGGCTCACATTGTAATCGATGAACCATTAACTTCAAAAATTGGCGTTATTATCGGACCTAGACAAATGGAGGAGGCTAAAACCACTGTGGGAATAGCCTTAACCGGTGCAGAAAAAGCGGCTACGGATTTATTTAAACCAGGAGCAGCTTCAACTGATGTGGCTGGGGCAAAACTAAATCAAATTTCAAATAGTCTTTTGAAAAAAGGATTTAATCGAGCAGACATGGAAGCTTTGAGGGCGATGCGATATGCATCTACGAGTGATGGGCCAAAAGCAGTAGTTGAGCAAGAAGCATCAGTAATTGCTGAAATTCAAGCAACTGAAGTTGCCAGAAGTAATGGATTTACAGAAAACCAAGCAACAAAATCTTCGCAAGAAGCTAGTGTGGTGACTTCGCTTTTAAAAAGTTCGAAAACAGTTAAAGAAAACATTCGAATTGTAATTATTAATCGAGAAAAACTAGAGGGAGTTAAGGAACTTAAACCAGCAGTTGATACAGTCACAAAAATAAGTAAAGACCCACGAATAATAAACTCAGTAGAAATGATTCGGAAGTTGGTTCATTGGCAAGAAAGATTGGATAAATTAACTGGCGGATTGATTACTAAAATTACCGGTGGAACTGCTAAATCAGTTGGTAATGCTTTGGGTCTTGAGGGATTAAAAGAATATGGTATTCAAATTGCCACAAGATATGGTGGTGAAATGGTGGGGGCAATGGCAACTCACATTGCTCAATTTGGTTTTGAACAAGGACTACGTAATATCTTAGGACAACTATTAACGAAAGGAACAGTTACTGCTGTTCAAGCTGGAACGGCGGCGGCGGGAGCAGCGACAACTGCTGGAGCAGTGGCAGTCGATGGGGCAGCAGCAGCGGCGGCGGGTACAGGAGTGGGAATTCCAATTGCATTAATTCTAGTGGCAATACAACTAGTATTGGTCTTAGGAAAAAGTTTATTGAAAAATGGTGAGAAAGCATTGGTGAAGATAATGGAAACTCTGGGGATAGGATCCGCTAAAAATGTAGCTGATGCTAAAAAGTTTATTGGGGATATGGTTAAGGCGGGAATGGTAGCCGGCGGAGTCATAATTACGACGATTTTGAGCTTACCGGCAATGTTGGCAGCGGCACCAATGGCCATGGTGGGAATTGTGTTTGTAATTGTTTTTAGCTCACTAATCGGTTACAACTTATTGCAAACAGCAACAACTCAAATTTCATCACAAGTTTCACCAAAAATGGATGAGGGAGGTGGTGTATGTGTCAAAAAATCTGATATCAACGGACCATCAGGAGGAAAATTGGCAAACTGTGATTCTGGAAAAACAGCAAGTGTACCGGGTATTAGTCAAGATGCTTTTGTTAACTTGGCAGAGCGGTGGTCAGCAGGTGGTGGAACCAATGCAGCTAGATGTTATGGTGCGGTAGTGTGCGCTGCTATAGCTGCAGGAAAAGATCCGACATTTGTACTTTGGGCATGGTTACACGAATCAGGTGCAAGTAACTACAACTTAGGAAGTGTAGAAGATTTTGGAATTCACGGCCAAGGACCAGCAACTAATGATTTTAATGCTCAAATAGATCATTTTTTGAAACTTAATCCTGGATATTGTAGTGAAAAAACAGGTATGGATTATTGGTTGGGATTTGCCACAAATTATCTGACCGGAGGCTGTGATCCAAATGTATCTATGGGTAGTAATACCGGATATACATACCTCGCGGAAATGCAGCAAACTTGGTCTTGGGTGAGTGGTAAACCAATGCCAGCAACCGCTAATGGAACTGGTGGGGCAACTTGCGGTGGTGGTGGAAGCAGCGGTGGAGATGATGAAGAGGGAGATGGAACAGAAGTTGATCCAAATACCGGAGAAGAATACATGTGTTATGGAGGGGGGACATTAACTTCAGGAAGCGGACCAGGATTCCCAAGAGGGACAGGATCCCCTTCTCGTGGACCATCCTCACCATTTCCCACCAGAGATCCAAATGTAACTATACCTCCAGGTTGTCCAATGGGGTGGCCAGTTGATAGTAGTATGCCGATTACCCAAGGCTCCCGAGGGGATCACACACACACCAATATTCCAGGAGTAGCTTTGGATATTATGCCGACAGATGCCAGCGGAAACGGAACAATTGGTGGTACTAGTATTCATGTAACTCATCCAGGAGTAGTAGTTTATTCTGGTTATTCCGGTGGTGCTTACGGTAATTTAGTAATTGTTAGAGGTAAGTGCGGAAATAGTAATTTTGTGACTTATTATGCTCATTTGATGGATAGCCAACTGGTATCAATGAACCAGACAATGGCTATGGGTCAAAGCGTAGGATTGGCTGATAATAGCGGAGATTACCCAGTAGGAAATGATCATTTACATTATGAAATTCGAGGATGTTCTGGAGAAAGTGGTGGGTGTTATGGGGCTAGTGGATTTAATCCTCATGATTACTTACCAGTAGACGTACCTGATGGATGTTTCTGGAATTGTAATGTTAATACCGGTCAAAAATAACATGAAAAAAATATTGATTGAAAACAGGATTTATATCGGAATTGGTTTGATAGTCTTAGTATTTGGACTTTTATTATTTTGGCCAACTAAAAACAAAACTGCGGAAGTTACAAAAGAAAAAGAGACAAAAATTGTAGGGATGGTACAAAGGAGTGAATCGGTTGATTGGGATAAAACTGAAATTAATATTCCAGAAAAGATGCCTATTTTGAAAGCAAAAAATAGTTTTATAAATGGTGATAAATTGGCTATTTTATTAGAAACTTTGGGGATGAAAGACGCGACAGTTACCCAAAGTGATAGTAACTATGTAATTTATAAAAATGACGTTTCAACCCTTTATATAAAACTAAAAGAAAAACAAATTGATTTTCAAATTAGAAGTAAATTGTCATACACCGGAATTAAAGATGCGACCAAGGCTAAAGAAAATTTAAAGAAAGTTTTAGACCAAATTAGTGACCGAAAAATTGGACCTATGAATACAGAATATTTTAAAGATGAATTTAGGGCAATTAGAACCAGTATGGCAGCGGCAGATTTTTTGGAAATTACAACTAATTTTTTATATGAAGACCGTCCAATTTTTAGTCACATCGGAGGACCTTCGGTTAAAGCCCAATACAACTTCGATGGAAAGTTGGGTAGGCTAATTATTTTTAATCCATTTGATGAATTGGAAAATATTGAAACAGTTAAGCTAGTAACAATCGATGATATTAAAAATACTCAAGCCTCAAAGTTTCCAATTTTTAATATTAAAGGAAATAGAGAGTTTGAACTGTCAACCAGGGAAGATCTTATAAATATGATTAAAGGCGAGAGTAGCCAGTTGGGGTATATCTATGAACCATCAAGTGAAAAATATGTTCCTTTCCTGATAGTTAATGGTAAAACCACAATTACTTCAGGATCAGCTGAGGTTACTTTTGGGGTGCCAATTGTAAAACAATAATGAATAAAAAATGGTTGGAGAAAAATCAAATTTTTATATATTTAGTATTAATAATACTTGGATTAATAGGACTTAAAATTCGATATGGGTATAAGGGTGATAAAGGATCAATTCAAACATCACCGACTACAATACCAACTGTAATGGCAACAGTAACAACTGTTCCAACTAAGACAGAAGAAGTTAATTATCCCCTTTTCAAACAACTTCCTTATTATGGGAAGGGTTATATTATCGAAAAGTACGTGGCACCACTGACTCTAAGAATGATCCTTAATGGAGCGACCGAAGCGAAAGCAACACTCGATGTAAAAGTATGGCTACGGTCACAAGGTAAGCTAGGAGATAACCATAAAATAATATTGGAGACTGACAATTAATAATTATTATTAAAATGAAAAAAATAATTTTAGGACTAATAATTAGTGGTTTGGTTTTAGGTGGTTGTACTTTAACTTCAAAGGCACCAAATACTACTGAAAAACTTGAACAAAATATTGTCACAAAAACAGGAACCATATCAACAAAAGTTGGTGATGAATATCTGCTTTCCACAAGTGATGGGATTGTAAACATCACTAGTAATAAAGTTAATCTAGATACTTATTTGAAAAAACCAGTGAGAGTAACTGGGATGTTTTCAGGATCAACACTTTACGTAGATAAAATAGAGAGCGCAATAACAAATTAGTCTTGGATTCTTACAGGCATAATTATATGGGTTAGAGTTGGATTGGAGGTGTCTTGAAATAAACCAGGAGTCAAAGGTTCGTTGAGACTGATAGTGATGTTTTCGCCCTGACAGATAGAAAGAAAATCGGAAATAAATTTGTAGTTAAAAGCAATTTCGAGCGGCTCACCTTCAACTTTGGAATCAACACTAACTTTATTTTGACCAACTTGAACAGCATTGGCAGAAACTTCAACTTGGTTGTTTTTAATAGAGAGCTTGACAACATTAGCTGACTCACGGGCAAAAACTGAAGCAATTTTTATAGACTGAGCAAATTCATCTTTGGAAAGACTGATGGTAGTGGAAAAACTACTAGGAATAATACGATTGTAATCTGGGAAATCACCTTCAATTAAACGGGAAGACAATTCAATATCAGGAGTAACAAAAACCAACTGATGGGAATCTTCACTAAGACCAAATTTGATCTTATCGACAGTCTTAGTCATCTTGGAGACTTCAGACAAACTCTTAGAAGGAATCAAAAAAGTTAGTTGATCAACACCATCAGGAAGAGTTATTGGTTCTTCATGGGCGATTTCTTTAACTGACAAACGAAAACCATCAGTTGCTACAAGCTTAAAATTGGTGGGGGTAAAGATACAAAGGACTGCAGTTAGGACTGGTCGAGAATCATCAGTTGAGGCGGCGAAGGCGACCTCAGAAATAGCATTGGAAAATGTTTTCAAAGAAATATCGATAGCAGTTTTAGTGTCGATTACAGGAATTGCTGGGTAATCAGATGTTGGGGAAGTGGTAAAAGTTGAATTGGCTTTGGTCGAAGAGATTTCTAATAATGATTGAGGATTGAGAACTAGGTCAAGTTTGCCTGTAGGTAAATAAGAAATAAATTCGGTAATCTCCTTGGCGGGAATAGCTAGACTTCCTTCAATATCAATCTTGCCACCGATCCAATAGTTGATTCCCATTTCAAGATTGGTAGCAGATAATTTTAAACGACCATTATCAGTATTAATTAGAATGTGACTTAAAATTGGCAATTGGGCCCGAAGAGCGACGAATCGAGAGACGGTAGACAAAGCTGGACTTAATGTTTCTTGGAGAAGAGATACCTTCATAAGATAAGTTTATCAAGTTTGAGGGACAGTTAAAGTTTGTGAAAATAAGAAAAAATGATGAGTTGAGGTGAATATGCGTTTTTAATAAATGTTTACCAGTGTGGAGAAGTTTAGGGTGGGGATTTTAGTAAAAGGTTGTTAGTAGAACAGTAGTGTTATTAGTAGGGAGAGTGTATAAGTGGGGAAGAATAAAAATCGGCGGTGAGTGTAGGAATAATTTGATGTATTAAGATGTGTAAATGATGATTGTGATGCTAGGACGTGAGGAATGTGTAGGTTTTGTCTTATAAAACGAGCTAGGGTTGGGGTAATCTTCGGGGGATAAAGTGGGAATAAAATGTGGACAACTAAGTGGATAAGTGGGTGAATAAAGTGGATAACTTTATAGAGGATTAGAAAGCCGCCTTAATTTGGTTGATAAGTGTCCTCAATTGTGGATTAGTTGATAAGTCGGAAACGACTTTATCTCGGGCATGCATGATACTAGTGTGATCACGACCACCTAGAAGATGGCCAACTTCTTTAAGGGGAAGGTTAATTTCATTTAGTAATAGATAGGCAGTAAGATGTCGGGCAGTAACAAGATCTTTACGGCGACTATTGCCACATAGTTCGCTAGTTTTTAGATTAAAGTGTTTGGCACAGACGGAAATAATGTGACGTGGGGTAATATTTTGAGAAATGGAAGCATTGGAAGCTGAGTTGGGACTTAAGAAGTTTTCAACAGTCTCGAGAGTGATAGTGTGGATATTCTGAGAAAGAGCAATAGCAGCAAGTTGTTGAACTTTACCTTCAATATCACGAGTGTTTGATTGGAGATTGTCAGCTAGAAATTGAGTAGCATCTGAGGCAATTACTATCCCCTTTTCGTTGGCCTTTTGAGTAATAATGGCTGACCTCATTTCATAATCTGGAGGTTGGATATCAACAGTTAACCCACCCATAAAACGTGAAACTAACCGATCTTCTAGGTCTTTAATGTCGGATGGTTTGCGGTCTGAGGTAAGAATTACCTGTTTGCCGGCCATATGAAGGGCATTAAAGGTGTGAAAAAATTCTTCTTGGGTATAGTCTTTACCGGCAATAAACTGAATATCGTCAACTAAAATACAATCGAGATTGCGGTAACGTTCTTTAAATTGATTGATAGATTTTGATTTAAGGGCGGCAATAAGCTCATTACCAAAGGTTTCAGCGGGAAAATATTTAATCTTAAGTGAAGAATTGTTTTTGAGAAGTTCATGGCCGATAGCTTGCATTAAATGAGTTTTACCAACCCCTACCCCACCCCAGATGAAGAAGGGATTGTAGGAAAGTCCAGGGTTTTTAACAATTCCTTGAGCGGCAGCATAAGCAAAATTATTACTATTGCCGACGATTAAGGTGTCAAAAGTATATTTAGGGTGAAGATTGGATCGACCAGAGTTGCTGTTTTGAATCGGAGTTGGATTGTAGGAAAATAATGGGCCAGCAGGCGTGGTAATTGTTTCAGTTTTAATTGGTTCCTGAACTATAAATTCAAGAGTGTTATTGCTTTTAGTTTGATTATCAAGAGCACTTTTAAAGAAGGAATAATATCGTTTTTGAATAATATCGGAGAGATAAGCATTGGGACAGCCAATAGTAGCAACGTTATTTGATAGAGCGATCAGTTGAGTTTTGACAATAAAGGTCTGATAAATGGAAGGTGCTAAAATGACATGAAGTTCTTCTTGTGTATTTTTCCAAAGTTGATCGATGTCCATGTAAATTATTTTGTGACAAATTAACTGTGAGCTAACCAAACAAGACGAAATAAATCATCAAGATAGGTTAAAACACAACATCGAGGCTGGGGGCTAGTATCGAGTTATCCACATCATCATAAATGAGTTTTCCACATTTAACAAGATGTCAAAATGTGAAAAATGATGATTAGGAGGTAAGTGTGGAGAGAATGGAGACTCTACTCAAAGTCTATGATAGAATAGTCCTTATGAAAGAGAAGGGAACATACCAACCAAAATCAAAGAAAAGAGTTAGAGTTCATGGATTTCTAAAAAGAATGACAACTCAGGACGGAAGAAATGTAATTAAACGTCGCCGAGCTAAGGGTCGTAAGAAATTGACTGTGTCGTCTGAGTAGGTTGGTGTCGTAATTTTTCACCAGATCTGTACTTTTGGACTGTTTTGAAACGACCTGTAATTGTGGATTGAAAATAAACTTTCTGCTTGTAACAATTTTTCTTTGCTCGGTGAATGTGCGACGCACGTTCAAATCGCAAGAAAAATTATTACTTCGCAAGTTTATTTTATTTGTAATCATGGTTGGTTTCACATTATTTGAGTAATTAGATAAAATAGGCTGTGTTACTTAAAATAAATAGGGGTTTACAAAATAAAGACTTTGCCAGTATTTTGGGCGTGGGGACTACACTACAGACTCCCCTATTCGGGGTTCGATATATAAAGTCAGAAGAAACTAAATATGGTTGGATTGTGTCTAAAAAGATTTCTTCGCGAGCCGTCGATCGAAATAAAATTAAAAGAAGGGTGGCAGAAGTAATTGCTAAAAAAATGCTGCAAAAAATTCACTTGGTGGTGTTAGTTAAGAAAAGTATATTAACAGCAAAAATTGGCGACATTGAAAAATGCTGGGATGAAGTTTATGAAAAAATTAGTACTAAAAATAATCCTGTGGTATAAAAAATACCTTTCTTTTGGGTACTATTGTCGATTTGCGCCGACTTGTAGTGAATATACTTATGAGGCTGTAGAAAAATATGGAATAATCGTGGGACTGTGGAAAGGTTTAAAAAGAGTGGTTAGATGCAACCCTTGGAGTAAGGGTGGAGTTGATCTGTTAAAATAACAGATTAGAAAATAGAAGAAAAATTCTAGAAAACAGGAAAAATGAATATATTTATCGCCCCATTTGTTAATGCATTATTTGGTTTTTACTACCTTTTTGGAAACTTAGGTTGGTCGGTAATGGTGGTGACAATTTTAATTAGAGTTTTATTGATCCCATTAGTACTACCAAGCTTGAGATCAGCTAAAAAAATGGCGGCTTTACAGCCTCGTCTTAAAAAACTTCAAGAAAAATATACTGGAAATAAAGAAGGTTTAGCTAAAGCCCAAATGGATCTATATAAGGAAGAAGGAATTAATCCCCTGTCGGGATGCTTGCCACAACTACTTCAGATTGCTGTATTGATTATGTTCTTTTCAGCTTTTAATCTGGTGACAAACTACACAATTGGAAAAAGTGATATGAATAGCCTGAATAAAGAATTGATTGCAAATTTTAGAATTAGCGAAGGATTTAAATTTGAAACTATGTTTTTGGGAAGTAATCTATCGATGACACCAGCTGGTATATATAAAGAAGGTTTGGGAATGGGTGTAGTTTTGCCACTAATACTATTGTTGGGCTCAGGAATACTGCAGTACTTTAGTTCAAAATTAATGATGCCTAATCCTAAAGCTGATGTAAATGTGGTCAAAGAAACTAAGGATAAGGAAGATGACATGATGTCAGCCATGAGAATGCAGTCGACTTATATGATGCCTTTAATGACTATATTTATTGGATGGAACTTTTCGCTGGGAATGCTCCTCTACTGGTTTGTGAATAGTGGTGTGATGCTGGTACAACAATTGGTAGTGGCGAAGTTGGATAAAGATAAATAATTTTCTAAAACTCAAAGACATTTCCTCCGTGGACCAATAATCGGCTAGCTTACTTAATCTCAAGCGCACGTACCGCCGTCATCTGCATTCTCGAAGATCTCCAAACATAAAACTCAGATCTTCTGCGAAACCTCCACTTTAGAAACGTCTTTGATTTTTTATATTAAATAGCATGAAAGCGATGTAAAGTTAGATTATTTTTAAGCTATTGTAGGCATGGTAGAATAGGCGCATGGAAAATAAAGAACGCAATCAAACAATCCTCCAAATTACCTGTGAAATGTTGGAAAAAATGAACTTCGAAGTTGACGACGCATTTGTCGAAGACGTCGCTGAAGAAGAAAATCAAGTTTTGGTGAGTGTAACTGTGGCCAATCCAGCTGGTTTAATTGGATTTAGAGGTCGCAATTTAGCGGCAATACAATTGGTTCTGTCTTTGATTGTTAAAAATAAATTAGGTGAATGGGTAAGAGTACTGCTTGATATCAACAACTATCGTCAAGAACAAAGAGAAAGATTGACTAATATGGCGCTTAGTTTGGCTGAAAAGGTCAAAGCTACTGGTAAAGAAGTGGTTATGGCCAATATGAGTTCTTATGAGCGAAGACTGTGTCATATGGCTCTCGTCGAAATTGAAGGGATTACTTCGGATTCAGAAGGAGAAGGTGAAGATCGACATATTGTCATCAAACCAGCTGTTTAGTCTGTGGAATTGGATAATTAGCAAAGGTTCGAATATATTCTTCAGGACCGATAGTCGGCAGAACGAGGATGTCTCATAGGCATATTCGGCCGCTATCTACAAACTCGCAGACATCCATACAAAGAACTCAAGTCTGCTGCGTTAATTCCTTCAGAATACATTCTTCACCTTTGTAATTATTCTTGGAGATGTTCTGTTTATATGTATATTTTTGAAAAAATAAATTGTGAGATTGTGGTTATGGTAATATTGGGGCGTGAAGGCTTTTTGGCAAAAAATAGATGAAATACTGCTGATTTTGTTGCTTTTACTAGTGCCAACACAGCTAGGAAAACATTTTTGGCCGGAGTGGAGCATGGTGATGGGAGTGAGAGTTGATTATTTGTCCCCTACTTTATATTTAATTGACTTGGTGTGGATAGTCTGGGTGGTAGTGAAGTTGATTTTAACTTCATATAAGAAAAGAAAAACTGATTTTAAAGCGATTGTTAACTTTCAAAACATAATTACCCTACTTCTAGTAGGTTTGAATATCGCGATAGCCGGAAACAGATGGGTGGCCCTTTATAGATGGTTGAGGATCCTGCAGTGGGTAATAACTTTTGGTTTAATTAAGAACGATAAATTGAAAGTGATTAAACAGCTTTTGTGGATAGTACCAATATGGGTGCTAATAGAAACTGTTTTGGGAGTTAGCCAAGTTGTTAAAGGCGGAAGTATTGAAGGTTGGTGGTATTGGCTTGGGGAACGCCGTTTTGGATATAGTGGGATTGGGGTGGCCCAAATTTCATGGCTAGGTCAGGGTGTAGTTCGGGCATATGGAACATTTTCTCATCCGAATAGTATGGCGGGATTTTTACTGCTAGTTTTGGCTTGGTGGAATGGACAGAAAAAAGTCGGAAAAGTTACTTGGTGGTGGGTGTTTTGGATGACACTAGTAGGAATAATTATTTGTGGGAGCCGAGTGGTATGGTTGATGGCCTTATTAATGGTAATTTGGAAGTTTTGGGTGGCTTCAGGGATGACATTTGGTAAAAAAATAGTTGGTTATGGGGCAATACTTTTAGGCTTGATTTTCATTATTTTAGGGGTAATTGGAATTAATTATCGACTGAGTGATTTTGTGGGTGGATGGGATAGTGATAGCACTATGAAGAGAATGACCTTAAATTGGTCGGCAATGTCGATGTGGAAGGATAATTTTATATTGGGAGTCGGTCTTGGTAACTTCACTAGCCGGCTACCCTACTTTGTACAAGGATTGTCTTTTTATTGGTGGCAACCGGTACATAATATCTTTTTACTATGGGCATCGGAAACGGGAATATTGGGAGTTATGGGAATGGTGTGGGTGGTGGCGGGATGGTGGAGAAATAGATTGTGGAAAGAATGGAAAATACTTTTGATCTGTCTTATCTTCACAGGGATGTTGGATCATTACTGGGTTACCCTACCTCAGAATAACTGGTTGTTGGCGGTGATATTAGCGGTGCTGTAGTTTTTATTATTTCAGCCCAAGCATATTTCCTTAGTGGACTGATTTTTATATTTAAAATAAACTTTCTGCTCGTAACAATTTTTATTTGCTCGGTGAATGTGCGACGCACGATCGATCGCTATAAAAATTATTACTTCGCAAGCTTATTTTAAATACTACGATAGTTCTTTCAACATAAACTAAAACTATTGTTGATCTGGTGATTGTAGAAAAATCAGTACTTAAAACCCTTATTTTTTATAAGTTTCCACTTATCTCTGATAATAATTTTGTATTTGAAAATAATCAAAACCTATTGGTAGAAGGTAGAATACATAATGTTGAGAAAATCTTTGGAAAATACGGCGGTGCAAATTGTAGGTAAAGCGGTAATGGTAATTATTAGCTTGGTAACCACTGGAGTATTAACTAGAAAACTGGGAGCCACTGGTTATGGTGGATTTGTATTAATCTCCTCTTTGTTTGTATTTTTGGATTCGCTGGCTGATTTTGGAACTAAGACTATTGGAGTAAGGGAAGTATCGCGGACACCTGGTAAAGATTTGATGGGACATATCTTTAATCTGAGAATGACGATGACGACAATTTCCTTTGTATTGGGCTTAATTGCGGTGTGGGGATGGGATGGATTAAAAGATTTTAGATGGGAAGCGACAGTAGCTCTGACAATGATTTTTTTGACTTCGATGGGTGGTTTTATGGAAATAATTTTCCAAAGCAAATTGAGGATGGATCTAAAAGTGTTGATGGATATTTCATTTCCTTTGGCTTTCCTAATCGGACTATGGAAGTGGACTGGTGAGATTACCCTACTGTGGGTCATGACAGCTTATGTAGTGGCCAGGGCGATAAGTTTGGTGGTGGGATGGTGGTTGGTGTCAGGTATCGAAAAAATAGAACTTAGAAAGGTGGAGTGGAGTAAGGTTAAAACCATCTGGGACTCATCTTGGCCAATGGGACTTTTTTTGATTATCTTTGCTACTTACGATAAGGCAGTCGATTCACTTTTAATTCAACATTTTTTGGGACCATTGGAAGTGGCCTATTATGGTCTGGCTTATAAAATTCATGGGGTGATGCTACAGCCGGCATATTACTTTGTGAATAGTATTTTTCCAATATTGTCGAACAGAGAGGGTAAAACTCCAGGACTTATGAAGAAGTCACTGCTAATTTTATTGGTAATGGTAACCGGAGGAATGATATTGGTCTGGACTCTGGCACCGTGGATGATATCGGTACTTGGTGGAGCTGAATTTGCGCCTTCAGTAATGGTATTACGCACGCTGGTGTTTGCAATGCTATTTTCTTATGTGGGTCACTTGGTGGGATTTGCTTTGATAGCTGAGGGTGGACAAAAGGAAATGTTAAAGCTGGGTATAGTAGCTTTGATAGCTAACTTGGGCTTAAACATACTACTTATCCCCCGCTTTGGGATGATGGCGGCGGCATGGGTAACGGTTTTTACGGAAATGATTGATTGTTTGATGATGATTTGGTTTTGGAAGAATCGGAAGATCTCACATTAGATTTGGAACAGGAAATAGAATAACCTTTTTTTATTAGCGACTTACGGGAGCTGTTTTCGCGAGCGTTTTTGATACATACAGCGCTTGGGAGTTAGGACATTTTTTTCTTTATAAAAACGTGGAAATAACTGCGTTGGGACAGAATTTTCGAACTAGAATAAAGCCACCGTTTCCTCTTTTCGGGTACTTACAATTTGCGAACATGTACACACTCGTTATGACGTTTTTTCACGTTCCAAGCTCAGGATCTGACATCTTGATATAGTTGATTGGTCAATAACCGCATAATAACCGATTATTAACCGTAGGGGCTTTTTGGTTTAGGGAAAGAAGTTGATGTTGATTTAATATGGATATATGCGCGATGGATTACCTATGGCTTTGGTGAACGGATTGGGTCTTTTGGGGACTTCCGGATTGGTGGAAAAATTGAGTGAAAGTGAGATGAAAGTGGTAGCAGTAGGTGAGTTTGAATCACGACTGACAACCATGCCATCAGTAGTGGTGCGAGGGGAAATTCCTAGTGACTTAAAAGGAGTAGATTATGTTTTTGACTTTGTGGGGGATCCACAATTGTGGTCAAAATTGGTTGGGAGTGAAACAAGGTTGATGGTGATTGGGGTAAACGGTGAAGATGTGGCTGATTTGAGAGAGTTGGAAAACACTGTTAATTGGAGGGTGTTGAGAGCTCATGGTGTATCGGGTAGGGGAACAAACCTAGATGCCGCTAATCAAGAAGTGGGGTTTTTGGTACGGGCAATGGAATTGGCAGTTAAGAACCAAAACTTAGTACTACCGGCTCGAAAATCTAAGATAAGACTTTTGGGTGAACCATCATTTGTCGATGTAATGATGAGGGGAATGTTTTTGTCGAATACTCAGGGTAATATTTTTGACGTTTGGGGTGAAGTAATCGATACCGAAGACTTGGCAAAATGGCTGATAGATGAAGCTAAAATGACTCGGAGTAAGGTGTTGGAGAGCGAGGAACAGCAGCCTCTACCTGAAGGTGAGGTGGTAGAAGCTGAATGGGGGAGATTGAGATGGAAACCGGGGAATGATATGGGGGTGACGGTGGCTGGAGCATTACAAAGTTTTTTTGCTAGAGCTGATGAGGAAAGCCGACGGCCAAAAAGTGCCCCAGTAAGTAAGATGGTAAAGTTTGAGGAAAAAGTCAGTGTACCAAGAAGATATGAAGTGGTGGTTGAGGGAGGTATTGTCAGTGAAAATATTGAAGCGGAAGTGGAGCATGAAGTAATTAGAGAAATTCCAATTGAGCCAGAGCTGGTGAAGGTAGAACCTATAGTTGAGGTGAAAAAAGTTCCGCCAATTCCAAAAATCGAAACGATTGAAGATAGGGAGGAATCGATTGAGAAAATAATGAAAGAAGAGTATGGTGAATTGCCGGAGAAAGAAATAAAGAAACCGATAGAGATTACTCCATTTTTAGTAAAAAATTCTAATAGTAGATTTGTAAAACCAGCTGAGGAAGAATTAACTGAAGTAATCGAAAAAGAAGAGCCAAGACCAGTGGCAAAACCTGTTTCTGTAGAGAAAAAACTGGTTATAAATGAAAAAGTTTCCAAAAAATACATGCCATGGAAATGGATGGCAGCGATAGGAATCTCAATAATCACCGTAACTATATTGCTAGTTATTTTTTGGGGAGTTGATAATTACCGCATGGTTAGGAGTATCTATGCGATTGCCCAAATGGCAAATGAAAAGAAATATGATGAAGCTTCAACGCAAGCGGGAGTGACTTTAAAACGGGTGTTGGCTAATCAGACGATGGTTGATAAGTGGAAGTGGAATAGGTGGGTGTGGGGAAGAAGATATCAGGATTTACTCAGAGTGGCTGAGCAGGGTTTGAAGCTGGAAACAGAAGTAGTAGCAGTAGCTAAACGGTCGGAAACAATTAATTCAGGAATGTTTAAAGAAAAAGATATTGACTGGAAAAAAGAATTAGAAGGATTAAAAAAAGAGTTGGGAGATATGCAAGGAACGATGTCAATGTTGTCAGCTAGAATGGCAGGTGACTGGTCGTGGATCCCAAATCGATGGCGAGGAGATTTTGGGAATGCAAAAACAAAAGTGGCGGAGATAAATGGAGTATTGGCAAAGGTAACTCGGGCAGTGGACTTTTTACCAGAGATGCTAGGAACTGATGGAAAAAGAAGGGAATTTATGGTGCTATTACAAAATGAGAGTGAACTGCGACCTGGAGGAGGATTTATTGGGTCTTATGGAATTCTTAGCTTTGAAAATGGAAAATTACTTAACTTTGAAATTAGTGATATATATGAGGCAGATGGTCAACTAAAAGGACATGTGGAACCACCAGCTGCCATTAAAAAATATTTAGGAGAAGCCAAATGGTATATGAGAGATGCTAACTGGCAGTCTGATTTTGGAATGTCAGCTAAGGATATCCAGTGGTTTATGGAAAAAGAGACGGGGAGAAAAGTGGATGGGGTAATTGGAGTAGACCTGGCTGTGGCTAAAGCAATCTTGGGGGTAACTGGTGAGATATATGTACCAGACTTTAAAGAAAAGATTAATAAAAATAACTTGTACGAGCAAGCCGAGTTTTATTCGGAAACCAAGTTTTTCCCTGGATCAAAACAGAAAGCGAGTTTCTTGGGTGGGATTGGAAGACAGCTGTTTGAAGAAATTAAAAACCTTAAGGGAGAACAAAGAATGAAGATGGTATTGGCTTTGGTAGATATGATGGAGCGAAATGAAATACAAATCGCCCTATCAAATGAACCAGCATCCAAGGTGGTAGCTGAACTAGGATGGAACGGGGCAGTATACGAAGGAAAATGTGCAGTGGATAGGTGTTTTGCGGATTATCTTTATGTAGTTGAGGCAAACTTGGGTGTCAATAAAGCCAATTACTTTTTATATCGAAGCATAGATCAAACAATTGATATTGGTAATCAAACTATTGGTCGGGTGGTAAAAATTAGTTACGAAAATACGGCTAAAAATAACAGTTGGCCAGGTGGTGATTATAAAAACTACGTCAGGATGTATATTCCATCGACGGCTAACATAGCTGAAGTAAGTGTGACGGACGTGGAGGCTAATGGAATAAAGACTATATATTCCGGAGATAATCTAGATATAACAACTAGCCGCGGTAAAAAAGAAATTGGGTTTTTGGTAGTAGTACCGGCGGGGAAAAAACGAATGGTGGAAGTTAGATATGTTGATCAAGTTGACTTGACTAAGAAGGAAAAATTCTCTTACCTTCACTACATTCAAAGACAACCGGGATATGGGGATACTGGATTGGTATCACTAGTCTCATTGCCTCCGGGATGGCAAGTTAACCAAGTGGAACCGGCAGCAAGTATGGTGGGTGAAAAATTGCTTTTCAACCAGAAGTTGGATAGGGATATTAAGATGGGAGTGGAGATTAGTAAGTAGTGTAATTGAAAACGCTTGAACATGTTTTTTTGGGACCGATAGTCGACTGTCTTGATTGATTCCATTGGCACGTCCGGTCGCTATCTAAATACTCGCAGACCTACTGGCGATAAAACCACAGTCTGCTGCGTAATTTCCCACAAAACACATTCAATCATTTTCTTACTATTATTCGGTAAAATAGGGAGTGAGGAATTTTATACGAAAGATAGAAAATTTTACCTGCGAACATTGTGGAGAGCTGGTGGTGGGGGATGGATATACTGACCATTGTCCAAAATGTTTGTGGGCGAAACATATGGATCAGCTGATACCTGGGGACAGGGAGAGTGATTGCAAAGGAATGATGGAACCAATCAAAACTTTGTATGAGAAGGGAATATTTAAGGTTTTTTACCGTTGTATGGAATGTGGGCATGAGTTTGGGGTGAGAGAAGGAAAGGATGATGATAGAAATAAATTGATAGATTTGCTGGAGAATAGTGTTAAAATTTAGTAATGAATAACATATTACCTGGTGATACTGACACGGCAAATTTGATTTTGCAGGATTTGGAGGCGGGGAGAATAAGTGCTCAAGTAGCATCTTTAAGATTTGCTCAATTGGCTCAGGGTCACCTTGAATTACTTGATGCTGGCACCTCGCCTGATCCAGAGATGACCAAGAAACTGACGAAGTGGCTAATCAGGGATGGAACTGATATTGCTATAAAAGCTGAGGGTTTGGCGAGGAAAAAATAGGGTGCGGAATAAAAACGGTTAAATTGCGGTTATTGAAGTGTCGTAAATTTCAGAATTGGGGGAGGTGTTCAATGGTATAATCGTACGCATGGAAAATAAAGAAAATAAATGGAAAAAACTGATTGATAAATTGGGTTTTAATTCAAAAAAAATTGAAAAAAAGAAAGATGAAAAGATCCCAGATGAATTAATGAAGAACTTACCTCCAGGGGTGAAGATAAAACGGATTGAGATAGGGCCTTCACAAATAATGAAAGTAATCCTATATATGGTAATTATTTACTGGACTCTAACGGTGTTAAGACAGATTTTTATGCCGGAAGAAATTGTAAAAGCACCATTATCTCAGGTGGTGGAAGTAATCAAGAAAAATGAAGCTGAAGAAGTCACGGTAATGGATAACGAAATAATCGTTAAGTTGAAAAATGAGGGTAAGGTATTGGTCTCTTCAAAGGAACCCTCGACTTCGATGGCTGAGCTGTTACAACGAGAAGGAATAGATGTAGCGACTGTTAAATTTAGTGTTGAGAACCGAACTGGGTGGAAATTAGTATTGGAGATTTTAGGAACTTTGATCTCGATTGGATTACCAATCCTATTTATTATTTGGTTTTTTGGAAGACAGCAAGGTGGAGCGGGAGGAATGTTTGGTTTTGGAAAATCGACTGCCAAACTGTTTATTAAAGGAAAACAAAATTTAACTTTTAAAGATGTAGCTGGGGTTAAAGAAGCAAAAGATGACTTGGAAGAAATTGTGGACTTTTTGAAACATCCAGAGAAATACCGAAAGATGGGAGCAAGAGCGCCTAAGGGAGTCTTATTGGTCGGACCAGCCGGGGTTGGTAAAACATTGTTGGCAAAAGCAGTAGCTGGCGAGGCAAATGTCCCATTTTATGCGATGGCAGGGTCAGAATTTATGGAAATGTTGGTGGGTGTGGGCGCTTCAAGAGTAAGGGATCTCTTTGGAACTGCGAAGAAGGCTGGTAAAGCAATTATCTTTATCGATGAGATAGATGCCATCGGAAGAATGAGAGGTGGACTTGAAGGCGGACACGGTGAAAGAGAACAAACATTAAATCAAATATTGGTAGAAATGGACGGTTTTGAGGCAAATACAGCGGTGGTAGTGTTGGCAGCAACTAATCGAGGAGATCTGTTGGATCCGGCATTGATACGCCCAGGCCGATTTGATCGAAGAGTGATGTTGGAAATGCCAGACTTAGCAGCACGAGAAGACATTATAAAGATCCATGCTAAGGGTAAACCATTTGGTAAAACTGTTCGTTGGCCAGCTGTGGCGCGAAGAACAGTAGGATTCTCAGGAGCGGATTTGGAAAATATGCTGAATGAAGCAGCCATAAAAGCGGCTCGAGAAAATAAAACTAAGATTGAAATGGTAGATATTGAAGAAGCGGCATTGAAAGCAAAACTTGGTTCGGAAAAGAGAAGAGAACAGACAGATGAAGATAAGTTGATGACGGCTTATCATGAGGCGGG
>JBAZZE010000007.1:0-55105 GCA_041658955.1 Candidatus Shapirobacteria bacterium
CCGCTTCAAAATACAAGTTCTATCGATTGGGAATCGTCTGGTACATCATCTGGATGATTAAAGAGATTGTCATTTTTAATCCCACCCACATCTTGGCCTTTATGGACTTTAGTGTTATCCCCACTTTTATCGCCCTAAAATTTGTTTTCTGGAGAAAACCCATGGTTATTATCGGTGAAGATATTCTTACTTCAAAATACCTCACTGATATTTACGGTCACAAGACTGCCCCCATCCGCCAAGCCCTTATCAAAAAATATTATCCTCAAGCCGATAAAATTCTTGTCCAAACACCCATCCAAAAACGTGATCTAGAAAAAATCCTCGAAGTTGGTAAATCTCCTAAAATAGTCGCCTCACCCAACTGGCTGCCACTTGATTATCCCCCGACTATTTTGCCTCCACGTCAAGATCGATCCAACCACATTCTATTCGTTGGCCGAATTGCCGCTCAAAAAAACCTACCTCTATTTATTGACGTCATCAAGCTGATTACTCTTAAAAAACCTTCTATAAAATCCACTCTTGTCGGTTCCGGTTTCGATGAGATGATGATCAAAGATTTGATACACAAAAAGAAACTTAACAAAAATATTTCCATGGTCGGTGCCTCAAATCATCCTCAAACTTATTACACCAACTCCCAAGTTTTTTTACTTACTTCTGACTATGAAGGCTTTCCACTAACTCTGATGGAGGCTATTTCTTCCGGTTGTTTTCCTGTCTGTCGCGACTTACCCGAGATCCGTTTGTTCTTCGATAAATATCAGTCCAGAGTTCTTTTTAAAACAGCTGCAACCGCCGCCTCACTTGTTTCTCAAGCCTTAGCAAATACACCCCAAAATCAACAAATTATCAAATATTATCGCGACAAATTAGTCGCCCTCCAGCAAAAAAATATCAATCGTTACGTCAATTACTGTATCAGCGATTAATATCCCCCGACCACAATTTCCCCGACATCTTGTAGTACAAAAATCTTTTTAGATCAAAGGCAGTCGCATTATGAACATCACAACCACTATTGCATTTTTTACACGCAGTCTTGGGTAAGTTATTCCGGAACTTTATATTCTTAGGATCATAATATATTTGACTGATACTTCTCTTTTCTTTTATCCAGTTGCCTACTGCTTTAACTGATAAACAATAGTAAACATCACCCAAGCTATCCACCACAAAATCATCAGTCAAAAAAGGACAGGGTGAAGTTCTATTGGCTCCGTTTTTGTACATATTAATCATGTCTGCCCAGTAGTAACGGCCCACATCCCAAGCTGGTTTTGAATCAAGTATCGACTGTAGAACCTCTAAAAAGGTTTTTTTAACATCTGAATTGATACTTAAATCTTTTTCAGTCTCAGCGTTCTTCAAATAAGTATCATGAAAACCAACAATTTGAAAACTACCATCAGTTTTTGTCTCTTTTAACCACTCCACCATCTCTTGATATCGATGAACGTTTTGTCGCAAAATCAGACTCGATACCGTTACGTTAAAACCATATTTTTTAGCCAGTTTTTTGTATCCAGCGACAGTTTCAGCACACAAATCAAACCCATTTTTAATTCTCCTAAGACTGTCATGAACATCTCGAACTCCATCAATTGACACATTTGCACCTAGTTTTATACCTCTTTTTTTACAGGCTCTGGCAATTTCTTCCATGTCTTTTATTAGTTTTTTGGGAGTAAACCCGTTAGAGTTAACTACTAGCCGAGTCAATTTAGGCATAGAATCGATAAACATCAACACAGTTTTTACATAGTCTTTATACATTGATGGCTCACCTCCAGACACAGTCAGATTCTTGATTTCGGAAAAAATCGGATCTTTCATCACTTCCACCCAGTCTTCATGTGTCAGTTCAATCTTTGGTTTTATTTGCCAAATATTACACATCACACATCGCGAGTTACACCAATAAGTAAGGTTAATAATTACGCTTTGAGGAACAACCGTTTTATATTTTGACTCGACATTGTATCTCCAAAAACCGGATGCCAATTTTTTAATTTTTTGGAAATTTTGCCGAATCAACATATTTAGATCTTACATTATATAATATAAATCATGTTCGGTAGAATTATTTCCAGGATTAGGAGTCTCAGTTTTTTTGAAGTTTTTATCGCCATTTC
The DNA here is from genome assembly GCA_041658955.1 of Candidatus Shapirobacteria bacterium. Lineage (GTDB taxonomy): Bacteria > Patescibacteriota > Microgenomatia > UBA12405 > UBA12405 > UBA2283. The sequence continues at coordinate 2,139 of JBAZZE010000007.1, forward strand.
CATCATCGCTTTTACAGTTTTTGTAGTCAAATATTTTGGTCAAAAAGTTGATTACAAGACAATCCGTATCGAAGTTATCAATAAGAGTTGGTCAGAAAATTACAATCCCTATGGTTATCGCACCCCATTTTGGCTTAGTGACAAATTAAAGGTTGGTCAAAAAGAATACGACAAATCCGGTAAAGTCTTAGCTGAGGTTATTGATGTCGAAAACTATTTACGGGGTGGAGAAGAAGCTGAAGTTTATTTGACAGTTAAAGTCAAAACCACTTATCAAAAAAGACTTCATCAACACTTTTTCAAAGACAAGCCACTTGACCTAGGATCAGCGATAGAAATCGCTCCCGATCAAAATATTGTTTTCGGACAAATTATCGACTTAGATGCTCCCGAAAAATCAACTGGTTATCCACAAAAAACCATGACCCTAACTGTTAGGGGTCGGGGTATCGAAAAATCTATTATTGATCAAATCAAAAAAGGTGAAACTATGATCAACCGCTACAACCAGCAAGCAGTCGGTACTATTTTAGATTTCGACACCGAAAACACTACCCGAGTCTTTGCTACCGAGGTCACCACTACCAATAATGCTATCGGCTTTAGAGTCTCACCCAATACCAAAGATGTAATTCTCAAAATCCAGATAACTGCCAACCAGATAGATAATCGCTGGTATTTTGCTGGCCATCAAAATATCAAGATTGGCAATGCCCTTTATTTCTACGGCCAAGACATTAATCTATATAATCTTGAAATTGAAAATATCCAATAACCTTAGGTTATTTATTGCCCTAACTACGTTTTTTACTGTCTTATTTTTTGTATTTAATGTCAAATCCTATATCTTGGTTTTTATTTGTCTTTTAGCTTACCTATTTTTAGTAGTCCAATTTTCCTTCACCAAATCAGTATTTATAACTCTAGTCCTCTCACTTCCTTTTGAAAACAATCTCCGGGAATGGATAATTCCCGTAACCCAAAAAATGTTTATCAGTGTCCCCTCTTCCGGATATGAATTATTTTTCGGATTAAATCTAAAATTAATTTTTGGACTTTTATTATTTTTTCTCACTCTCAAACAAAAAGGTACCTCAGAACCCATCTCCAAATCCGACCTTGCCCTACTATTATTTTTAGGAATTGCGTTTTTAAATACCTTCTTCTTCTGGGGTCTGGCCCCTATTGTTGGCTTAATTCGTTTATGGTTATCGATCCTTTTTTATTTTTCAGCCAAACTATTTTTTAAAAAAGAACCCAAACTTTTTTCCTACCTAATTTGTGCCATTTATCTTTTTTCGACCCTCTTTGGTTTGAGTCAACTAATGAAGCAAAAGCCATTGGGAAAATTTATCGAACTCACTCCATCTTTTAGTCAAGAAGAGGGCTACTCTACTACCGACGGCAAGTCACAATTTCGCGTTTCTGGTTTTATATCCCACCCGGTCTATTTTGGAAGTTTTATGGGAATATTGCTTCCAATCTTTATCGCTACCACCTATACTCTGAACCCAACTCTTTCGCTTTTAGGGACTGCTTTGGGAATCATCGTGATGTTAGGTACCCATAGTCGAACTGTCTGGATTACCATTGCCTTAAGTATCGTCCTTCTCTACCAGCAGCTAATCCCCAACCGTCAAGATTTCATCCGTCTGATCACTAAAAATCGACCCCTAATAATCTTTTTTGTTTTTGTTGCCTCATTTTTAGTCCTCAGCCGTCTTCCCTCAATTACCAGTCTTTTTGCCAAAAATGGCAATGGTTCTATCCGTGGAGTTCTCGCCTGGCAAAGTTTGCAGATTATCGCAGAGCATCCTTTTGGTGTCGGACTAAACCAATTCACCACGAGCCTCGTCAGCCGCCCCCTACCTCCTAGCCTTAATGGTTTTATTGTTCCGGTTCACAACACTATCTTACTGATTATTTCTGAATTAGGAATATTTGCTGGAGCTTTATTTATTTATTTTGTTGTTAAAACTATTTTGGTTAATCGTATAGTGAATATCGTTCATTATGGAGCTATAGTTGGCGCGATTGCATTTCTAATTAGCAGTCAGTTTCACCCTCTTCTCAACCTTGATCCCACTTTCGATCTCTTTATGCTTACTTTAGGATTTGTTAGCTCACAATGTCCACCATCAACGACCTAACTATTGCTATTCTCACTTACCGTCGTCCACAGGAGCTAAAAAGGTGCCTCGAGAATATTTCCCGGCAGTCTCACCAACCTCATAAACTCATGGTGATCGATAGTTATCGAAAAAAGAAAACTATCCCCCAATGTCGCAACTTAGCTATTAATAATAGTGCCACTCGTTATTTAGCCTTTATTGATGATGATTGTGTCCTTGGTACTGATTGGATTATCAATGCCTACAATACTATTCGCCAATCGCCGAAGGTCGCTTTCGTTGTCGGAAAATCAAAACTACTAAATCCCAAAAGTTCGGTCGCCAAAGTTCAATACGACAACTATTTACATTGGTTTAACCAAACACACTCACTTGATACCAAAAACCTTATCTTAGATCTTCATCAAATTAAAAACATCCGCTTTGATACCCAATTTAAAATTTTTGAAGATGTCGACTTTAGTCTTCAATTACAAGAACACCATTTAATTGGCAAATACGAACCAAAAATGATTATTCACCATCCTGAAGTCTCCTCACTTCTTGGTGCTATCAGAAAGAACTTCATTCGTGGTCAATATAAAGCAAATATCACCAGAAAATGGGGTGAATATGACAATTACTCTCACGCAATTCCAAAGTTTTCCAATCCTATCGATTTTATTTTAAAGGTTGCTTTTTTACTTGGTTATCTAAAAAAACGACCCCGTCCAATTACCATCGTCAACCACTCTGATAATGGAGCCAACAGCAAGCGCTTAAATTCTGTCAATAATTTTTTAACGTCACACCACCTTTTTGTAAAAACTCTTGATTCACACACCGAATTCCAAAAAGTTATCGCCGGGAGAAGATATTTGCTAACCTATGGCTTTTCTTTACTAAAGTATCGTTTCTTAAAAAGAATCTGCGAATATCGCCACCAGGATATTGGACCAGCGCTACTAGTCGAGACCATGGAGCTGAAAAGCCAGATCATCGACCATATTTTAAGGTCAAATCACTCTTCTTTGGTTATTGTTCAAAACCCCGAGGACATGTTGGTTGCCACCATTTCACCACGACCTTACAAAGTTCTTTATGACTCCCCCACCCTCTTTTATCGAGAACTGGAACTAAATAGTGATTACACCCCAAAAACAGTTAAAACCATAAAATCAATGGAATCTAAAGTTTATCTCCAATCTGATTTTACCGCTTTTCATTGGTACACCTACTTCAAGATAGCCAAAAACTATGGTTTAAAAGTTAGACACCCACTTCTTTTAAATTGGGGTTGTGAAGATACCATTGACCACGCAAAATTTAACAAAAAAGCCAAAATAGTACATCTGGGAAAACTAAATTCATATTGGGTTAACCCTCAGTTGCTAACTTCCATTGCTTCAAAAACCAATTTAGATATTTTCAGTTATGAAAAACCTCAATCAAACTTTTATCCAAAACTTTCTCGATTTAAAGGCTACCTTCCGAAAGAATCAGATATCAGTAAGTACCAGTTTGGTCTGATAACTCTGAGTAAAGATGATTTAAGATCATCGGGATTTTCCGCTAAATATCTTCTTTATCTTAGCTATGGACTTCCCGTTCTTTGTCCCGACTGGCGTTATGATCCACTTCTTAGTTCTGCCACAATCTACTATAATGAAACTAATATTAAAGAGATATTAGAAAAATATCGCGATCCAGTTTTATGGCAAAAAAAACATCTGGCCGCACTAAAATTATCAAATAAACTATCTTGGAAAAAGACATTAAAAAATCTTCTGACTATTATCAATGAATAAGATCAATAAACTACGGAATATCGTCATCGATAGATTCTCTCGAATTTACAGCACGATTGACGTCGGCATCCAAGATAACCTAGTCAGGTTATCCAAAAACCTTGATCGACCACTCAACCGACCAACATCAATAGTCATGAACGTTACCTCCAATTGCATGCTTCGTTGCCAGCAATGTGACTTGTGGAAATCTGCACCAGAAAAACAGATTACTTTTGATGAAGCCAAAATTGCCATAGACAAACTTCATTCCTGGCTTGGCAGTTTTTATATTTTCTTTACTGGGGGCGAGCCTTTTATCAACCAAGATTTACCCCGGATTATTAAATATGCTGAAAGTATCGGTCTTGTTACTCATGTCAATTCCAACGCTTTTGTTATCAACGACGCTTTAGCCAAAAAAATAGTCGACAGTAACCTCTCCTCTATTTCCATATCTCTTGATGGTGGCAATGCCATCACCCATGACCATCTTCGGGGCGTACAAGGAGCCTTCGATCGGGTTCTCAATGGTATAAAACTACTCCGAAAATATCGTACTGGTGACCACCTCAAAATTTATCTCAACTCAGTTATTATGAAACCAAATGTGACAGAACTGAGTGATATCGTTAAAGTCGCCACCGACAATAAAGTTGATGGCATGACATTCCAAAATCTACTCCCTACCCTAGCTTCCACTAAAACTACTGACGAGCAGTTTCATGGTCCTCTATGGCCCGCCTTTACCGACCTTCAAAAATCTATCAAGAAAGTTATTAAGAATTTTTCCAAAACCCCCGTCTTACTTACAGATATTCCCCAACTAAATTACACCTTAGAATACTATAAAAATCCCCACATCACCGATTCTATTCAATGTGCAGCTGGCCTAAACAATGTCATTGTCAACCATCAAGGAGACGTTCGACTTTGTTATAGTTACCCCCTTATTGGCAATATCTTCAAAGACGACCCCAAAACTATTTGGTATGGCAAAAAAGCCCAAGATCAAAGAAAGATTATTCGTCGCTGTAAACAACCCTGCAAGATGACTGCTTGTAACCGGATCAATACCGAGCGACAACGAAGTGTCATTATCAAATCTTTTGAACGATTCCTATACCGGGATCTTCCAAAAACTGCATAGTCACTTTATATTTTTTTGCCAATTCCAACCAAAACTTTCTAGTTCCATAAACGTTACCGTCTTTATCGGGACTACCGATATCATGTAGAGCCATAAATCCACCCTTTTTGAGTCTTGGCCAAAATAATTCAAAGTCTGCCTTTACGCCTTCATATGAATGATCACCGTCAAGGTAGATATAGTCAAACTGCCTTTTTTGATGAGCTTTAGCAAACTGAGCCGAAGTCATCACCGACAGGACGATATTTTTTTGAAGCCCAAATTTCCCAAAGTAATTTTTAGGGTTACACTTTTTCCAGAATCCGACTCCACCCCAGTGTTGCCCTGGACCACTAAAGTCATCCATATCAAAACCAGCATCGACAAAATCAACCACTCCCTCTCGATTGTCCCGACAGGCCATGGCACATACTGCTGGAATATATCCGTATCGGCTACCGATACATAGTACTCTTTTTGCCCTAATCGTCCGAATAAGTCCATAGTGTATCCAGCCATACCCCAAGTTCCCAGTCTGCAAATCCATTTTGTGCCAATTATCTCCTTTTGCAAAAAATTGCATAAAACCAACTGCTTTATCTACCGAGACTATTTTATTTGAAAACAAATCTATCATCGTTCCATTTTAACAAGATAACTAAAACTATGAACACACTAAACTTATCTATTACAAACTCGGTTTAGTCTTAATTCCAAGATATAATACAATAATGATCCGTCTCTTGGACAAATTACTTCCCCGCCCCTCATACACGACTCTCTTGCCTCAAATTAAACCTGTTGCAGTGACCCCTTCTTTCGTTATCGATCAGTCAGTCGTCGCCTCTAGACTTACTGATCTTCAACTAGCCTTATCTCGATTTTCTTTTAATTCAAAAATTGCTTTTTCTTTTAAGACCAACTATGACTTTGCCGCTTCTGATTTTATTTCTAAAAATCACCTACTTGCCGAAACAGTTTCTCAAAATGAATATGGACTCGCAAAAAAACTTGGATTTGATTCTAAAAACATCATTCTCAATGGACCAAATAAAGGCAATCTAGCCGCCGTTCTAAAAACTTCAAGTCTTATCCATTTTGATAATTTTACCGAACTAACAGATCTAATCAATCAAACTGACAAAACTCGTCCTCGGGCTACTCTTGGTCTTCGCTTACGGACTTCTCATGTACCTAGTCGTTTTGGTTTTGATATAGATAATGGTGACGCCCAAAAAGCCATCGATTTGTTGGCTAAGCATAATCTATCCCCTGACTCAATTCACATTCATCTTGGCAGTGATATTTATGATCCATCACTATATCAGCTCTCCGCTAAATCGATTGGTGAGTTTGTTGCTGGTAATTCATTGCGATTAAAGTATCTCGACTTTGGTGGTGGATTTCCGGCTCATGGTGCTACTCCAATCGGTAGACAAGCTGTAAAAACACCTAGTATCTATTCCTATGTCAAGGCCATATCATCGTTTTATGATCAAATTGATTATTCTCCGACACTCATTCTCGAACCAGGCCGATATCTCATTGACGATGCTGTCTATTTTGTTGCTAAAGTTATTAACAAATCATTGGACTCATATGGTCAAGTTTTGACTTTAGACGCTACAATTAACATGCTCCCCTCGCTCTGGTATCGACCTGCCACTGTTAATGCTTATCATCAAAATTTTACTTTGAACCAAAATTCAAAACAGAGAACTACCGTTTTTGGTAGTAGTTGTCAGGAACACGACTTACTTTTTAAGGGTCTACTCAGTGATTGCCAGTTAGGTGATATTCTTGTCTTTTATGTAGTTGGCGCTTATAACCAAAGCATGACACCAGAATTCATTTTCAAGAAACCTAGTACCTTATTTGTATAATCTTATATGAAACTAATTTCGACAATACCCGAGCTGACTTTCAATGACGTATTACTTTTACCCGGTTCATCCGATTTTGATGCCGGTGAGGACACTCAAAAAACCTCGACCCGGGCCAGATTATCAAAACACATTTATCTCGATTCTCCAATATGTTCCGCTCCCATGCCCCATTTAACAGAAGTTGATATGGCTATCACCATGGGAAAGTTGGGTGGCATTGGGTTCCTGCATTGTTTTCAAGATCATGGTTCTCAACTAAACCAAACCGTTGCTATTAAGAAAGAAAACGTCCCACTTGCTGTATCCGTCTCCGACTTTTCTCAAAAAGGTTTTGAACACGTTTCCCATCTTCTCAAGCAAAAGGTCGACCTTATTTGTCTTGAAACTGCCAACGGTTTCACCGATTCAACCATAGATTTCTTAAAAAGAATAAAATCGAAATATCCAAATGCAGAAGTTTGTGTGGCTCTCGTTGTCACCGGTCAAGCCACTCTTGCTTTAATCAAAGCCGGAGCCGATAGTATCCGTGTAGGTATCGGTGGTGGTTCCCATTGTACAACTCGTTTAGTCACTGGTGTTGGTCGTCCCCAATTAAGTGCCATTGCCGATTGTTATAAAGTAGCCAAAAAGTATGACGTCCCGATCATTTCTGACACTGGCATCCAAAACCCCGGAGATATAGCCAAGGCCATCGCTTTTGGGGCTGATACGGTCATGATTGGTGGGTTATTTACCGGCACCCAAGAAAGTCCAGGGCAGATAATTCGTAAGAATGGTAAGTTTTACAAATTCAGTGCTGGTATGTGCAGTCCCGACTTTCAGTATGGTAGTAAATTTTCTTTTTCACTTACTGAATTAAAAGGTAAAATAAAGTCGAGTATTAAGGGAATAATCAAACATGGTTCTATAAACTTTATTCCGCACTACCTCCGACCATTTACTTACACTCACGAAGGGGTTTCCGCACTTATTCCCTATAAAGGCAGTGTCACTCCCATTTTTCAAGAGCTAGTCGGAGGACTCCGTCGTTCAATGTGGTACCTTGGCGTTCATGATATTAATTCACTTCGGAAAAACGTCGAGGTAGTTGTGGTTACTCATAATACCCAAAGTGATAACATTCCCCGCATATGATCCCCTGGATTACTAAGATTGTTACCAAATTTATCATTTGGGACCTCGACGGCACTCTCTATCAAAATAAAATTTTAGGCCAAAAAATTAAAGACCATTTTTTAACTAGTCTCCAAAAAACTCTACCTAATGTTACTGAGGAAGAATTTGACCAACTCACCAAAAAGTATAGCTCTTGGTCTGCGGTACTCGGTCACTTTACCAATAGAAGTGAGTTTGATGTTTTAGATGATTTTGACAAAGCTGTGGGCCGATCTAAATTTCTTGATTACGATCCAAAGATAGTCGAATTTATTGAAGTTAAGCTGTCCTCATATCGTCACCTTATCCTAACTAATTCTGGAATCGACGAGGCTAAAAAATGCCTTCATAAAATCGGTTTTAATCCCAAAACATTTGAAAAGATATTTGCCAGAGATACCATAAAAATGTTAAAACCTGATCCAAATATTTATCCAATAATAAAACAGTATACCCAATGTCCAAATTTTCGCCATTTATTTATAGGCGACTCTTTGGCCCACGATGTTATTCCACCTAAAAAATTAGGTTTTAACGCCCTACCAATCTGGGAAGTTATTGATCTAACTAAATCAAACTAAAAATAGAAATCTTCTTTGTTGTATGCCAAGATTTTGCACTGTGAGGTACATTCAAAGACATGTTGTCTTGCCCGTCTGGCAGCGTCCCCTCGCCACATTTTAGTTAAATCACCATCAAGTGCACTTCCGAAATCTTCCTCCGAGCCGGGACACATTTTGATTTTCCCATTATCGGTAATCGACATGGTGCTTAGCTCTTGTTCACAAGATTCTGATAAAGCGAATTCTTCAGGATTCTTAAAATACCTTCTAAATTTCTTAAAATCACTATCTGAGTTACCAATTGGGTAGCCTTCAGCCTTCATCTCTTCCAGCTTATCGATAAATTTTATAACTTCATCATAGTCTGGCCACAACTCACTATCTTTAAACCAATATTTGTCATATGGTTTTTCGCTTCCAAAAAATTCTGTCGCTGCCAAAGGCTGAAATGTGACGGAGTCAATCTTTTTTCTCTTTACCCACTTAACTATATCGATTAGGTCCTTCAAATTCTCTTTCATGATAATTGAGTTGATATATATTTTTGGAGTATCTTTACCCAATTTCTTCTTGGCAGCCTGAAGATACTTAACTGCATCTAGAACCTTTTGGCGAGCTCCTACCAACCCTCGACTCTTGTCATGAATTCCTGACTTCCAACCATCCAATGAAATTGAAATATATGTCAGTCCACTATTTACTATTGTTTCCGCTTTTTCTTGACTATAAATCAATGTCCCGTTGGTAGTAATCGAACTAATCGCTCCTCTAGTTGTGGCGTGCCCAATCAATGGCAAAATGTCTTTATTTAATAGTGGTTCACCCGCAAAAAACGACAAACTAAATGGTTTTCCAATCCAGTCGGCAATTCTATCGACAATTACTTTCTTTTGTTGTAGGCTCAGCTTTTCAGTGTCATCACAATCATGTTGCTTATGTGTATTTTTACCAATATCACAATGATTGCAGGTCAAGTTACATTTCAAGGCCATCCACCAAAAAACTTTTTCCGGTTTTTCAGGGAATAGGTTAAACAATTGCTGTATTTTTTTTACTTTCATATATTATGATATCCTACTTCTAAATTATTACCAACACTATTAATTATTGAAATTGCCTTGACCAATATTAGCTTTCAGACAAACAAAGATTGGTTTTCAAATTCAAAATCTTTCAACTATTTTGACATAAATCAAGACAATTCGCTCCGGGTAAAAATGGTCATGGAATTAATTCAGCACAGGTCCAACCTGCTAGATGCCCAAGCTAACGAACCCCGACTTTTGGACATTGGTTGTGGTGATGGCCGGATTGCCAGTCAGATAGCCAAGACTACAAAATACCAAGTTTATGGTCTAGAAGCATCCCCTAATAACGTTAAAAAATGCCTTTCCAAAAAAATAATCGCCAAAGTTCAGGATGTTGAAAAAAAGTTCAGTTTTCCCAATAATTTTTTTGATGTTGTTTTTGCTGGAGAAATTATCGAGCATCTTCTTGATACCAAAAAGTTTTTAAACGAGATTAATCGGGTTCTAAAACCCAACGGCATCCTAATACTCACAACTCCAAACTTAGCTCATCTCCCCGATAGAATTCGTTTTTTAACTGGGAAAAACCCCACCAATGTCTCTCCTGTCCACGAGTTTCTCCATTTGCATATCCGACCGTTTACTTACAATATGCTTGAATACGCTTTATCACTTACCAATTTTAAGCTTATTCATCTTCAATCAACAATGGTAGTCTTTAAGTGGGATGGCGATCGAGTTGTCCTCTCCTCAAGGATGGCCGCCCGTCTCTGGCCGACTTTGGGCAATACCTTTGTTGTCGAAGCTCAAAAAATCAACTAAAAATGACCTTATCTTCTAAATATTGGCTAAAAAGTTGCGCTGGATATATAAAACTCCTCCACAACCCCCAAGAATACCCATCTCCTTATTCAGTCATGATGATCCCCACGCTTAAGGAATTAGTTAAAAAATACACCCAAAAAAATGATTCCTTGATCGATATTGGTTGCGGAGAAGGTTTTTTTACTCGTGAAATTAAAAAAATCAGACCTAACATTAGTGGTTATGATATTTCGGCGGAAATGATCGTTGCTGCTAAAGAAAAAAATTCACATATTCACTACCAACAACTCGATATCGAAAAGTCTAACCTACAAATATCAAAATCAACCTACAATTTAGCCATATCCTCCTTAGTATTTCACTACTTGGAAAAGATTGATTCAGCCTTAAAAAATATCCATCACCTCTTAGTTGACCAAGGTTATTTAATCGTGACCATCCCCCACCCCTGTTTCTACCATCCAGAAAACTTTGATTGGTTTCAAAATGAAAATAACCAAGACTATCAACTCGGCAAATATTTTAATGAAGGTGTCACTATCAGGAATATCGCCAAGAGCTTCAAAACACACCATATACATCGGACAATTGGTTCATATGTTCGGACATTTTCAAAAAATAAATTCGAAGTAGTTGATATTCTCGAACCAAGATCAAAAAATAAAACCAACCAAACTTTAACCAAGGCCGATAACATCCCTTTTATGGCAATTTTTGTCCTCCAAAAAAAAGCTTAACTGTCGTCTTTTCTCTTTTTCATCTCTTTTTTATACTTTTCAATTACTTTCTTAGTTTCACCATCCATTCTGACTTTTCCTTCGTCCATCCAAATAACCCGATTACAATATAATGGTAAAACGTCCAAGACGTGAGTCGCAAAAATTACCGTCTTCTTTTCTTTTAGGACCCTCGAAAAATAGTCTTGGAATGTTTTAATAAATTTCTCATCACCCATGGCTACTATTTCATCAAATAACAATATATCCGGACTGGCGTGTATCGCCACTGAAAAAGCCAATCTTAACTTCATCCCTGCCGAGTAAGTATAAAAAGGATAGTCAATAAATTTGGCAATTCCCGAAAACTTGATGATATCGTTCATCGAACGTCTCACCTCTTTTCGACTAGCTCCGGCCAACATCCCATTCAACAAAATGTTTTCTCGACCAGTCAAATCAGGATAAAAACCAGCCCCCAACTCCATTAGGGAATTTACCCGGCCATTTACCACCAACTTACCGGAACTTATTTTACTTATACCAGCAATTACTTTTAAAAGCGTGGTTTTACCCGCTCCATTGCTACCAATCAATCCAACACGTTCACCCTTATTAATTTCTATGGTAACTTCCGACAAGACTAACCTAGTTTTCTGATTTCGTAAATGCGACCCAACTGCCGGACTATAACGCTTATAAACGTCAGTTAGTTGGACATGAACCTCATTGTTTTTTTTAGAGCCAGTCATCAAAATTTGAACTATTATTTTTAAAAACCACCCATCCCACCACAAAAATAATTAAAGTACTCAAGATGCTCACCCAAATTGACACCCAACCAACTGGTGTTCCAATTACTACCCACCTCAGAATTTCGACTATAGCGGTCATCGGATTGTAGTAGACAAACCCAGCAGCCCACTTTGGTAGCAAATCGATACTATATACGATTGGTGTAGCATAAAACCACAATGGCATTAGTGCCTGAACACCATAATTCACATCCCTCCATTTAACATTAAGACTAGAAAATAATAGTGACAATCCAGTTGTTAGTACAGTCAACCAAAGCATTATTCCCGGAAGCAGCCACCATCGCCACCAATGAATTTCGGCAAGAACTAGCCATTCAAAAGTCACAAATACCATCAGTGCCAATAAGAAATTTAATAAATTCACAATCACTACTGAAAGAACTATCGTCTCCTTGGGAAAATTAGCTTTTTTCAATAGTGCCCTCTCCCCAATAAATATTGGTGTATTTTTCAAAACGGTATAAGAGAAAAAATTCCAGACCAATAGTCCTGGAAACAAAAACTCAAAGTAGTTGGCCGTCTTGACTGGTACAAAAAATTGAAAGATAAATCCCATTACCAACATCTGGATTATTGGGTTAATGAAAATCCAAGCAAATCCAAAAATCGCCATTTTGTACCTCATTCTCAGTTCTTTTTCAACAAGAACATCCAAAAATTCCCACCATTCACGACTAAATATTTCCTTACCCAACATATTCCCCATTATACTCTTAACTTTTTGTATACTTTCTATAGTGAAGAGTAAAAGATCAAATATAATTAAGACTTTGTTGCTACTTTTGGCCTTGCCTCTCATCGTCCTTTCTATCAAGACAGTTCTCGATCTTCGCAAAGGTGCTGCTGGTATACCAGCCAATATCGTTATTGACTCCTCCCTCGTCCAAGGCAACATGCCTTCATCTTTTTGGCAAAACTTATCTCAGGGTGGTGAAGAAGCAGTCGACATGATCAAGCCAGTTATTTCCCAAGTTAGAGCCCTGCGACCTGAACTAATCCGGATTGACCACCTTTACGACTACTACAAAGTTTATAACGGACCGGGAAATTATGATTTTAGTCGACTCGACGAAGCAGTCAATAGTATTCTTCTTACTGGTGCCAAACCAATGCTATCTCTCTCCTACACTACTGCAGATATGGCCAAAAATGGCCAAAATGCTGGTGAACCCAAAGATTGGAACCAGTGGTACGGACTTGTTAAAGCCACTGCCTATCATTATTCCGTCGAGAAAAATATTAGTGGTATCTACTATGAAGTTTGGAATGAACCAGATCTTTTTGGTGGTTGGCATTATGGCAAAAATCCCAACTATTCGACTCTTTATGTCCAAACTGCCAAAGCGGTCGCCGACGGTGCCGGCAGATCTTTTTATAAAGTTGGTGGTCCGGCAATTACGGCTTATTACACCAATTGGATGAAAGCTATGTTTGCGGCCGCTTCTAACAATCGAGTACGTTTAGATTTTATCTCTTGGCATAAGTACAGTAAAAATATTGAAGATTACAATAAAGACTTTGAAAGTCTCAATCAACTATTACCTAGTTATCCTGAATATTTTGATATAGAACGTATCATTACTGAAGTCGGTCCAAATCCTGAACCTGATGTCTGGTATGACAGCAAAATGTCCGGAATTCACCTCATGGCTATGACCACCAATCTTGCCGGTAAAATTCACCGCGCCTTTTCCTTTGAACCAGTTGATGGTCCCTCTCCCCGCTCTGACAAATCCACCGGTTGGGGAATGATTACTCACCCCAACAACGGTCAAAAACCCAAACCCAGATATTATGCCATGCAGTTTCTCAACAAATTAGAAGGTCAACGCATTACCAGTTTTGGCAATGGCTCTTGGGTCTCAGCCATAGCCTCAAAAACTCAAGGTTCTTTTCAAATATTGATAGTTAACTATGATCCCCGAGGTACCCATGCTGAAACCTTTCCTTTGACACTTCAAAACCTAGTACCAGGCAATTATCAACTCAAAACTACCCAATTCTTGGGTAAAACATCCACTCGAAAGGTTACTACCACTGCTAACTATCGAGAAATGATTTATCTCGAACCAAATACAGCCCAAATTCTCGAACTAACTAAGCTATGAAAACCTTAACTAAGTTTTTTTCGTATTACACTAAATTTCTAAAAAAAGTCACCACTATTCTGGGAACATTTTTTATTTACTTTATAGCCATTTTCATCGGCAGAATAATTTACACATTTACCCTTTCTGAAACATCAGATCATTGGCAGAAGTTCCATTCCGGCACCTCTTCTTCTAAAATGTACTAATATGATTATTCTGGGAGTTTCTTTCTATTACCACGACAGTGCCGCCGCCATTATCAAAGACGGCCAAATAATCGCCGCTGCTCAAGAAGAAAGATTTACTCGCAAAAAACACGACAACCGTTTCCCCTATCATGCCATAAACTATTGTCTCGATTCTCTGGGAATTGCCATCAATGAAGTAGATTATATTGCTTTTTACGAAAAACCAATTGTTAAGTTTGAAAGAATCTTAGTCCAACACATTACTCATTTTCCTAAAAGTGCTAAGGTTTTCTTTGACACTATCCCCTCCTGGCTTTTAGAAAAACTGCGAGTCAAAGATATCTTCAAAAACGAACTCCACTATCATGGTGAATTTATGTTCATTCCCCATCATCTTTCCCATGCTGCTGCTTCGTATCTGACTTCACCTTTTCAGGAAGCTGCTGTTTTTACCCTCGATGGTGTTGGTGAATGGGCCACAACCACCCTAGGATATGCCAAAGGCAATCAAATAACCTTAGAGAAACAAATCAACTTTCCCCACTCACTCGGACTTTTTTATAGTGCCATGACCGCCTATCTTGGTTTTGCCGTCAATAATGATGAATATAAAGTTATGGGCTTGTCAGCCTACGGCAAATCTGAGCCTCTTTACGATAAAATCCGCAAGTTAATTAAAACCAATCCCGATGGAAGTTTTGAACTTGATACTCAATATTTTTCCTATGAATATCAGGAAAAGATGTTCAATCAAAAACTTTGTGACTATCTAGGTGCTCCGGCTCGAATTATGGATGGACCAATGACTCCTCATTATGAAAATGTAGCTGCTGCTACCCAAAAGGTATTTGAAGATGTCCTTTTTTACTCACTCAATATTCTTCACCAAAAACACCCGTCTAATAACCTAGTGCTTTCAGGTGGATCAGCTCTAAACTCCCTAGCTAACGGTAAAATTAGTAGTCGAACACCTTTCAAAAACTTCTACATCACTCCCGATCCGGGAGATGGAGGTGGCTCGCTTGGAGCTGCTCTATATGCCTACTTTTGTGTTCTCAACAAAAAAGCCACTCATTCCTTACTCGCCTCAGCCTATCTCGGTCCCGGATTTACTCGTTCCGAAATGAAAGCTACAATCGACAAATACAAACTAAAAGCCACTCTTATTTCAGAATCAGACAAATTAATCGATAAAGTCTCCGGTCTACTCGTAGACCAAAAAGTAATCGGCTGGTTCCAAGGTCGAATGGAATGGGGCCCTAGGGCTCTTGGTAACCGCAGTATTCTGGCTGCCGCTACGAGTCATGAAATGCAAGATACCATCAATGCCAAGGTCAAACATCGGGAAATGTTCCGGCCTTTTGCCCCAGTCATTCTTCGCGAAAAAACCCATGAGTATTTTGAGACCGATAAAAATATTTCTGTCTCTGCTGATTACATGCTTTTAGTCTATCCCTTCAAAAAATCGGTCCAATCAAAAGTCCCCGCTGTAGTTCACGTTGATGGATCAGGCCGGCTTCAAACTATCGATGAGCAGTCGAATTCTCTTTACTATCGCCTCATAAAGGCTTATTCTAAAAAAACCGGCATTCATTTGATATTAAACACTTCTTTTAATGTCAAAGGAGAACCAATTGTTTGTACACCAGAAGATGCCATCAAATGTTTCCTTCATACCGAGATTGATTATTTAGTCCTCGGTAATTATCTAATTAAAAAATAACTATGTGGAAAGAACTACTAGACTATCTCTTGGAAAACAAAAAATGGTGGTTAATACCCCCAATTTTAATCATAATAATATTTGGAATTATGATTCTTTTTGCTCAAACTTCTGCCGTCTCATCTTTCGTCTACATGTTGTTTTGACAAAATAAAAAAACTTTTATTAGTCTTTGCCAGTTTTTTCCTGATTTTTCTGAGTATCTTCGGATGCTACTTTATTGCCGAAAAATTCTTTTTCGATAAATTCTTTTACCAAAAGAGTGTCCTTCATGGTTATTACCCAAATCTCAAACCAGTTGATATCTCCCAATTTGGTGAACGTAGCCAGGGATTCAGAAGTGTTGAAAATAATCAACCAATTTTTTCATCCTCAGATACCAACAAGTTTAAAGTAATGGTAATTGGCGATTCTTTTGTCTGGGGTGTTGGCATTAAAAACAATCAACGTTATGCCAAAATACTTGAAACAAAATTGAACAAGATACGACCAACTAAAGTAGTCTCCATTAGTTACCCCGGTTGGAATTCAAGTGAACTCTTAAAATACTACTTGCTCTCCACCAAGGACTCCCCTCCCGACTTGACTATTTTTTCACTTGTTCACAATGACAGCCTACTCTCTCGATTTAATCGTGATGATCAAATTTTTAAAAACTGTTTGGCACTTTATCCACAAGTTACTCCCATAGTTGCCATCGACCTCAACCAAATGATTGCCAACAACACACCCTTATCAAAAGTTGATGAAATATTTAATCGACAACATGATGATAGTTGGTCAAACTCTGTAAATCTTTGTGTTCTTGATAGTAATTTAGTCAATTTACCAACCGAAAAATCTGTTTATTTTCTGACCGACGACTATGGCAATAACAACCTCTACCGGAGCTATGGAGAAAACCTTAAAAAATACGGGAAAAAAGTCATTAGTTCACATATTGCCCAAAACATCCCTAAATATTCATATCTTTGGCAAAATGGTCACGATCCCTACAAGTATCTCACCGTCAGTTCCAAAGAAGCCCATCCCAACTCGTTAGCCAATCAAATGTATGCTGATGTTCTCTATAATGAGATAATTTCAAATCCTGAGTTTATTCTCAAAAAATGACCACTAAATATCTAAAAACTGGCCTAACAGTCGTTCTGACATTAGTATTGACCATCAGCACATATCAATTTTGCTATTTTATCGCTGAGAAATATTTTTTTGATAAGTTCTTTTTTTTCAAAAGTATTAGTCATGGTTACTCTGTACCAGGTACAAAAAACAATAGCCTTAAAAAATATGGAGATCGTGCCCGAGATCTCATTGTCCTCAGTTCTGATAAAAAAAATGTCTTAGGAGTAACTACTGATAAAAAAATCTACAATATCGCTATAATTGGCGACTCTTTTGTCTGGGGGCAAGGTATCAGAAACGATCAAAGATTTGCCACACTAATTGAAAAGCAGCTTAATAAAATACGTCCTACTAAGGTTTATTCTTTTGGAAGTAACGGCGATAACGCTTTTGACGACTATCAAAAATACCAAGAATCGATCAATGTTTTCGGACCCATGAATACTTACATTTTCGGATTTTATAACAATGACTTAGTTTTTAACCACGACGATCGCTACCAAACCAGCAAGCTGTTGTCCGAAAAACTTTCTATTGGTTGTACAGGTGAGTCGATTTATGATCCAGATTTTGATCCCAACAACCTCAATGACCTTGCCTTCTATCAAGCCAAATTAAAATCGCTCAAAGAGAATACCGTTAACCTTTGCTCTTTTCGTAAATTGGCCAATCTCCTCCCTAAAGAAAATGCCTTATATATCGACCTTGGTAGCATTGAAAACGATCATGAGGTCAAACGTGATTTTGCCAAGATAACTTCCCAATATTTTTCAGTATTAACTCTTAATTCAAGTGACTATCTTAAAGCCCGGGTTAGCATTAAGGAAGGCCACCCTTCTGCTTATTCCAACCAACTTTATACTGATGCTATCGTCAAAGAAATCACCACCAATCCCAAGTATAAATTCAATGAACAGTTTTAAAATTAAGCCCCAATTTGCTATCCTCAGTCTTTTTTTTATTCTCAGCCTACTTTGCACCTTTTTAACTTGGCGTATCTACGGGCAGTTAAATAATAATCTTGCCAAAAACTCTCAATGGACATCTACCAAGATAGGCTTAGAAAAAAGTGTCAATGGCGCTTATGAATATTTTTACTGGCTTCAGGCTCTAGCTTATGACAAGCTAAATCTAGGTGCTTGGTATGGATATCAGGAACTAATCAGCCAACAAACTATTCCTGTTCACCGAGTCGAATTTGACTATTTTCTACTACCAAATTCTTATGTTGATTTTGTTTATGACAAAAATCCCCTTTCCTACTACTCGTTTAGAATTAGTTCTAATCCCCTATTCCCTTCAGCCGTTATCAAGCTAAAAAATACTGGCGAATATGAGTCAGTCCACAATTTCGATACTAATTCATTTCCATATAATAAGTGGCACCACCTTCGGCTAGATTTTAACTATGTCGACAATCAGGTAACTATCAATATTGATCATCATCCTCAAAGCTCTTTTAAGTTTCCCGCAAAAAACCAACCCATACCAATTGGTTTTCGAGGCTCTCACGAAACTTCTTATGTCGACAATGTCATTATCAAAGATGCTTTTGGGACCAATGTCTTTAAAGACAACTTCTCCTTTCATGATCGGCTGTTTATACCTAAAATATTCTCTATTTTTATCTTTTATTGTCTAATTTATTTATTAACCAGACGAAAACCTTTCAAAGCGGTAATTTTACTAGCAAATTTTTTATTTCTACTAATCATCTCAACCCTTTATCTTAGCTATTACTATGTGGCCAAATATCCTAACCCCAACTCACCATGGTCACGATTAAAAAATATACTCCCCCAACCAAAAGAAGAAGATACTTTAAGTTTTTCTCAAAAGATGAACCAAGAAATTCTTGATAGTGTCAGGACAGATCCCCGCCCGCGTATCTTATTCTTAGGCACTTCTCAAACTTGGGGTGCTGGTGCCGCTCAGGTCGATGAAACCTACGTCAAAGTAATTGAAAACCTATCTCTTTCCAACAATAAAACCAAATATCAATTTATCAACGCAGGAATTAGCGGTTCATCGTCTTCCGAAATTCTCGATTTTTACCAAAAATATTGGCTAAAATTAAATCCCAAAATTGTCCTAGTTGATCTTTCCAGCAACGACTTAGATCCCTTGGTTTTTTCTCAAAACTTAAAAAAAATAATTGATATAAATAAACCTCTAGGAATAACCACTGTTTTTATTCTCGAAGCCAATTCTGTTAGTTCACCCCAAAGCCCACCTCTAGCACTTCACGAATCTATGCGATCAGTTGCTAAAAGCGAAAACATTCGACTGATTGATATAAATGAGTTTCTAAAGGACCAACGAACGGCTGGCAACCTCTGGTGGGACAAAGTTCATCCCACTACCTTTGGACATCAACTTCTAGGACAATATATCTACCAAAACATTAAAGACTTGTTACTCCCCTAGTCCTTTATGATATCAACCAAATGAGCGGAGACTATCTCCCCTACCTTAGCCGCCCCAGCCTCGGTGTAATGTACAAAATCATAATAATATTTTGTATCTTTGGGCATTTCCCTGGCTAGTTCAATCAACGGTACATTTTTTTTGCTGGCCACCTCTCGGGTTACTTGGTTATATTTTTCCAGAATATTCCACTTGTCTTCACCTCGTCTTATCTTTTTATCTTCAGTAAAATCAGCCACTATTAAATCAGCCAAATCAACCCCAGTTGTCGGGTCAATCCCTTTTCCGTAGACGGCTGGCTGAGTAATTAATATCGGTTTTATTGATGATTCTTTGGTTTTAAAGATTAATGTCTCCAATCTTTTTCGATATTCTTCCAATAATTTGTCAAACTTTTGGTCGTCATCCTTACCAACCTTGTCGTAAAATGTCGAGTCTCCTAGTACATTGTAATCAAAAATCGAATCACTCATCGCCACCATCCCATGGGCCACTTTTCTATTTACTAAATAATTAACATATGTATACACCATGCTCTTATCAAGTAGTCTCTGGGTTAGACCAGTTATCGGGCTACTAACCAGTTGTTTGGCATCTTCACTTCGGCAATTTTCCACTGCCATATCATTTACACCAACCAAAAACATTGCATAATTTGGCTTTAGTTGACTCAAGTACTGATCCACCATGGCAATATTGCCACAAGTTGAATGACCATCAATCCCCGCATTATTTACCCAAATACCCGGAAACTTAGTCGCCAATTTTTGACCAACAATGTCTATCCAGGTTCTACCTTCAGTTATAAAAATACACTCAGTGGTACTTCCTCCCACTGCCACCAAGGTTTTATGCTTTGAAAAGTTAATCGGTGGTTCATCCCCCCTAAATCCTAAAGAATTACGCTTTATGACAATGTGGTTTTGAATTTTATCTGAATTAAAGTTGTAGTTATTTTCAATTACTAAGTTCTTTTTTAATAAGATCTGTTTACCCATCATCCGGATCTGAGGCGGTGTCCAAATCCGCAATAAAATTTCCAGAAAAGCAAATCCACCCCATGTCGAAAGAAGAATCACAGTTCCTAGTACTATCAATTTACTTTTTCTACCCTCTAGCGGGTGACTATTCGCCATATATCCCCGGCTGTAATTACCAATATTAGACTCAATAGTACGACCATACCAATATTATTTACTAACATTTCAAATTTTTGATTTGCTCTTTTACGAGTAATCATTTCATAGATTACAAAAATAATTCGACCACCATCTAATGCTGGAAATGGCAGAACATTTACTACCGCCAAGTTAACTGAGACAATTCCAAAAAAGTGGATCACAGCCAAAATCCCCTGACTTTTCTTAATGCTCGACGTTGCTTCAAACATGCCAATTGGACCAGCTACATCCGATGGAACTTTACCCATTAGTAGTCCTCCAATCATCTTAGTTACTCCTCCCATAATTATTTTTCCCCAAAAGTAGGCTTCTTTAAACCCAGCTCCAATTCCTTTATAAAATTCATACCAAGCGATCTTGGTCATTTCTGTATTTGAGATGGCAATACCCATAGCCCCTTCCCCTGCTGGTGGGTTATCCCTAACCATCACCTTTAATGGAATTAATTGACCATCACGGTTAATCATCAATTCTGTTTCTTTACCCTTATCTTTAGCCACTTCTTTAGTTAGCTCTTCAGGTTTTGAGACATAGATTTCGTTTACCGACACCACCCAATCTTTTTCTTTAACCCCAGCTGTTTCTGCCGGTGAATTTTTAACCACCCCGATTACTTTTACTTTATTAGTTTGAGTTGGTACTCCCAAAATAGTGTAAACCGTCGAAAAAATCACTACCGCCAGTACTATGTTCATTAGTACCCCACCCAAAACAATCAATCCTTTTTGCCATGGATTTTTATACATAAACGATGTCTGACTTTTTTTATTTTCTTCAGGACTTTCGCCTTCCAACTTACAAAATCCACCGATGGGTAGCCAATTTAAACTCCAGATAGTTTGGCCTATCTTTTTACCCCAGATTTTTGGGGGTAACCCCAAACCAAATTCTTCAACCTTTACCCCGGTAAATTTTGCAGCAAAATAGTGTCCAAACTCATGAACCAAGACTAATATCGACAGGGCTACAACAAAAATTAATATATCCATAATGTTTCTAATTCTACCAACTGCAGTACCTCAATGCGAGTACCGTTCCTAATACGTCATTGCGAGGGGTTTATCCCCGAAGCAATCCCACTATCCCCTAACTTCGACTTCTTTTTTCTTGGAAACTTCCTCAAGTTTTACCATAAAACTATCGGTAGTCTTTTGTAATTCAGCCTCATCACGCTTAAATTCGTCTTCAGAAATTTCTTTAGCATTTTTGGCATCCATAAGCTTCTTTCTAAAGTCGGCTCGAGCATCTCTGATCATTCCTCTAGCACCCTCCAACTTCCGACCCAATAGTTTGACATAATCTTCTCTTTGGTCTTGAGTTAACATCGGTAGGGCCAAACGAATCAACTGTCCATCGATCGCCGGGTTCATATTTAGACCAGCTGCAGCAATACCATTGGCAATTTCTCTAATTAGACCTTGGTCCCATGGTTGAAATGTCAAACTTCGGACATCAGGAACTCCAATAGTACCCAGTTCTATCAACTTCATCTTGGTAGTCCCATAGACTGTCACTACCACGTTTTCAATCAATCCTGGGGTAGCTCGTCCAGTTCGAATTGATGAAATATCATCAGCAAACAAACCGACAATCTTCGTCATTCTTGAACTTATTTCAGCAATGTTTAGCATATCCCTATTCTACCAAATCAATACCTCTTTTTAACCGAGTCGATTATCGACAACACTTTACTACCGTTTAGTCCAATTTTTTCAAAATACCATTGCAAGGCGCTATATCGTGGTTTATTTTCCCGAGCCACGATCTTCAAAGCAGCCTTTCTGGTCAGGAGGCCTTCGCGAATTTGTCGGCTCCTGAAAGAATCATTTTCAGTAAATCCCTGGATTTGTCCATACAAATAGTTATAAAAAGCCGGAGAACCGTCATCGATTCGCCAAGTCATCCCAACTTCACCATCATCTTCCCAACCATACTTGTCATATAAAGTTTTTAGTATCTTTTTTTCATCCCATTTTACATAATGCCAAAGATAGATATAGTCATGAGGAACGACATAGGTTACTAAGTATCCAAGAAGACTACTCCACAAGGATGAATTTAAATAATAAGGATTTACTAAAAACTGACGGACATAATAGCCCAATAATTTTAATTTATCGACTACTGCATAGTTATGAATTACCCCACCCGGGTCAGCATTTTTAATCCCACAATAACCTGCTTTAAACTCTTCTCTTTCTAGCTCGTTACCTCGACAGAAAAAGACTAGATCCACTCCCAATTCTTTTTTAATTTTGTCTACATAGTATTCAGTTACCTTATCCGCTTGCATCAAGAGCGGCACCATTCCTAAGTCTGGTTTTCGCAGCCATGCTAACAAATTTTTTCGGATATCGTTTCTTACCTTATCAAGGTCAGCTGAAACAACAATTTGCTCAACTCCTAAAATACTAAGGAGTCTCGCCTGATTTCGTCTACCGATATCTGAGACCATTCCCCAGTCAAAAGTCACTGCCACCGGATTCATTCCCAGTTCTTTAACAAGATAATGAAGTCCATAAGCGCTGTCCCTCCCCCCAGAAAAAGCCAAGATACAATTTGGTTTACCCATTTTATTTTTATATTTTTTTACCAGTTTTTTTAGTTTCAGTTCCGAGCCATAACTAATTTTTTGATGTTCCCGACAGTAGTTACACACCCCTTTTTCGTCAAAACTAATGAAGGGTGTATTAAAAGGTAAGATACACTTTCGACAACGTTTAATATTTTCAATTCTCTGGTCCAGCTGATGAGCTAGTAGGTTTTCGCCCGGTTTTTGTAATACCGCCCTCTCCCGACTGGTAACTGCGTTTTGTAGTTTATATTTCTTTGGAAGTTTATTTTTACAAAACTCCACTCCATTTCCCGATTCTAGATGATAAATTTTTAGACTTAGGTTATTTTTTAGAGCTACGGTATCCAAAAAATGTTTTTCCGAAGCTACCAATACGAACCCATTACCTTCACCCCAATACAGTGACCCATTATTTGTCACTAAATTAACCACATATTCTCCACCAATTTTATTTACCACTATCAAGTTAATAGTCCCGGCAATCATCCCTGATATTTTGTGAATAGCTCCCATCACGTCTCCCATTTTCTTAGATTCAATTGCAATAACTGAGGTCAACACTCTTGAATCAGAATCATTCTCATCTAGGTTATAATTTTTTGCCAATTCTTTGGAGTTAACAATTATTCCGTTATGAACTAAATAACAATTTTTGACTCTTATTGGTTGGTTATTGGTTGAAATCTGAGGACTGCCATTGGTCGCCAATCTAGTCTGACCAATGATTACTTTCGAGGTTGGTACTACCAGACCGATCTTTTCTTTGAATTCATTCGTATTCCACAGTTCTCTGGCATTAACTGGTAGTTTAACCAACCGTTCCCCGATACTCGATCCCAGTGCACAAACACCAGTTGCATCTGATCCCCGACGGGCAGATACAAATAATAAATCGGAAAGTACGGGTAACTTATAAAGTTTGTTCTCAAAATCTAAAATCCCTAAAATCCCACACATAAATCAAGTATACTAGAGCCATAAAAATATTTACCTTGAAAAATCTATTTTTTATTTTAACTCTCGCCATTTCTTTGTTTTATTGGCTTCACTTGTGGTCTTTGCGTAATGTTCAAGCCATCCCCAACCCCGACATTTTTCAGTATGTCGAAGACGGTTATCAATATCTCAGCTTCCGCCTACCTGTCAGTATCCATCCGCCACCACTCGCCCCAATTTTTATCACCTCTGTTGCCAAAATTATTGCGCCTTATACTGTTTATCCCGAAATTGCTGCCGTGCATTTGATCAACATTACTAGTTCTACCCTATTGCTAGTTTGTATTTATATCATCGGCCAATTCTTTATTCATCCTCTTTTTGCTTTTTTACTTACCTGCCTAGTCGCCACCAATCAGTTATATATCCTCTATAGCCTTGGAGTGACCTCGGAGATTATTTATGCCTTTCTACTGGGTATCTCATTAATTTATTACCATCGTAGTCAAGAACCTCTATCATATTTACTATTTGGACTCCTATTTTTATTACGCTACGAGAGTATTGTTGTACCAATATCGGTCTTTTTAATCGAATATTTCTACAACAAAAAACAGTTCAAAGTTAGCAATTTAATTATTTCTTTTTCTCCAATTGTCCTCTGGCTACTTGTCTTGAATTATCATAGCTACGGCAACTCTCTTATCGACAATGCTTATCTCATCGAAATTTGGCAAAATTACAAAAAAATCCCTAACTTGCTTAGTTTTCAGTCACTTATTGAGATCGTCACTTTCGAGCCATCTTTTTTTACCCCATTTAGAAATATATTTGTCTACCTCATTCTTTCCTTAGTAGTTTTCGGCGCTGCTATTAGAAAAGATACTTCCCATTTGGTCAAAATTAGTTATTTAATTTTCGGATTTCACATTCTCTTCCTCTACCTTTTTCCCAACTTTAATGTTCGTTATTATATTCCAATTATTTGGATAGCCTACTTGATCCTACTCAACCACAAAAGTTGGTTGGTTAGCTTTACGATCCTGACTTGTTTGTTAGCCTACAACTTTGGACGAATTGGGACAGAGACTGCTTATAGTGCTCCCCATGAAAAACTTGAATATCGCTTAGTAGCTACTTGGCTTAACGAAACCAAATTTGACTCCCCTATCAAAGTCCTAATTTATGAACCATGGATCCTCAAATATTTTGTAACCAACCCACAGGTCGAAGTTGTTGATATCCGGGAGACTCCTTTTATTATTTGTCAAGGAAATTTAAAATGCGCCGCTTCAACTGTTTATAACGCCAACCCCCACGTCAACTTGCGATATCTACCCTACAAAAAAACACCAACCAATCCGGACACTAAACTGTCAAACCGGTTAAAACCCAACTTTGTTCCTCGAAAAATGCTTATCATCTCCCCCTCTAGTGCCAATGTATCCCTAAAGGTTGATGATGACCAATTTACCCCACAAATCCACAATATCAACGCCTTTAGTGTTCAATCAATTGATGCTGATAAGGCAACCTACAAATATCTAACCACAGTCGATCAATTGGGAAACTGGGCCAATATCTACGAATACATCCCTGGAAAATAGCGTAGCTTACTCAATCTCACTTTTTAATCTAACCTGGATATCTGCCTCCCGTTTGGTCAATTCACCCAACTTGACGTACGTCACCACACCGGCAGCTTCAGCAATCTGGCCATTACCCGAAGATACCAACACTACAGTAGCTACCATTCGAGCCATGCCCAAACGGTCACTCGGAACAGTGTTGTATTCCTCAGGAAAGATATCCAAAGCCATTTTAGATTTCGAATCTAGCCATCTTACCTATCTTGATGTTTTCACCAAATTTACCTACCAAGGCAGTTACCAAGTCTTTGATCTTTTTGGAAGGATCTTTAACAAAATCCATCTCTAATAATTCTTCAACAGTGGCTGGACTCATAGCAGCAATTTGCAGACACAGATCTCTAGTCACACTAACAAATTCTTCGTTTTTGGCGACAAAATCAGTCTCGCAAAGTAGCTCGACCATCACTCCAATCTTGCCAGTGGTGTGAGTATAGGTAGCAACTCTACCCTGATGGACTTCCTTTTCAGCTCTTTTTTCCATTTGCTTGATACCAAGTTCCTTAAGGAATTCCATTGCCTTCTTCTCGTCACCTTCTGCTTTCTCGACGGCAATTTTAATCTCACCAATTGAGTAGCCAGTAGCTCCACGAATTTTTTTAACTAATTCAATTACTTGTTTTTGATCCATATTAATTTGTTTTGTAAAGTTCTAACAATCTAGGGCCCTCAGGCACTAGTTTTTAACACCAGCTGCTTTGATTGCTTTTCCGACTTCTTCAATGATGATGTTGATCGACTTGACTGAGTCATCATTGGCGGGAATTGCATAATCAACTTTTCGGGGATCGGAGTCGGTATCGGTAATAGCGACAACCTTTACTCCCTTCATCTTACATTCTTTAAGAGCAGTTTTTTCAAAGCCGGCATCAACTACCATCAAGATGTCAAACATCTTTTCAGTATTAGCCAAACCACCAATCATTTTTTCAAGACGGATTTGTTCTTTAGCTAGATCACCTAATTCTTTTTTAGATTTATCAGTGAACTTGTTTTTCTCAAGACCATCTTTAATATCGTTGTATTTTCGAATATTTTTCTTGATTTGTTCCCAGTTACTGATGGTTCCACCGAGCCATCGATCAGTAATGTAACCAACTCCAGCATCAAGAGCGACTCTCTTAACTACTTCTCTAGCTTGGCGTTTAGTGCCCAAAAGAACCACTTGTTTGCCGTTTCTGCGAGCGTTGTAGATAAAATTGCAGGCTTTTTCCAAAGCTGTTTTAGTTTTTAGAAGGTCGACAATTTGAATACCATCTTTAGCAGTGTAGATATTTACCCGAGCTTTAGGATGAGTTTTGCTGACTTTGTGACCAAGGTGACAACCTGCTTCCAAAAGATCTTTAAGATCAATGGTTAGGTCGTATTTTTTATCTTGTTTGACTTCTTCTTTCTTAACTCCACCATTCTCCATTTCCAATTTGGCTGCTTCTTGAGCCTTTTTGTCTTTGATTAGTTTTTCGTTATGTTTTTTGATGTTTTCAGCATTGACCTTTGCTACTGTTTTAGCTTTGACCACTAATGCTTTCTCTATCAACTTTTTACCAGTACGATTTACGGTTTTTTTGACTACCGCTTTAGTCTTTTTTGTGTCTGCCATTTTAGTTTTTATTACCTTATTTGCCCCGCTTTTGCTAGGGAAAACTTTGGAAAAATAAGTAAATTTTTAATCCAAGTATTGTAGCACAAAAAAATACCGCCATTGCGGTATTAGTGTAAGTTTTAAAAAATACAGTCAAAAAGAGTTGTTGGGTTGAGAAAATGGTTGTGGAGGAGACATGGTCTCCTCCTCATCCACCGCCTTTCTGCGCTTATTTTTGATTCTTATTCAGATGTTTCACTTGTCGAGAAATTGAGCCGATCGCCATTATGAACATGCCTGCATTCAACACTCCCACGAGGAGAGGATAGCCTGCCCGCAAACCCATAATATTGACCATTCCAATAATCAACGAAACAACCGAACCTTGGATCACATTTCCCATTTTAATCGCTACGTACACACCGGCGATTCCACAAACAAACACCGTAAAGAACGCGATGTCTTGGATGAGAGGTGAATCCGTTACGAACGTCAAAACTGCAATGGAGGCTGTACCAATCGCACCCAGAAGTCCTTGGATAACGACTGCATCGTCCAAATCAATTTTGCCAATCCGCATACCGAAGTTCGCAAAGACCTGAGCAAACGTTAGGAAAAGTACCCAATTATCACACTGGGTATAAACCGAAAACGTTAGCGCTATTGCCAGACAGAAATTAATCACTTTTGAAGGGGTATGATCATCCATCAACGCCAAAACAAATGTAACAATGGCGGGAACGATGGCAATCACATACCAACCATTACAAACGAACCATAAAGTGACAATTGCTGAGATGATCAATATCAGGTCAAAACGATCTTGCTTCTCATTGGATTTTCCCTTTAAGAAGTCTTGTTGCACCTTACCGACAGTTACGTTCCAAAGCTCTTCCATGTTCAATCTCCTCTTGTGTGATACAGAATGGTTGAAAAAATCTCCTCAAAATTTCGAGGTTAGGTCAAATTTACCCTGTACATATTACAGGGCAGGTTTGACCCAACCTCTACAACTCTTTTTGACTGTTAAAGAACTTTCCAAACTCTACGTCAATCCGCATCGGATTTAGTTTAGTTTGAAATTAAAAGAGTATACAATATATCCTATAATTTGTCAAGATTATAGGCTACTATATGTGCCTACAACCTGCGTTTGGCGAATTCCCTCTGGTACGTCCGGAACATCATGGATAGTCACCATTCCCCCAGCATCCATACTCAAGTTCCCTACTCCCCACATTCCCCTTACTATTGCTCCCACTGCCCTTTGAGGAACCCATGAAGCTGGAATTACGTGTAAAAACTGTTTCCTGGCAACTGAAACATTATCTTTAGTGTTAATACAAGCCGGCGGTAGGTTTCTTTTGACTCTTTCCATCCCCACGGCCAAGTTTCGAAACCAAGGTCCCCATTGGGCCGCTACCAACTGAATATCTGACAACCTATCCACTGTTGCCGCCGCTACCTCATATTCGTTCATAGTCGCCTCCAAAACTGGTTCCGACTTAAAATCAGACGGGTGTGGTATTAAAAAATTCATTGAACGACATCTTGCTATACCTCCAAAATTCACCATTCCTTGGGCCAACTCACCATTTGATGATCTAACTCCAGCCATGTATCCCCAAGTCTTTTCCTCTTTGTTCCACAATAAAGTCAAAAAACCATTCCATCCGCCATTTGGTTGAGGCAATTCAACCCCAGCTGCAATCATTTCATGAAGTCGCGCTTCTTCCATATCGGTCAGCACATGCATATGAGTTGGGTCGCCTAAATTATCCCTCAAAGCAATCGAGGGTAACATCACTTCCACACCGGCATTTCGGACAATTCTATCTCCCATTTTTCGAAAAACTAAATAATTATTTTTTCGGTTTGTTATCTACCAATACTTGCCACTCTTTAATCAAAGCTTCCTTTTGCAGTTCCAATGTTTCCAATCTTTTTGAAAAAATTCTATATCCCGGTGAAGTTTCACCACCCTGAATCTTACCTAATTCTTCTCTGGCTTTTACTAATTCAGCTTCAAGTCCGTTAGCCCTTTGAGCAAATTCTCTTACTGTGGCAGCATAATCAGTTCTGGCTTTTTCCCCTCTTGCTACTACCAACAATCTATTTGTCTCAGCCCGAACAACTTTTGGTCGAATTAATGTCGGGGCCGCTCCTTCCTGACCTTGAAGAATTGTATTAACCATGTCACTAGTTTCTTGAAGACTTAAAATACTTGCTTGAATTCTTTGAAGGGCAGCCACCACTTTCTTTGGTTGTCTGACCCGAATCGGTGGAATCTCTACACTTCTTGCTTCAGCATCTCCACTAGCTGGTTTAAATTCAATTTGGCCAACTAAGTCATTTACATTTAAAGCTTTGGTCACCAACCCTCTCAAAAATGGTCCCAATCGGGCTTGGAGAGATTCGACATATTTTGGATAACTTACATTAGCAATAATTACATCACCACTAGTTGCTCTGGTATTTCCAAAGGCAATGATACTCCATGGTATGAGAGTTTCTTTACTTTCCATTACCAATTTCTTAGTAACTTCGTGTCTTCCCTTTGCATAATAAACAAATTTAATTCCTTGTGGGGTGACTGACCAAGTAACCTGTTCAGCATTTTTCTCTTTTTCTGACTGAGGAGGCATGGTTAGTCTTGAAAGTGGGTCAACTGCAAAAGTATTCCTAGGTCTGGCTTTAAAAAATTTAACCATGTCTGCCGAAATCTGAGGCCAGTTTGCCCCCAATTCATCGGAAACTTGGTCCAATACTATATTTTGAACCCGACCAGCTACTTCCCGTTGCAAAATCTTTTCCAAAACATCATTAGCAGTACCTGTAATACCCATGGTGGCTAATCGTTCTGCCATCTGCCTTTCTTCTTCTGTCAACCTATTTGGATCTCCAATAATTGGAGCATCCATTACTTTTTGAGTTAGTGCTTCAGCCCTTTTGCCGACCAAAGCGGTCATTCCGCCTCGACCTAAAAGCGAATCACCACCTTCAATTTTTGTGATATCTTTAGTCCTTTGAGCGACATAATCTTCAACTTTCTTAACCTCAATTAGGGTCGGTAATACCGGTGTTTCCCTGACTTTTAACTGTTTATGTAAAGCTCTAACAGGTCCTAAAATGATGTTTTGAACCCGATCAATTGCTGCCGGTCTTGTACCATCCTTGTCATCGGTCAAGACTTTTACAACTCCAGCGACTATCAATGAAGATACAAGTCCGGGATATTGATCATCTTTATCTGCACTATTGGCATCTTTTGATTTGCCATCTACGATAATTATTCCACTTTCCTGTTTTGTAACTTGGCCTCTTAAAATTATTGTCTGATTATCACCGCCACTGCCATTACCACCAACCAACACTATTCCTGACTCATTGGCATTAGATTGACCACTAAGTATTAGTGGCTTATCTGTTAGTCGATCTCCTACAATTATAGCCATGTTATTGAGTCATAATTTATAATTATGGACGATTATTTTTGTTTCTTTTCTCTGCGGTTTCTAACCATAGTTGCTAATTTCCTGACACTACCTTCTACAATAGTAGCTCCGACCAAACCAGCAAAACCACCTTCACGAAAACCTAATCTTTGAGCATCTGAGGCACCATTTTCGATCGCTTGTTCCATACCGACTCTTAAAACTGCCTTACCACCTTTTACGGTATTACTCGCAGTATTCAATGCACCTGTTACTACTTTTACTAATCCATCAGCATATCCATTTCCTAATTCCATTAATGGGTTGCCGGCAATGTAGATTTCACCCTCACCCAGTGCCTGTCGCATACCCATTGCCATGTCATCCATCATCCCAGGTTGTACCGGTTGTTTTCGCCTTTCTTCAGTCAAAATAACCAGTCCATTATTTCCACCACCACTAGCTGGGGCGTCAACTTTCTTAACAACTTCTGCGGGTTTGGGTGCTCCTTCTTTGGGAGAACCACCACCGACTACAACGATTGCCATATGTATTCGATAAGTAACAAATAATTTTTATTATATCACAATGGATATTTCGCCATCACTGGCTCATCAGTACCGATAATATTCGGTATATATCCAAGTCTATCTCACCGCGGTGGGGGCTAAAGGAGCCCCCCACCGAATGAGATAAACTCACGCATAAGCAAAACAATAGGAAGGAGAGATCTGATAGCGAGATCAAGTCTCTCCTTTGGAGTTGAAGGTCTAGCCTCCGACAAGCCACTGCGGTAAAGGGATATCCCAATTGAACGGCTGGATATTGTCCCATGACGGCAGTGTCATTGACAGGAAGCTTTTGATGACCGACACGGCGAGGACATAGAGTAACGGTCCAAAGATTCGGAGCATGAGCAGAGCTAAAATCCAGACCAACATCCACAATAGTGCTGCGGGGTAGGTCAGGGTGTTTGCCCAGAATTGCTTCCAGAACCCATTGGCCATCATTTGTCCTGCATCCTTGTGTGCGCGCTTGAACAGCCAGAAAAGCACTGCGATGTACACAACAGGGATTGATAAGAGCGCAATTCCCCATCCTACGATGGTTGTTACGATCTCGGTGGGATCAAAAGGCATTGTAGTATTCTCCTTTCATTATTGATCCACTAGTTATCAGATTCCTTGTTCTTCTCGCTAAGAACCCTAGTGGTAAAACACCCGGAACAGAACGCTATTTAGCATAGCTTAGTCGTCTTACATTCTGTAAACTTCCGGGGATCAGAGGTGCCAGAGTTAGTGCTTCTGGGTATTGATCTTATTGAAGTCCTGCAGCAACTTTTAGCGCGGTCCATAGCCGGAAAACATAGTCGGCTTGAGGCTCGTGCTGGTTCCAAGTTGCACAGGTTCGACCGTAGAAACAGTCAACGAACGACTGACGGTCCAACTTCGTGTATAACCTCATTCCACCATATCCATTAGCACCGTCACCGATTAAGGCAGCAGCACCAATTGCTTGGATATTAGTATCATACCGATAAGATGGATCCCCATAACCTGCAGGAGCGTATGATGTCCAGGTTCCAGGCATGAATTGCCAAGTTCCACAGGCACCTACTCCCGAGCAAACCGCCGAGTTGTAACTTGACGATTCACTATTTGCCACAGCCAACATCAACAACGCTAAGGAATCGTTCCCTTTGGCAGCGCTTATCGATGCATTGAGCACTTTTGGCTCAATATAAAACTGGTAACTATTCCCATTCCAGTAACGGATCGGGAATGTCGGGTAGCCATTTGCATCACAAGTGATGTTGGCAGGTCCCAAACCAGCTTCAATGGCGTTGAAATCACAGGACAAGTGCAGTTCTCCAGATGTTGCCGGAGGCTGTTGTTCTGCAATCCCAGGCATTTCAGGTAAGTTGGGTAGAACAGGAGTTGTGATCAGAGTCTCTCCTGATGGTGGGTTTGTTGTTACGGTGGGGTCACTAGCTTGAATGTATTTCGAACCATAGACGTATATCGCACCAACCACAACAGCTGTAACTAGAGCTAGGGAGAAAAGTCGTTTTGAGAACGAGCTTAACAACATCCCTAAACCTAGAATAGCCGCCACGATCGTCGCAATGTCGAGGTTTTGCCTCAACTTATACGCGCCCATAGCCCATTCACCCAGCTTCTGACCTGGAGAAGTAATTCCCCAGCCCCATTGGTTGGCAATCTCAACAACCTTATCAAGGTCAGCTGTCCACGCTTGGACCGAAGCTGAATCTGACTCGATGTTGATAAAAACAGGTCGTACTTGCCACCAATATAAGCCCGCAGTTACCAGTAAGATTAGACCAATGATGACTAGGAAGCAGCCAGCTTTCTTTTGCGGCCTCTCCTTGTACACCACGATCGTCGTGCCTGGCGCTGCTTTCGGATCCCGAGCCTGTTTATGCTTTCGCACAACCGACCTGACCCAGTCAAAAACCAGCGCAACCACAAAAAGAACGAACACCTTAGCCGGGATTAAGAACCATCCATCTTTCAGGAATTTTTCCCAACCAAGTCGAGCCTGAAGAGTCGCCGCTGCTGGAAGTCCAATAACAATCAAGACCAGGAAAAAGAAAAATCCTGCTGTCCCGATTCTATAGCCTTCCTTCAGCACTAACTTCCAAACTGGAGCCGGTGCATTTCGCCTTTCAGCTAATACCCGTGCTTTGTTCTGCCTTCGTTCTTCTCGTGCACTTATCTTCTCCACGATCCACATCCCTGCCTTCACCTGATTCTCCGATGAGGAAAACCAAATAAACACAAAAATTAGGATCAAACCTAGTATCACCAGTATCGACAACGACGGAATTACTACTTCTGGTTTCAGAAGTACTGTCGGATCAAACGCTGGTTTGCCAGATTCAGGAGAAGCACTGCTTTGCGGGGCCAATCCGGTCGTCACACTACTTCCATCCCATCGAGTTACCACCACAGGTAGACTGAGTGGATTCCTAAATGTTGATGGCGTGTAGCTGCATGATTCACTTTCTTCGTACATGAAATGCAGATGGGGTTGTGCCACACCGTTTGCGAAGCCTTCTTTTTGGAAGACATACGATGTTGCTAATACTTGCCCCTTATTGACTACCTGACCAACCTCAACTTGCGGCCATCTGTTGTGACCATAGACTGTGGAAACGGGTTTACCGTTGCCATCCCATCCATGGAATATGCAGACCGTCAAGTTTTGTAACTCCATTCCCCCGTCCTCAACCATCGTCACGATTCCATCGCCCGCTGCCAGAATATCCGCAGTTGGTTTTGTACCCGTGCCGATGTCAATCCCAGAGTGGTTTGCTTCGTAAGAGGGATCCCCGAAATCGACAGTTATTGGCTGTCCAGGAACGGGAAATTGCCAATTGCTCGGCCATCCTCTTTCATCATAAGTCACCACCTCAGGAGTTGGTGCTACAACCACAGGCGTCGGATCAGTTACTACAGTTTGAGCTGCAGGCTGTGTCCCATTTTCCACCCAGATTGTTAACACGTGATCGACTAAAGTCCACCGGATTGTCGCGTCTTCACTACCAGGGTTTGTCAACAACAGGTCTTGATCGTACGTCCCATTGTTGTTCTGATATATGCTGTTCGCATAGTGATCGTTCGCGGGTAAAACCGGTATCGGAGCATGACCATCAACGCTGCCTGCGTCTTTTAAACCGTTCAACTCAGCGACGTAATGGACGAGATCCGCCACATCACAAACACCAAGAGCCGGCATCAAAGAACCATCAGCTTTTGATAAAGTATGATAGTCACTTCCACCAAGATTACCGATTTGAGCTCCGAAACTTTGAGGGGCACCACCTGCTGGAATCGTCCAGGAGTTTGTACCTTGTCCAAGTTGCGAGAACCCATGTTCAATATTCTCGGTGTATAGAGCTCCATAATAGTCAACTCGTGTTACGCACTTCCCGCTAGCATCACACTGTATAAGCTGTGCTGCTTTAGCAGGTCCAACGAACAACGACATTTGACCAAGGAGGACAACGAACACCACCATGGCCTGAATCAATTTCTTTGCCATGGGGCAGATCCTCCTTTCCTAGAGTTTAGATTTTGAAACGATTCATTCAAAACAGTAATTCACTGCTCTCAATGAATCGTTCCAAAATCTTTATTTTTGCTTATGCTGTTAAGGTGCTTCTATTCGCAAAGTCATATTTTCATATAATTTGCTCAATAGAAACCAAAAAAGCCCTCAAATTACGCCAAAAACTGGCATGAATTTAGGACTCTGTGATGTACTACTTTGTAGCGCTTTGCCACATTTTGCAACATACGCGTTTATACACCGCCAATGCGTATTTGTCAACAATAACAAATAATTATAAGACAAAACTAATCTCTATCTATCCAACTTTGCCAAGCTGCCGGCGACGAAGCACCTTGTGTCGACTCAGTTTTTACCTTTCGGACTTCTGGCATATCTGCTAACTGTGTCAAAGTATATCCACCATGTTCCATCAACGAAGCGCATGAACTACACAATACTTTATTTCCTTGTCCCCTTCCTTTCAACTCAACCGTATAAGTGTGTACACCATAACTAGCACCACATTTTTTAGTAACACCTTCACAAGCGACTTTTCCCATGTTTCAGTTTTATACCACCAAATTATGCGAATTACACTAGTTATATATGTGTGGCTGATCCAATTATGTCCGTCAAAAAAACTAACTTAGGGGAGTTGAAAATAAAAACTATTCAATCTGCATCATATTTGGTCGCCGACTACGGCGATTTGTTGAGTTTCCTATGGATTCAGAGGTAGGGCGATTGCCCCACCTCTGAACTTTTTACTCACATAGGATCGTTAAGCAGTGGTCTCGTCGCGGCGAAGAGCCTTGGTGCGGCACGCTTTGCAGATCAGCCAGGTTTTGCTTTGTGATAGGCCAATCTTTGCAGCTTGTACCAAGGTCAAGAAGGCATGAACGAGATCGCTTTGACACTTGCAGTTGGGATTCGAACAAACTGGCATGGAGCTACCCGTACTTCGCGTATCGGCACTTCGGATTGGAGCATTTCCAGCCGCGGGGGTAATCCGATGCTTTCAGCTTGTCTCCGTCGCCATCAGGACAGCGCTTCTTTGCCATTTGCGGAGCAAACTGCGGGCTGATCGAGGTCAACATAACCAGCGAAGACGGCGGCGCGGGAGCAAAAACTAACTCCATCGTTGGCATGAACAAGGACGAAACGGCATCTTCCGTATCACCGATATCCTTTTTCTGACACCGACTGCACAGACCAATCTTCTTCTCCTGAGCAGACAGACGACGACCGCAGCCTCCGCCGCAGAAGTCCTCATCGTTATCGGTTCCACCACCAGACATGCAGGGGTGGCTGACAGACAACACCGACGCAATTTTCAGCATCGGGTCTACAAACGTTCCTTGTGAACTGCTTGAGTTCGATTTCATTCTGTTTCTAAGCTCCTATTTCGACATGATGTTTTGACTTTGACTTTACAACGATGCACTTACTCATTTCCCTTACTTACTTAATTTCCTTCAATAACGCACCTCCGACATGATTTTTATTCACTCAACTTACACTACCTCAGAGTGAAATTGAATTAACCCGCCACTATTGACGAACTAGTTCAATTTCACTCATGGGTAATTTCCAAATACCCCGATTTCTCGGGAATATCTTTAATTAATTTTCTTAAAAATATTGATGCAGATTGTTAACGTGCCCGGCAAAAAGCCGGAATCGACACTAACAGTCCGCATTCTCTGTTTCCGTACCGCAACGGTACGTCGCGGTCTGCTGTTTCGAATGCGCAAATAATATCATATTCTCCACGCAAAATACACAATTAATATACCTGTAATATATTTCACTAGGTCTAAACTACCACCAGTTTAGTATTAGTAACTGTTTATTTTTTTATTTGTTTTCTTAAAATTAAATAAGGACTACTCGAATCCGATCCCCCACCCCCCAAATTTTCCATTAACTTATTTACCAATCTTGATCCGGTGCCATCACCACTCTGAACTAGCGGCGGAGCACTTTCCATTTCCTTTTTATCTCTTCGAGCCAACATCGCTGACGCGTCAGTAATTGTTACCCATTCTCCCCCATCCTTCCGTCTTTGTTGCGACAAATGTGTGTGACAAAGTCTCATCTTAGGCAAACTAGCCAACTCAGGTCGAAGCGCCGACAATCTCGACGCCTCCCCCCTTTCCCCGGTCAAGTTCACACAAATATCTGCTCTATTTATTACTGGTTCCCCCACTCCACTTGAACTAGTAGCCGCCAACGTTTCACAAACCTCGCACCATATCTCATTTCCCCCACTTCTAATAACTGCCATTGCCTCATCCTAGGTTAACTTTGAAATAATTTAAATACCTATAATCTTTCTAGATTTCTGAATATAATCAAAATAACCGACCAAAATTTAAATTCGAAAACGTAGACGCTATTCCTTGGCAATCAATTCATAACTCTTTTCGCCTAACTGTTATACTAATTTTATGCCCGACAATGCTGTTTCGTCTTTTAAATTGATGGAAATTCGTCTTCCCCAAGATAATGAGACTACTCTCGAGTCGATGTCCTCACTACTCTCAAATTTCACCCAATATACCAAACTTTCTTTTTGGGACAAATTAACTGGCAAAAAACCGACAATTGCCTCTCTTGAGGTAGCCCTTTTTGATTCTCAAGTCCACTTTCTAATTGCCACTCCCACCGAGTCAGCTGATTTTTTCCGTTCTCAAATCTTGGCCCAATACCCTTACGCCGTCATCAAAGAACCTGACGACTATCTTCTTAAATACGTCCAATCTACTTCTGAACCTATTAGTTTTTCCCAACTCGCTCTCGCCCGACCTTATTCCTATCCTTTAAAAACTGCCAAAGATTTCAAAGATACCGACCCACTAAGTTCAGTACTCGCTCCACTTTCCCGGTCCCTCAACCCGAAAGACTTTTTTCTCTACCAAATATTAATAGGTAATGCTCCCAAAAATTGGCAAGGAAGTATCATTTCTATTATCCAAAACGGAATCCTAGTCGATAAAGAAAAAGGCTTCCGCCAAGCTCACCCCGACAAAATGGTGTTTGAAACCAAAATTCAATTCCCCGGACTTCTGGCCCAAGTCAATCTTTTAAGTAATAATCATGGCTTAATTGCTTCTGTCTCCTCCTCTTTTGGAATTTATACCAGTCCCCGAGGCAACTTTATTAGAGGTATCTCCCCCGGATTTTTTACTAAGAAAAAAATCCTCAAATCTATTTACAACCGGGAAATCAATATCAATACCCAAGTTCTAAATACTGAAGAGATGTCAGTCCTATGGCATTTTCCCAACAACCTCACCAAACTACCCAACATCGCCTGGGGTAAAAAACTCTATGCTGATCCTCCAGAGAATCTACCAGTCGCTGATGGCGCCACCGAAGAACAAAAACAAGCTACCACCTATTTTGCCAAAGCTGAATTCCGCAACAAAGACTCTATTTTTGGTATCAAAGAAGGTGAAGATCGCCGCCGACACACTTACATCATTGGAAAATCCGGTACTGGAAAAACTACCCTAATAGCCAACATGGCCATCGATGACATTCGCAAAGGTCGAGGTGTGGCCATTATCGATCCCCACGGCGATCTTTGTAGCACCATTCTTGACTACATTCCCTCTAATCGGGTAAACGATTGTTGCTATTTCAATCCTGCCGATCCGGAATATGTTTACCCTCTTAATGTTCTTGAAGCCCAAAACGACTCCCAAAAAGAATTAGTAGCCTCAGGAGTTATCTCGATTTTCAAAAAACTTTATGGTCAAGTCTCCTGGGGTCCCCGCCTTGAGCATATTTTACGCAATGCTGTTCTCACCTTAGTCAATACTCCGGGAAGTGACATGACCCACATCGTCGAAATTTTGACTCACAAAGCTTATCGTCAAAAAGTTGTCTCTGGGCTCCAAAACCAAACACTTAAGAATTTCTGGATAAACGAGTTTGACAAAATGGACGATAAATTCCAGAACGAGGCCATCGCCCCTATTTTAAACAAAGTCGGCCAGTTTATAGCTTCGACCAACATTAGAAATACCATCGCTCACCCCAAATCAAAGATCAATATTCAAGACATCATGGATCAAAAGAAAATTTTGATTGCCGATCTTTCCACTGGTAAGCTAGGAGAAGACAACTCCGCTCTATTAGGAGCCATGCTTATCACCCAAATTCAGCTATCAGCCATGAACCGGGTCTTTCAAGCCCAAGCCGAACGTTCCGACTTCTATCTCTATGTCGACGAGTTTCAAAACTTTGCCACCGAAGCCTTTATTAAGATTCTTTCCGAAGCTAGAAAGTTCAAATTGAACCTAATTATTGCCAATCAGTATATGAGCCAACTTGACCGGACTATTCAGGATGCCATTTTTGGAAATGTCGGTTCTATGCTCTCTTTTGTAGTTGGTAACCAAGATGCCTACATTCTCCAGAAAGAATTTGGTGCCAAATTCCCGGCCGACGACTTAGTTAAGATCGGTAAGTACCAAATGATCTGCAAACTTAGCATCGATTCCGAGACCACCCAACCCTTTTACGCCACGTCACTGCCACCACTTGATTGTAAAAACCAACAACGCGAAAAACTAATTAGAATTTCCCAAGAACGTTGGGGCAAAAAAAAATAATGGGCAAAAACGGTGAACCTCCAATTCTTAATGTCGAAGCTATTATCAGAGATTCTGATGCCATTGTCGCTGCTGCCGAACCTAAAAAAATCATGGCTGATCCACTTAATCCGAACGGAGTATTTCAAAAACCAGAACCAGACTTAGGTGATATAAAGAAAAAAATTGCCGATCAAGAAGCTGAGCGTGAAGCTAGGATAATTGAAAGACAAGCAACAGTTAGAGCCAATGCTAAAAAGAACTCTCCTTTGCCCAACATGGTCGATGTCGGTTAATTCTCTTTGTTAGTTTAAATTTGCCCCTTGACAATATATTATAAGCTAGCCTATATTTAATTATTACTAATTAAATATTCAATGTCAGAAAGAATTCCTGGATTAGAAAATCTTAATACTTTATCCCAAAACCAACGTATTTACGCTGCTGCGACTTCAGTCGATACCCCTATTGAACTCCGTGCCGCTATCGCCCGTACTTATCAAAGTAAACGTGTCGATCTTAACAGCTTATAATTTAATATATAATTATGTCAAAATCATTTTATAAAGAAGTCACCTCACCCATCACCGGCGTCACCACTCGTTTTGACTTGGGTAAACAGTACCAATTAGCCACCGGAGATGATTTAATATCGCTACCATTATCACGTAATAAGTAATATGACACTAAACGCCGATCAAATGCCTACTCGTAAGCAATATCCTGTACCAGCCGATCTGGAACGAGCCTTACAAGAGTGGCAAGCCAGAAATACGCTCCCAACAGAAAAAATTATTCCCCCAGCTGATGGTACAATGACTGTCCTTCAAGTCCGAAAATCGTCAGGTGCTTACACTCATACTGTACCCAAGCCCTAAGGTTTCTTCCAACCTGCCCATTTACAGTTGGGGTAGTCCGAACAGCCGTAAAATTTGCGCCCTGTCTTAGTTTTGCGTACCACTCCCTCTTTACCACAAGTTGGGCACATAAACCCTGCCGCTTCTTTGTACTGAGCAGTGTATTTACAATCTGGGAACCGATCACATGATACAAATTTTCCAAACCGACCCAGTCGGATAACCAAATCCCCTTCCTTACAGTCCGGACATTTTTCACCCGTCTTTTCTACAGCCACCTTAACCCTATCGGCCGTCTGCTCCACACTTTTAACTTCACCTTCAAACTTATCCCAAAACTTTCTCATCATTTTCTTCCAATTCACTTTACCCATGGCTACTTGATCCAGCTCTTCTTCCATTTCGGCAGTAAATGGTAACGATACTATATTTAAAAAGTTCTTAACCAAAAACTCGACTACCGCCACCCCTAAAGCTGTTGGGTGGTACTTTCCTTCATCCCGCTCCACATATTGTCTCGATAAAATTGTCGAAATAATCGAGGCATAAGTTGAAGGTCGACCAATTCCTTGTTTTTCCAAAGACTGAACCAGAGATGCATCCGAATAACGTGGAGGCGGATTGGTTTCACTTTCCTCAACGGTTACCTTTTGGCTCTTAATCACCTCTCCTTCTTTCATTAGCGGCAACACTTCTTCTTCAAATTTCTCCTCAGCAATTTTCAAAAAACCATCGAACAACATACTTACTCCGATCGACTTAAATTGCGCCCTACCATTGGTAAATATAGCGGTAGTATTTTTCAATTTTGCACTGGCAGCCTGAGTCGCTACGGCCCTTTTCCAAATGAGTTGATACAACTTTAGCTCTTTAGCATCTAACCCATCAGGACTCTTATTGGCCACACTAGTAGGTCGGATGGCTTCGTGAGCTTCCTGAGCATTCTTAGAAGTATTTTTAAACACCCTCACCTTTTCAGCAACGTAATCAATACCAAATTCTTTAGAAATATATTTTCTAAAATCCTCGATTGCTTTAACTGACAAATTAACAGAATCAGTCCGATGATAAGTAATCAAACCTCTTTCATACAATCGCTGGGCTAGTGTCATTGTCTGCTTTCCTGACCAACCAAATCTTCTGCCTCCAGCTTGTTGAAGCTTTGAGGTGGTATATGGTGGCAATGGATGTCGAGTTGTTTCTCGTTCATTAAGGTTCGATACCACAAAATCCGTTGTCAGCTCACCGACAAACTTATCCACTTCTTCTCGAGTACTAAATATTGATTTAGTATAAGAATATTCACCATCAAATAATTTTATTTTGTCTGAAATATAGGCACTTTTATCATCAACCTTAAAAAGGTCAGCCCGAAAACCCAGATCGACCCATACCTTAAAAAACTTCTCTCTAACAAATTTTTCGATTTCTTTTTCTCTTTCCACTATCAACCGCAATGCTACACTCTGGACTCTTCCCGCCGATAACCCTCGTCGAACCTTTTTCCAAAGTACCGGTGATAATGAATAACCCACTACTCGGTCCAACACCCTTCGGCCCTGTTGAGCATCCACCAAGTTCATATCCACTTCCCGAGCATTTAAAAGCGCTTCTTCAACCGCCGCTTTGGTGATTTCGTGAAATGAAATTCTTGAAGTTTTAATTTCTTTTTTCGATTTGGCTGACTTACGGACTGTTTCTGGATTTTTCAAAATCCAATCCACATGCCAAGCGATAGCTTCTCCTTCGCGATCAGGGTCGGTAGCTAGATAAATATTTGTTGCCTTAGCCGCGGCTGATATTAGGCTACTCACTACTTTCTTTTTTTCAGCATCAATCTGATAATCAATTTCAAAATCATGCTTTAGATCCACTCCCATTTTGCTTTTTGGCAAGTCTCGCAAGTGTCCCACCGTAGCTAGTACCTCAAAATCTGCTCCCAAATATTTCCCAATTGTTCGTGCTTTTGTCGGTGACTCGACTATTAGAAGGTTCTTCATATCGTTTTAAACTTGTTCATTGTCTGCCATCTATATATTAACTGTCAAGCCACAAACGTACCTTTTAACCAAGCACCCTTCACCTGTACAGTCATGACCGATATCATATCACACCATATTTTTAGCATTATTTTTTTACTCAGCTAACAATTCAAAAATAAATTTAAATTCTAATCTTAATAATAATGGTATAATAGGCAATATGAACATACAGTATGTTGAAACCAAATCAATTCAAACCATAAACTGTGGTCATTGCGGTCTGCCAATCTATCGAACAGAAGTTACTCTAAGAACTCCTCGTTTACCTTTTGGAAAAATTTTGGCTCATGAATCTTTTGGTCCGATTGAGATCGATTCACATGCCAACATGGTTTGCTCACGCAATCCATCCCAAGATCACTCCCACGCCCCCGATACTTTTGGTGGCATGTTTGGCTGGGCCTAAAATTAAGTAGGCATGTTTCTTTTTTATCCTGTGCTACAATCCCCAAATGTCTACTGCTTATGTTGAAAACGCCACATGCATCCATTGTCTAAAAGTCATTGGCACCCACAATATCATGGTTCGAGTCGATCTTGATGCTGCCCATGGAGTCCATATTGGTGTCGATAGTCTCCATTTTAGACCCGGATTATATGATGAGATTTGTCCCCGTAATCGTGGCGGTCGCCATGATCCTAACCAAATAGCGGCTATTCCTCAATCATTTCTCGACTCTGTCCAACCAGATTAATTAGTAGGCGATACCACTGGTCGAGGCACTGTCGTGTTTGGCTCGTTAAACCATTCTTTTAATATATCTCCCACAATTGGTGCGGCGACGTCTGACCCCTCACCACCTCTTTCAACCATCACTGTAATCGAAATTTCTGGATTATCAGCGGGAGCAAAAGCCGTCAACCAAGCATGAGTATCTTTACTTCCATCCCCCACTTCAGCCGTTCCGGTTTTACAAGCAATTTTCGTTTTGAAATTAAACAGTGGCCAAGCAGTACCTCCAGTGTGACATGCCTCAATCATCCCCTCTCTAATAGTATCGATAGTATTTCTCTTAATTCCCAAAGACTCGCAATTAACTTTACTATTTTTAAGAACACTCATCTTACATTTAGTACCATTATTAGCGATAACATTTGTACTTTGATTTACTTGTAGTGGTGTCACCCCCAAAAACCCTTGACCAATAGCCAGGTGGTAAGTGTCCCCTAAGTACCACCGATCTCCCTTAGTATCTCGTTTCCATTGATCAGTTGGATTAATTCCCGGTAGTTCGCCTGCCAGTTCTATTCCAGTTTTTTCACCATAACCAAACTTCCCCGCCCATTTATGAATTTTGTCCACACCGAGTAATTCGCCCAATTTATAAAAATAAATATCATTACTTCTCTTTAAGGCTTTAACAATATCTACCATACCATCTGTTCCACCTCTTTTAGTCCACAACCAGTTATTAAAGCTATAATCTCCAACCTTAATAACCCCCGTATCTTCTATGGTTGTACTTTTATCGACTGCTTTTTCCTCCAGTCCTGCTGTTGCCAACACCAGTTTAAAAACACTTCCTGGGTGATATCTAGTCGCTATTGATCGATTTAGAAGTGGCAGATTTTGAGTATCTTCAAGATACGACTTGATCATTTTATTATCGACCAGATACGAAAATGCGTTAGCATCAATTGATGGTGAAGACACCAAGCTTAAAATTTTTCCCGTCTGCGGTTCACTGATAATCACCGTCGCTTTTCTACCATTTAAAATTTGATAAATTTTATCTTGCCAATAAGCATCAATACTCAGTTCAATTGTTTTACCCACTGTCGGTTCTTCCCGTCCCAGTTCCCGTACATATTTGCCTTTAGCGTCAACTTCTACCAACCTCCGTCCTGCTACTCCCCGTAAGTCACAATCCAAATATTCCTCCACTCCACCCCGACCAATGACATCTTCCGATCCGAGTTTCAGTCCTCCGCAACGCTCAACCCCCACCTCTCCTCCGTCAGCC
The DNA here is from genome assembly GCA_041658955.1 of Candidatus Shapirobacteria bacterium. Taxonomy (GTDB): domain Bacteria; phylum Patescibacteriota; class Microgenomatia; order UBA12405; family UBA12405; genus UBA2283. Next base: position 46,605 of record JBAZZE010000007.1, read on the forward strand.
AGACCGACATAACCAGTAATTAATCCCATACTTTCCTTATAATTATATTGCCGTTTTATCTCCCACAATCTATCTTTTCCTTCAAACTTTGATCCATCATAATCACCACTATTAACAAATTTTTTCTCGCCATTTTCGGTTTCAAAAAACTGGTAGACACTTTTAGCCACCATTCTTCCTTTCCTATCTTTGATATCCCCTCTGCCGGCTGGCAAAGTTGTCTCGACAATTTTATTCTCAAATGCCAATCCACGGTAATAACCACCTCTAATAACCGACATTCGAATCACTGCTACCAGCAAAATCCCAAAAGTAGTCAATAACCCCCAGTTGACCAGCCAATACTGCCAGTCATGATTTTCATTATGTCCCATTATCCAGTTACCAGTCGAATACTTTCTAACAAATATCTGTCTTCCATTAATCTCCCACAACCCTTGATAATGCACAATCCCGCTTCATCGGCTCTTTGAGTAGTAATTTTAGTTTCTTTTTCTACCAACCGATCTAGTCCATGCAACTTCGAACCATTACCCACCATCACAATTCCCCTTTTCAAAATATCATCCATCAATTCCGGTGGAGTTTCATCCAATTCTTCTTTGATTAGTTTAATTAATTTTTGGACTTCAAATATAACTGCTTCTCGTATTTCATTTTCATTAATTTTTACCGACTTGGGTAACCCAGTTTCCAGGTCTCTTCCCCTAATCACCATTTCTTTTAACGATTTATTTGGTTCACCCACGTTACCCAGTTCAATTTTGGCCCGTTCTGCGGTTGTTTGCCCAATTAATAAGCTGTATTTCATTCTTATATAGTTGATTATCGCTATATCAAAGTCGCCACTTGAAGTCTTAATCCCTTTTCCCACTACCACCCCGCCCATCGAGATTACCCCTACTTCAGTTTTCCCCCCTCCCACATCAACTATCATCGTTCCCGAATTCTTTTTGGCAGGTAACCCCACTCCCACTGCCGCCAATACCAAACCCTCGATCAGAACTACTTCACTGGCACCAGATGTCAAAAACACCGATTTTACAGCTCTTTTCTGGACATCAGTAATTGATCCCGGCACCGACACAATTACCCTCGGTTTAAAAATTTTTGGATATCGACTGGGAATTTCATATATAAGTTTCAAGTAGTACGACACCAGTGCTTCCAATGCCTCTAGATCTGAAATAATTCCGTTCTTAATCGGGCTAACCACTTCAATCTGAGCAGGTTCCCGATTAAGCATTTCTTTGGCTTTGTAACCATATGCCACTATCTTATTTCCGGCCCATTTTGGTGCCGAAAGTCCTGTCCATCGTTTCTTTTTTAACCGAGCAATCATCGTCGGTTCATCGACGACAATACCCCGCTCATTTAAAAGTAATAATGTATTACTAGTTCCCAAGTCAACTCCGATATCCCAATAAAAATTTGTCATCGTCCCCATCATCTTTGACTTAACCGTCTTTAGGAAGCTCATACAAAATTATATAATACCTATTGATACCACTCATGATCAATTTTTCATTTACCGCACTAGTTCTGATCGTTCCCCTAATTCTCAACTTGGCAAATTCTGAATTTTTTGAAGTTCCCAAGATGTATTCGGTATATCTGATTAGTTTGTTACTGCTTGTTTCTCATTTATTTAATTATTTCAAAGGTCAATCCCCCCTTATCCGCAAAAATATTCTTTTTTGGCCACTAATTATTTTCGTACTTTCCCAATTAGTCTCTACCTTCTTCAGCATCGACACACACACCTCTATCTTTGGTTACTATTCCCGTCTCAACGGTGGCTTATTATCATTGCTTTCATATTCAGTCATATTTCTAGTTTTTTCTATCTATCGCACACCCCAACTTATCAACCGAATGATCTCTGTTTCACTTTTTACCGGATTTATTGTTTCCTCCTATGGCATCCTCGAACACTTTGGTGTCGACAAGGGTTTTTGGGTTCAGGATGTCCAGTCCCGGGTATTTAGTACTCTTGGACAACCCAACTGGCTAGCCGCTTACCTTTGTATACTTCTTCCCCTAGCTCTCGATCGCTTTTTAACCACCCGTTCCTCTCTCCGTTTTCTTTTCCTTTTCTTGTTTACCAACTTCTATCTATGTCTACTTTTTACCAAATCCAAGTCAGGTATCATTGCCGGACTGGTCGCATTAGGTATATATAGTTTGATACATTTGATAAAAAACCGTCGACATCAAATTTTTCCCCTAATCGGCAGTCTGATTATCAGCTTAATCCTTTCTTTATCTATAACTAACCCTATCAAAGACAAACTCTTTCCATCACCAATTATGCCTTCTCCACCGACTGAATCTGCCCCTCTTTTAATCACCCCCAGCGAGGACATTCGTAAAATAGTTTGGCAAGGAAGCATAGATCTTTGGCGACAATTCCCCCTTTTTGGTACTGGTCCTGAGACCTTTGCTTTTAGTTATTACTGGACCCGACCGGCTAGCCACAATCTGACCTCCGAGTGGAATTTTATTTACAATAAAGCTCATAACGAATACCTCAATTATCTTGCCACGTCAGGTACTTTTGGTTTTGTTAGCTATCTTGTCTTAATTGGTTTTATGCTCGCCTCTTTAGTTAGTAGCCCTGCTTTACTTACCGCTTTTATTTCTATTTTAATTACCAACTTTGCTGGTTTTTCTGTCGTTGCTACTTCACTTTATTTTTTCCTCTTACCCCTTTTATTTCTCAAACCAGATTCAGAACTACCTAATTCACCAATTCCCAACTTTTTTTCCAGAAATAAACCAGTTCAAGTAGTCGCAATTATCGCTACCGTGATACTTTTTCTTTCTTTGCTTGCCAGACTATCTGCCTACTTTTTAGCCGATATCGCTTATCATCGTCAATCTTTAATGGACCTAAAATATGCCCTCAACTTTCGTCCCGACGAGCCAATCTATCTAAGTAAATACGCCTTACTATTGGCTGAATCTTCTGTTTCTACCAAAGACAAATCCCAAATTCCTCATGTCATCAAGGCACTCGATGCCGCCATTACCATCTCCCCTTTTAATCTCAATCTTTGGAAAGAACGGGCCCAGGGCTATTATTTTCTTTCCCTTCTTGATTCCCAGTATTATGTTTATACACTTGATGCTCTCACCAAAGCTACCCGTCTCGCTCCAACCGATGCCTCTTCTTTTTATCTTCTAGCCAAGTTCTATCAAAATATCTCCGAGATGGATTCAGCCGTAACCAATTACCAACAGGCCCTTACCCTCAAACCAAACTACGACCACGCTAGTTTTGCTCTTGGTGAGATTTATTATCAACAAAAAAAATATCAGGAATCCAAAGACATGTTTCAAAAAACTCTGTCAATTACTCCCCAAAATATTCAAGCCACCGATTACTTGGCGAGAATCGCCACTCAGTCATCTACCCAAAAATAGTCACTGTCTTCGAGTCGGTCCTTCATACAAGGTATCACTAAATCCCGGAATTCTTCGAAAAATTTCCAAGTCAACCATCCCAAATAGTACTTCAAGCTGATCCTCTCTTATTAAGTAACGGTTATAAACTTCCTGATAAGCCTTTTCATCGAGATTCCTGCCTGACTGACTCATGGCAATCAACTCACCAGCCGCTAGCTGAATATTCATTTCCAACTTAGCCATCATTTATTTTACCCCAACCACTTCGAAGACATCGATTGGTACCACTTCGTAAGGATGAACCGATTTTATCGCCTCAATCAGCTTATTTTTTTCAGTTTCAAAACAGGCTGTCTCCATCCGAAATTCTTTAATTTTTTCAATCTTTCCCACCTGCCCTTTGGCTGGATTAGCCCCAGGCATTGCCCTTACCCGAGTTATTCCGTATGAACAAAAAGTCCAACCGCTATATTTACCGATTCTACCCACGGCTAACTTTTCGATAGTCTTTCGAATAATCTTTTCTGATTCAATTGGCCCAAACACCACCACTTTAAATAATTTCTTACTTTTTCCCATACTTTATTTCTTCTTCCACCACCTGATTGATATCAACCCGCTTTTTACGATCTCCTTCCCACATGTACAATTCACCACCCTCTTCTTTAATATGATCAATAAATAGAATTCCGTTCAGATGATCTAGTTCATGCTGATAAGCAATGGCCTCGATTCCTTCCAACACTTTACTCTTACGCTCTAATTTTTTGTTTCTCAACTCTTCCCACTCGGCTTCAATTCGCAAATACCGCTTAACAGTTCCAAACAAACCCGGGAAAGACAAACACCCTTCCAAAAAATCTTCCTGAGCTCCATCATCAAAAGTCATAATTGGTCGTAATTTTTGACCAAATGTTTTGACTACTCGGGGATTAATAAAAATTTGCAAATTTCTTTTCTGTCCAGTTACCAAACCAAAAAACCGCCGATCCAAACCAACTTGAACCGCCGCTAAACCTGCCGCATGGTCTTTCTCCTTTTGTAATGCCCACATCAGTTCATCGACATCGACTTGGAGCTTCTCATCGACACTATTGATATCCTTAGTCTCAACTCTCAGGATCTCATTTGGATAGAAGACTATCTTCCGCATGACTGATTTTACCAAAAAAGCTATAATTGAGTATGATTTCAGTTGTATTCTTCGGCTCATTTCAACAATATTCCGTTCAAATATTAAAACGACTCCATGAGAATCCTGGTTTTAAGGTTCTGGGGGTTGTCACTACCCCACCTCGTAAAGGCGATCGAGGCATGATGACCACCACTGCTGTCCACGACTATGCCCAAGAAAAAAGTCTTCCTTTATTTCCTCTCGAAGATTTATCAACTATACCCAACATCTCTCAGCCAGATTTTATTATCGTGGCTGGTTTTGGTGCTCTAATTCCTGACAAGTGGCTTAGCCTTCCCAAAGTAATGCCTATAAACTTCCACCCCTCTCTTCTCCCCCAATATGCCGGACGATTCCCCGTCGAGTGGGCCATTCTTAATGGCGAAGAAACTATTGGTGTCTCTCTAATCAAAATGTCCTCAAAATTTGATAAAGGCGATCTAATCACCCAACTCAGCCAGCCACTTCTTCCTTCTGATACCAAAGAATCACTTTATTCATCACTTTACGAACTCGGTGCTGATCTGATTATCAGTACCCTACAAGAGATTATTGCTGGAAACATTGCTCCACTTCCCCAGTCCGGTTCTGGTTTTTATGCCCGCCAGCTCACCAAAGATGACGGTTTTATCGACTCAAAAAAGTTATCAGACCCAGAATTTGCCGTAGTTTTAGACAAAAAAATCCGAGCTCTTCTCCCTTGGCCCGGAGTCTGGACCTTTGTTTATCCAAAAACAGGGCCAAAACTAACTATGAAGATTTTTTCCTTTACTAAAAAAAACGGTACTATCGAATTAGAAAAAGTCCAGATCGAAGGCAAAAAGTCTACTTTTTGGTCTGAGATTTCATCACACTATTTTCTATCAGATAAAAAAACATAATTCAAATACTGCCTGTATATACGATACTTTTTAAAAGTAATAAAATAAAAATAATTTTATTTTTAGTTACTTTTTGATCTTAAAAACAGTAATAAACGCCTAAGTGATTGGATAATTTTTTTTGACAAAGTATCCATTTTTCTATTTAATTTTCTTAAAGGAGGAATAAAAATTATGCCAGTAAAAAAGAAAGCCGTCAAAAAAGTCGTTAAGAAGAAAGTCGCTAAAAAAGCTGTTAAGAAAGTCGCTAAGAAAAAGACCGTCAAAAAAGCTAAGAAAAAGTAGATCTTCTTAAATCATTAAACGGCACCCTAAACAAGTGCCGTTTTTTGTTTTACTTCCCTCTTCAGGGATTTTAGACACTTACTACAAAAGTTACCGCCGACCTTAGTGGTGCCGACTAGCAAGCTTACTTTGTGTATATTTGCCTTATAAGTTCTCGATGTTCGGTTTTGGGCGTGGGAGCGGTTACGACCTATGGAAGTACCTTTACCACACAAGCTACATGTTCTCATGGGTTATACTATAACATGGATATTGGACTTTTGGAGGGCTTAATTTTCTTTGTTGGACTGATTATTGCGATCACTATCCACGAATTTTCTCATGCATTTGTGGCCGATCATTTTGGTGATCCAACTCCCCGCTCTTTCGGTCGAGTCACTCTCAATCCTTTGGCCCACCTCGATCCACTAGGAACTCTCATGCTTTTCTTTGTTCATTTTGGTTGGGGTAAACCAGTTCCTATTGATCCTTACAATTTGAGTAAGCGCGAAGAAATCTATGTAGCACTGGCTGGACCATTCAGCAACCTACTCCTAGCCGTAGTTTTTGCTCTAATTATTCGCTTTTTCCCCATCCCTATTTTCTATATATTCATCCAGACCAATGTTGTTCTAGCTGTCTTCAATCTAATTCCATTGCCACCACTAGATGGTTCAAAAATTTTATTAAATTTGCTTCCCGAGGAACACTCACTCCGTTGGCAGCAAGCTTTTGACCAGTATGGTGTCATTATTCTTGCCCTCGCCCTTTTCCTACCCTTTCAAGGTTCCAACCTAATTAGTGTCATCCTCAATCCTACAGTTAAGTTCATCCTCAAGACGATACTCTAACATTTTACTTGACTTCCATCCCCAAAGACTGGTAGATTTTTATAGTTAACTATTATAAAAGTGAATGGATTCACATAAATCAACCGTATTAGCCCTCTCTCTGTCTGTCCTCACCTTAGCTGTAGTCAGCACCTTTCTCTCTCTCAATCAAAGTGGAGTGCTTGGTGAAACGACTTCCGCAGGTTATGGTGGTTCAGTCCCCCCAGTTAAACCTACCATCGTTGCCCGACCGGTAGAAAGTAAAATTTGTGGCGAAGTTAAAGGTTTATTTAACAACTACTGTCTTCGTGGTAAAGATGACCAAATGGTCACTGGATCTGCAGACAATTCAACCGCCCCCGGACAAGCCGAAGGCGAACAACCATTTGATGCTCGTCCTGACAATGGAGGTCTAAGTGGAATTTGTGGTGACCTTTTTAAATTAACTGGTCAATTTTGTCCCACCATCACCGGTGGACCTATTCCCACTTCAGTCTGTAAATATGGTGTCAACAATTTCTCAGTTGGTACTGCCTGTAAGACTTCATTAGTTCCCACTGGATCAAAGGTCCAACCATTAATGTACCAAGAGCCTAGTTATACCTCTGCCAAGTATTCCTGTTATGATGGCAAAGAAGGCACTGTTTCTTCACCAAACAGTTCTTGTGTCAGAGTCAGTCTTCTTAAAGAACTTGCCCGCAAAGCTTGCGAAGGTCACAGTGTCTGTCGGAATCCTGAAAAACCAACCGGTCGTCCTGAAGAACCAAAACACTGTACCGGTGATAAGGACTGCAATGACAATGAAACCTGTCTTATACCAGTTGCCTTGGACAAAATTGGTCGGACAACCTCCACTGACACTCAACCCCAGTGGCTTGCCTTTGGTAGATGCGTTCCCAAACCAAAGACCACTTTAGCTCCACGAGTCACGGTTAATCCAAAAGTAACTCTAGTTCCCACCAGAACCGAATTATCCTGCATCTGGTGTGGCACCAACTGTGTCGCTCAAAGAGCTGGACTAAAATGTCCCCTGCTCTCCGCCCCAGCCGGTAAAGATTGTACAGCAGTCGGTAAAGCTTGTAAGATAGTCGATCTCAAAGACTAAACTGCCCTGATAATCAAAACCCCTCCGATACTTTCGGAGGGGTTTTTCTTTTACATCTTATTATTTTTATAAAGAAATTCGCAGCAATCATTTTTTAACGAAGTTGAACGTGTTGACACATTCACTTGATTTAAAAAAGTGTTTACAAGAATTTCGAATAAAAAGCGATATTACTTTTTCTTCTTTTCGTCTTTCTCAATTAGCTCATTAAGTTTTACCAACATTGTTGAAACTTCTTCTTCAGTCATTCCATGTCCACCAGCACCCATACCAATGGTTTCCATCTCTGCAGCAAAGCAACTAACGCAATGAAAACCATAGTCTTCAGTTAATATTTCCGCGATATCCGGATATCTATCAACTACTTCAGCGATCAGGGTATTCTCAGTTATGTATTGTTTTTTGGCCATATTTATTTTTAAATTTCTTCTAACTTAATTTGTTTTAACTGATCAATAAAATTCTTTTCTACTTTGTTCCAAATCTTACGAAGATCACAATCTGCCGCCCGACTACATTCACCGTCCCCCAAACACTTTACCATTCGTTTGTTTTCCCCCAAAGCCTCCATCAGATCGTACAAGTTCCGCTTTTCCCAACCTTCAACTAATTCATATCCCCCGCTCTTGCCTTCTCGACTAGTAACTATTCCGGCTTCTTTTAACTTAGAAGCCAGTTGTCCGAGGAACCTGTAAGGTAGCATTAACTTCTTAGATACATGTGTCAAAGACACCGTACCTTGGCCTCTTTTTGCCAAAAAGGCTATAAGAATAATACTGTACTCAACTTTCTTTGGTATCGTAATCATGATACAATTTTACCATCCTACCAAAGGCGAT